>NZ_JBXWMK010000003.1:0-460870 GCF_059609785.1 Ruegeria sp. YTSC003 | reverse complement strand
GTTCCGGCGTAGCTCAGCGGTAGAGCAGTTGACTGTTAATCAATTGGTCGTAGGTTCGATCCCTACCGCCGGAGCCATTTCCAAAAATATCAGGCGCTTAGCCCATCAAGGCATCCTCGAAGTCCGCGCGCAGGTTGCGCTTTAGGACCTTGCCGGTCGCGTTCAATGGAAGCGCGTCCACAAAGACAACCTTGTCGGGAACCTGCCATTTGGCAATCTTGCCGTCAAAGAAGGCCAGCAACTCTTCTTCGCTGGGGTCGGAACCTTCGGCTTTGACGGCCACCAACAAGGGGCGTTCGTCCCATTTGGGATGAGGCACACCAACAACGGCTGCCGTGGCGAGCTGTGGGTGGGCGACGGCGATGTTTTCCAACTCGACCGAGCTGATCCATTCACCCCCGGATTTGATGATGTCCTTGGACCGGTCCCGGATTGTCATGTATCCGTCCGGGTCCAGCGTTGCGACATCTCCGGTCGCGAACCAGCCGCCCTGCAGCAGGTCTTCATCCTGCATCTGGAAATAGCTGTCCAACACCCAATGCCCGCGCACCAGCAGATCGCCCTGCGTGACGCCATCGTGAGGCAGATCCTTGCCGTCATCATCGACGATCTTCAACTCGACGCCATAAGGCGGTCTGCCCTGGCTTTCGCGCAGCTTGTGTTGTTCTTCAAGCGGCAGGTCAAAATGCTTGGCCAACGGATTGTTCGTTGTACCCAACGGGCTCATCTCACTCATACCCCACGCGTGAACCGTATCAACGCCATAAGTTTCGCGGAAGGTCTCAATCATCGAGGGCGGACACGCAGCACCACCAATCACGGTGCGGTTCAAGCTGGCCAGTTTGCTTCCTGATTTTTCGGCATGTGCCAGCAAGCCCTGCCAGATCGTCGGAACGCCCATTGCAAGCGTTACGCCATATTTATCGACCAAATTCACCAAGGCTTCGCCATGCAGGCCCGGCCCCGGCAGCACCATGCGCGAACCGGACATGGCGCAGGCATAGGGCGACCCCCATGCGTTGACGTGGAACATCGGAACCACTGGCATCACGACATCCATAGCTGAAAAGCCGATGACATCACGCGTATTCGATCCGAAACTGTGCAGAACTGTGGAACGATGGGAATACAAAACGCCTTTGGGATTGCCCGTCGTACCCGAGGTGTAGCAAAGGCTGGACGCCGTGTTTTCATCAAAACTGGGCCATTGGAAACCGTCATCGCCTGTTTCGATCAGGTCATCATAGAACGCGACGCCAGGGATTTGGGCAACGGCGTCTTCATTCCGTGGGCCCATCAAAACGAAATGGCGCACTTCGGTCAGGTGTTCGTGCAGGGCCGCGACCAGAGGGATGAATGTCGCATCAAAGAACAGAACCCGGTCTTTGGCGTGGTTGATAATGTAAGTCAGCTGTTCCGGGAAAAGCCGGGGGTTCACCGTGTGGCACACAAAACCCGCGCCGGAGGTGGCATAGTAGATCTCCAGATGTCGCCGGTTGTTCCAGGCCAACGTGCCAATTCGATCCTGCGGCTCCAACCCCAGCTTGGTCAGCGCTGATCCTAGTTTTCGCGCGTTTTGCGCCACTTGCTCCCATGTGGTTTCGGTGACCGATCCATCGGTTTCGACCGAGTAGATCTCGGTCTGGCCATGATAGCGTTCGGCGTGATCAATCAGCGACGAAATCAGCAAAGGCTGCGTCATCATCTGTCCCAGCATGGACATCCTCCCATTATCAGCGTCGCCTCTATTGGGCAGTGCTGTCTGCTTGCCTGATGCCACTCGCCAGCGTGCGCAAAGCAAAGTGTTCAGGGCGTTCCCTAAGAACAGACCCTGCCAATCATTTAATTGTCTGACAATAAAAGAATGCAGCCTGCCTTCACGGCAGACTGCAAAAAACCGCGTTACTAATCGCGGTGGCGCATTGCATAGGCAACCAAGGCAGCGGTCGAGCCGTCTTTGCCGGATGCGCTTTCTTCTCCGTCGACGATCGGGCCGAGAGATGTCGCAAGTTCCTTGCCCAGCTCAACGCCCCACTGGTCGAACGAGTTGATGCCCAATAGGACGCCCTCGACAAACACACGATGTTCGTAAAGCGCGATGATCTGGCCCAGAACAAACGGCGTGAGCCTTGGATACATCAACGTTGTCGAAGGACGGTTGCCCGGAAAAACGCGGTGTCGGGCTTGCCGTTCCAGCTCGTCCCCTTCCAGCCCCTTCTCCGCCATCCGTTGCCGTGCTTCGCCCAAGGATCGACCGCGCATCAGTGCCTCGGACTGCGCCAGGCAATTGGCCAGCAACAGTCGGTGATGGTGGATCAATTCCGGTTCGTGCCCCTCGGCCGCGACCATGAACTCACAGGGAATCACGTCGGTGCCTTGGTGGATCAACTGATAAAATGCATGCTGCCCATTAGTGCCCGGCTCCCCCCAGACGACGGGGCCGGAGGGAATGGTCAGAGAGTTGCCGTCCATGGCAACAGATTTGCCGTTCGATTCCATCTCAAGCTGTTGAAAATATGCGGGTAGACGCAGCAGTCTTTGATCGTACGGCAGCACGGCCCGGCTGGCATGGCCCAGAACCTGACGATGCCAAATGCCGACCAAAGCCAGCATAACGGGCATATTTTCGACCCAGTCGGCGGCGCGGAAATGTACATCCATCGCTTGACCGCCGCGCAGGAACGCATCGAAAGCGTTCGATCCGACGGCGATCATCACCGGCAGGCCCACCGGGCCCCAGACCGAGTAGCGCCCGCCGACCCAATCGGCAAAACCGAAAACGCGCTCTTGGGGAATACCAAAGGCTTGGGTTTTGTCCAACGCACTGGACACGGCGGCAAACTGCTTGCCCGGATCGCCGCCGCCATCTTCCATCCAAGCTCGCGCGGTTCGGGCATTGGTCATCGTCTCGATGGTCGTGAAAGTTTTGGAGGCAACAATCACCAGTGTCCGCGTTGGATCAAGCTGGCGCAGCGTATCGGCGATATGTGCGCCGTCCACATTCGAGACATAGTGCAGTCTTGGTCCATCATGATACGGGGACAGTGCATGCGTCGCCATCACTGGGCCCAAATCCGAACCACCGATCCCGATATTGACCACATCGGTAAAGGCGCCCCCTGCCCCGGTGACCGCGCCGCCACGCACCTCTTCTGCAAAGACGCGCATCCGTTGCAACGTGTCCAGAACATCAGGCATGACGTCCAACCCATCAACTTCGACAGGACCACCGTCCAGATTGCGCAGCGCAGTGTGCAAAACCGCGCGACCTTCGGTTTCGTTGATCTTTTCCCCGTCAAACATCGCGGCGCGGCGCGAGGCCAGACCCGCCCCATCGCACAACGCGATTAAGGCTTTTCGGACCTCATCTGTGATCTGAGTTTTGGAATAATCAAACAGCAGATCGCCGGTCGATGCAGAAAAACTCTGCGCGCGGCTCGGATCGGTTTCAAACAGGCTCAGGATGGCTTCGTCCTGAGCGTCGGATGCAAGGGTTTTGAGCGGGTCCAACTGCATCTGTGTCACTCCGCCCAATGAACCGTCATGCCGGTCAGCGTAGCGGCGATCGGGGCCTCTTCTGGTGGCAGCGACATGGCCTTGTCCAACGCGTCGCGTTTGGCGGCGCCATAGATAATCAGGTGTTTGGACAGCGCGCCGTCCAGCACCGGGCCGGTCAGCGTGATCCGCGCCTCGGGTTGGGTTTCGGTGCGCGCAACCGCAAGGATGGGCGCGTGGCTGTCCAGCGCAGCCTCAAGCCCCTGCATCCCCGGAAACAGAGATGCGGTGTGCATATCCTCACCCATCCCCAATACCAGAACCGACAATGGCAAAACCGGCGCGATCAGGTTCTCGATTTCCGGCAGGACACCGTCGGGTTCCTTACCCTCAAGATACAGTGGTACATACTGCGCAACCGAGGCTCGGTTCGTCAGCAGGCGCTGCCGGATCAGCCGTTCGTTCGAACGGTCACTGTCACCCGGAACGCAACGTTCGTCGGTAGGCAGTACCCGCACCCGATCCCATGCCAAATCAGCCGCGCAAAGACCATCGAACACCGGCCCCGGGGTCGTACCGCCCGGCACGGCCATTGAGACCGTGTCGTGATGCAGCAAGGCGGCCTCCAACTCTCCGGCCAAGGCGTTTGCGACATCAATTGCCAGCATGTCGCGATCAGCATATTCCTGAATCTTCATGGGTTTATTCCTTGCCAGCGGCGACCATCTCGTTTCATCAACAGCTCGGCGTCGCCCGGGCCTGTGCTGCCGCTTTCATATGGTTTTGGTACGTCACCGCGCGCGTGCCAGCCCGCGATGATCGGGTCGGTCCAAGCCCATGCGGCCTCAACCTCATCCCCGCGCATGAACAGGGTCTGGTTGCCCCGGATCACGTCCATCACCAGCCGTTCATATGCATCCGGGGGGTCTTGATTTCCTGACCCTAGCGCCTCGGCAAAACTCATGTCCAAGGGCACATCGACCAGACGCATACCACCCGGGCCCGGTTCCTTGATCGTCACCTTCAGCGTTATGCCTTCGTTCGGCTGCAGGCGTATCGAAAGGACATTCGCGTGGCGTCCGGCCTCTTCGCCAAAAATCGAATGCGGCGCGTCCTTGAACATCACGTTGATCACCGAAGACCGCGCCACCAGACGCTTGCCCGTGCGCAAGTAGAACGGCGTGCCCGCCCACCGCCAATTGCTGATATGCGCCCGCAGTGCCACATAACTTTCGGTGGTCGAGCGCGGATTGCCCACGGTTTCGCGGTATCCTTTCCTGCTTTCACCTCCATCGAACTGCCCTCGCACGATATGGTGTGGCTGGACCTGATCCAACGCGCGAATAACCTTGAGTTTTTCATCCCGCACAGCGTCCGGATCAAATTTTGCCGGAGGCTCCATCGCGATCAGACACAAAAGCTGCATCAGGTGATTCTGCATCATGTCGCGCATGGCACCTGCGCGCTCATAGTACTCTTCCCGCCCGTCGATACCTACGGATTCGGCCACCGTGATCTGGATGTGATCGACATATTGGCTATTCCACAGCGGTTCGAACAGCATATTGCCAAAACGAACGGCCATCAGGTTCTGGACGGTTTCCTTACCCAGATAGTGGTCGATCCGGTAAATCTGGCTTTCCCGAAAATGCTCAGCCAAGGTCGCGTTTAACGCCCGTGCGCTTTCCAGATCGTGGCCAAAGGGTTTTTCAACGACAATCCGCGTGCTTGGCGTCGCAAGATCATGCGCCTTGATCCGCTCGGCCAAAGGCCCAAACAGGCGCGGACCGACCGAGAAGTAGAACGCGCGCACCCGATCTTGGTTCAGCTTGTCAGAAAGCTGATCCCATCCTTCATTCGAGTATCCGTCCAGAGTTACATAGTCGACGCGGTCCAGAAACGCGCGGAATGCGCCCTCGTCCTGGCATTGCGCAGCCGCATGGGTTCGCAGCGATTCGGCGACCAATGCCTGAAACCCCGCGCGGTCGTGGACCGTGCGCGCCGCGCCAATGATTTGGACGCCTTCGGCCCACTGCCCTGAACAAAAGCGCCGAAACAGGGCCGGTAGAATCTTACGTTGCGCCAAGTCGCCGGTCCCGCCAAAAATGACGAGATCGAACGGATCAACTGGTATGACGCGAGAAACCATGGTTTTTCCTTATCTTGCCCCGCCGGGCATGTCCAATGTTAGCGCAATCGGTCAGCGTAAATCCCCCATCATCAAAACTCTGTCAGGTCGCACTTGCCTGACTTAACTAATCCGAGTCGAGCAGCTACATCAGAAGTAACTTCAAAGAACCGGATACCGGAATGAAAGACAACGCGCCTCAGACCGCCAATATCGGCAAGTTTAAGAACAAATTGGTGACAGCAGATGGGCAAACTCGCGCTTCCGTAGCGTTGAAAAACCCCGAGACGTTGTGGTTCAATACCGGCACTCTTTGCAACATCGAATGCGTCAATTGCTACATCGCCAGTAGTCCAACCAACGACGCGCTGGTCTATATCACCACCGACGAGGTGCGCGACTACTTGGACCAGATCGAAGAACGCGACTGGCCGGTGCGTGAGATTGGGTTCACCGGGGGCGAGCCCTTTATGAACCCCGGAATGATCGACATGACTCGTGTCGCGTTGGAACGCGGCTATGAAGTTTTGATCCTGACAAATGCAATGCTGCCGATGATGCGCCGCAAGATGCGCGAGGGTTTGCTGGATCTGAAGCGCAATTATGGAAACAAGCTGACACTTCGAGTTTCCGTGGACCACTATCGCCCCGAACTGCATGACGAGGAACGCGGAAAAGGCAGCTTTGACAAGACGATCACTGGAATGGAGTGGTTGCGCGACAACGGGTTCAATATCGCTATCGCAGGCCGCACGGTCTGGGGTGACAGCGACGCCGGCAGCCGCGCCGGGTATGAGGCGTTTTTCAAGCGGCACAGCTTTGACATCGACGCACAGAATCCCGGCCAAACCGTTTTGTTCCCAGAGATGGACGAAACCGTCGAAGTCCCCGAAATCACAACCGCTTGCTGGGGCATTCTGGATAAAGCACCCGAGGCTGTAATGTGTTCGAATGCCCGCATGGTGGTTAAACGCAAAGGCGCAGAACAACCTGCCGTTCTGGCCTGTACCCTACTGCCGTACGAGCCTGAGTTTGAAATGGGCACCACACTGGCCGAGGCCGAGGCCGACGTGCACCTCAACCACCCACACTGCGCAAAATTTTGCGTTCTGGGCGGCGCCAGCTGCTCGGGCTGATCAGTTTAGCTCGGGCGATTTCCAGTATTTTGTGCCTGACGCCCCAGCCGAAACGCGCCAGCCCTTTTTGCTGAGCACAAAAAACGACCGCCCATCTGTGAACCTGAGCGTCTCATCGGTGCGCTCATCTCCATACATTGCGCCGGATTCCGCAGTCGCGTCGTAACCTTGCGTGATAAAACTGTCCAAATCTGCTTGGGTTTCAAACAGGATCACGAATTTGGTCTCGAACCCGCCGATACCGATCGCCGCGCCCACGCCGCCGGTTCCCATATTCATATAGGTGTGCTGACCAGTCTCTTTGTTCACGGCAACACCGCGCCCGTACCCTGCGGACACCGGGAACACCGTCACTTTGCGGGAATCGAACGCAGCATATCCCGCACTGACATCATATAGCGCTTGTGCTTCGGGGTTTTCGGCAAGCAACTGCGCCAACACATCGACGGCCATGACATCCAGCTTCGCGCGGGTCTCTTCGGGCGTCGCCTCGTTTGACAGCAAATCAGAGGTGGACGTGATAGTTTCATCAACCGCGTTCGCCCCTTTTTCGAGTGTCTGCCCGACGGTTTCTGCCCCGCGTCCGACAGCATTAGCCGTATTTTCAGCGCCCTTCTTGATTTTATCAAGGACACCTTCGGCCAACACAGGCCCGGCTAGGCAGATGGCAACTGCAATCAAAAAAACTCTGGGCATTCCGTGTTTCCGCTTGTGGCCAATGACTTCGCCGCCACGATACCGGATGCACCGGAAATGTATATGGGTTTGGGCCTGATGCGCCCGGGCGTCAATTCACTCGGAATTCGCCTACCACGTTGCGCCATTCCCCGGGCGCGATCATTTTTCGATGTGTAAACCGCACGGAATGCAGCGGTCCTTCGATCTCTCGCTGCCAGAATTCAATAAAATCGAATAGTTTGGGATGATCCGGCGCAAGGTCGTATTCCTGCCAGATAAATGTATTTAGCACGTGAATATAGTCGGGCATGTGATAAAAAAATTCGGCCGTCGTCAGCCCATACCCCTTGAGCATCAGTTCTGTTTCGCTTTGCTCCATGCAGATCTCCAAAATTGTTGCAAGGTCTCTTCAGCATAACACAGAAACCACCTAACCCTTGGTTAACAATATGTTACCCCAGTGTTACGGGTGTTTTTTGCACAGAATGCGCTGCTTGCTTGCACCTTATGTGCCGGGTCTGATAAGGTACATCCACAAGATATAGACCCAGCACAATAAACGGGCAGGTTACGTGAGCGATACGCCAGAAACCCCAGAAAACATGGATGAAACACCGCCCCAGCGTCCCGTATATGACGGCCCGACGGTATCCATCGAATCCGAGATGCGCACGTCCTATCTGGACTATGCGATGTCGGTCATCGTGTCCCGCGCGATCCCCGATCTGCGCGATGGCCTGAAACCGGTGCACCGGCGCATCCTCTATGCCATGCACGAGACGGGCAATACCCACGACAAGTCATACCGCAAATCGGCCCGTCCGGTTGGCGATGTCATGGGTAAGTACCACCCACATGGTGACAGCGCGATCTATGACGCGCTGGTGCGGATGGCGCAGGATTTCTCGATGTCGCTGCCGCTGCTGGATGGTCAGGGCAACTTTGGCTCGATGGACGGTGATAACCCGGCGGCCATGCGTTACACCGAAGTACGCATGGACAAGCCTGCCGCGTCCCTGCTGGCCGATATCGAAAAAGAGACGGTCGATTTTCAGGACAACTATGACGGCAAGGACCGCGAACCGACGGTTCTGCCCGCCCGTTTCCCGAACATGCTGGTCAACGGTGCCGGTGGTATCGCCGTCGGTATGGCAACCAACATCCCGCCGCATAACCTTGGCGAAGTCATCGACGCAACGCTGGCGCTGATCGATGAACCGGATCTGACATCCGAACAGCTGATCGAATATATCCCCGGCCCTGATTTCCCAACCGGTGGTGTGATGTTGGGCCGATCCGGCGCGCGCAAAGCCTATCTGGAAGGGCGCGGCAGCGTCATTATCCGCTCCAAGACCCGCGTCGAGGAAATCCGCAAGGACCGCTATGCCATCGTCGTGGACGAGATCCCCTATCAGGTAAACAAGGCCTCGATGATCGAAAAGATCGCCGAAGCCGTTCGCGAAAAACGCATCGAAGGCGTCAGCCACGTTCAGGACGAATCCGACCGCAATGGGGTGCGTGTCGTGGTCGAACTCAAACGTGATGCGACGCCGGAAGTTGTTTTGAACCAGCTTTTCCGTTTCTCGCCGATGCAGACCTCGTTTGGTTGCAACATGCTGGCGCTGAATGGTGGCCGGCCCGAGCAGTTGACCCTGCGCCGGTTCCTGACCTCTTTCATCGACTTCCGTGAAGATGTCGTCGCCCGCCGCACTGCGTACGACCTGCGCAAGGCCCGCGAACGCAGCCACATCCTGTGTGGTCTGGCGGTGGCTGTGTCGAACGTGGATGAGGTGGTCGCCACAATCCGGTCATCCGCTGACGCCGCGCAAGCGCGTGAAAAGCTGATGACCCGTCGCTGGCCCGCGGCTGAGATCGAAAGTTATCTGCGCCTGATCGACGATCCTCTGTCCAAGATGAATGACGACGGCACCTATAACCTGACCGAAGTTCAGGCCCGCGCCATCCTTGACCTACGTCTGCAGCGACTGACTCAGATCGGTGTCAAAGAGGTCACGGACGAGCTGGAAGAACTGGCAGGTAAGATCCAGGAATACCTCGATATTCTGTCCTCGCGAGAGCGCATCATGTCGATCATCGGAGATGAGCTGCGCAGCGTTCGTGAACAGTTTGCCGTGCCCCGTCGCACCGAGATCGTTGATTGGTCCGGCGACATGGAAGACGAGGATCTGATCGAACGTGAGGATATGGTCGTGACCGTCACGTCGGGCGGATACATCAAGCGTACTCCGCTGGCCGATTTCCGCGCGCAAAAGCGGGGCGGCAAGGGCCTGTCGGGGATGCAGACCAAGGAAGAGGATGTTGTCACTAACCTCTTCGTTGCCAATACCCACACGCAGCTGCTGTTCTTCACGACGGATGGCATGGTCTACAAACTCAAGACCTGGCGTCTGCCGCAATCGGGGCGCACTGGTAAGGGCAAGGCAATCGTCAACATCTTACCGATCCCGACCGGTGTTTCCATCGCCGCGATCATGCCGGTGGATGTACCCGATGAAGAATGGGAGAACCTTCAAATCATCTTCGCCACCAGCGCGGGCGACGTGCGTCGTAACCGCTTGTCAGACTTCACCAATGTCCGACGCAACGGCAAGATCGCAATGAAACTGCCCGAAGATGTTGAGCTGGTGAACGCCCGTATCTGCTCGGAAGATGAAGATGTGATGCTGGTCACCAATTCGGGTCGTGCAATCCGCTTCCGCACCACCGATGTACGAGTGTTCAACTCGCGCGAATCCACCGGTGTGCGCGGTATCAGGCTGTCCAATGGAGACCGCGTGGTTTCGATGTCGGTGATCCGCCATTTCGAAGCGACCCCCGAAGATCGTGTGGCTTACCTCAAAATGCGCCGTGCGGTTGCAGGGCTTACCGAAGATGACGCTGGTGACGAAGAGGAAGCCGCGGCAAGCAGTGATTTCAACCAGGAAAAGTATGCCGAGATGTCGGCAGCCGAAAACCTGATCCTGACAATCACAGCAGGCGGCGCGGGCAAGCTGAGCTCTAGCCACGACTACCCAGTCCGCGGACGCGGCGGGATGGGTGTGGCCGCCATGGACAAGGCGATGCGTGGTGGCGAACTCGTCGCCTCGTTCCCGGTCGATATGGAAGATCAAATCATGCTGGCGACGTCCAAAGGCCAATCGATCCGGGTGCCGGTTGATGGGATTTCGTTCCGCTCCCGCTCGGCCGGTGGCGTGAAGGTCTTCAACACCGGCAAAGGCGAAGTGGTCGTCAGTGTTGCCTGGATCGCCGATCAAGGCGACGAGGACGAAGCGGAAGAGTAACCGACAGGTCCATAACATTATTCAGGCGCTACACTTTCGGGTGTGGCGCCTTTTTATTTATCAAAAGGTCTTCGACCGCCCAAAGGCGATCCTGTCCCCAGACACTTTCCCCGGCGACACGGAAACTTGGGACACCCCATAGCCCGATCTCTTGCAGGCGGTCCTGATTGACCGCTACCCGATCTCTCCAATGATCCGAGCTAACGTGCGGTTTCGCACTCTGCCAATCCAACCCCGCGTTTTCGACGATAATCCGAAGCCCACGATCGGTTGCAGCATTTAGACCCTTTGACCAGACGCCGCGCAGGAAGGCGGAACAGAACTCAGGCAGTTTTTCCTGCGCTTCGGCATAATCCAGTAAGGCATAGCCACGCTCGACTCCTTTGCCCAAAGGATCACAGATACGCCCAAACGGGATCCCCAACCGCCGCGCTTCGCGCACGCAATCATAAAGGATGTAGGAGGACTTGGGTGGAGGGACGGGTAAGCCTCGCATCAACATTGGCAAAACCGGCCTCAGAACCAGCCGTGCGTTGTAATGGCGTGCCAAGTCGACGGCCCGGTCAAATGCCAGATACGAATAAGGGCTGCGGAAAGAAAAGAAGAACTCAATCTCCTGATCTTTAGACTTCTCTTGGTCCAGTTGCACTGAAGGCAAAGGCACTATCGGTGACGATCCGCTTCCCAGACCCACGTGCAGCAACCGATTTTCGAGGTAATGAAGACGATCAACGCCCCAATACCATTCACCATCGTTGTGAAACGTTCCGCCGAGATAGTGACCCAAAGCTGAAAGTTGCTGGTCACCATCCTCGATCAGCGCAGCCGGTAAGGGGTGATCAGACGACGAAAAGCCCTTTCCCGACCAAAGATCTTCGCTGATACCTCGGACATTTTTAACAAAGCTCTCATTCGTCAGTTCGGCTGCCATCTGTTTTTCCGCAATTGCAATGAAAGCCTCGTCAGGAACTGCGCCTTCAGGAGGGCTGAGACCAAGCTTTCGGGCCAGCCTTGCCGCATCTTTGATAGCATTTTGCCGATGTGCTGCCGGGTCCGGCAAAGCCTCGGCCGGAGGGCCCGAAATCAGATGTGGGCGTAGCTCGATATCATAGGTGTCTCGAAACTGCTGTAAGACCTGTGCGGTGAGGTGACAGTATGGGTCGGAAACATCATGGAAATATTGGACAACGCGCGGCCGGTTCAGCACCTGATGCTTTGCCTCCAACACGCGCCTACGCGCCACCAGGCGCGTGTTGCTGGTCAGAATTGACGCTAAGTGTGGTTTGACATGTGTTGCAAAGAACAAGGTGGTTCCTTTGGTAAAACCGTTCGAACCACCCTACCCTCATTCAGGTCAAAACCAATGCACCTACACGGCAACTTGACGAAACGTTTTCTGACCTCAGAGCCCGTATAACCCGCCAAATTTCTGTTCCAGATACCCGAGTAACGGGTCAGGTCCGGGTTCCATACCGCTTGCACGCTGAATGGTCTCGCGTGGAGCGTAAAGCCCGCCATGTTGCTGCACATTCTCGTGCAGCCAATCGGTTGCGCCTGACGTGTCACCTGCTGCCAGTTGCGCATCCAGTTCCGGCACAGCGTTCCGCAACGCTTGGTAAAGGCATCCTGCATAGACATTGCCCAGCGAATAGGTTGGGAAATAACCAAACAGACCCACTGACCAGTGCACATCCTGCAGACATCCGTTCGAAGGTTTGTCGACCGCATATCCGAAATCCGCCTTGAAACGGTCGTTCCACGCGGCCTCAAGATCATCCACTTGGAGGTCACCGGCCATCAGCGCGCGTTCCAGATCAAAGCGCAGCATGATGTGGAGGTTGTATTGCACCTCATCCGCCTCGGTGCGGATATAACCGTTGTGAACACCGTTGACCGTTGCATAGAACGTATCCGCGTCGGTGATGCCAAAATCGCCAAACGCGTCTTTCATTTGGCCAAACAGCCAACCGGTAAAGGCTCGGGATCGGCCCAGTTGGTTCTCGTAAATCCGGCTTTGGCTTTCATGCACACCCATCGACACACCCCGCCCCAAAGGCGTCAGGGCGTAGGCTGGATCAATCCCTTGTTCATAGGCGGCATGGCCGACCTCGTGAATCGTCGAATAGAAACAATTGAACGGATCGGTTTCACTTGTCCGGGTGGTGATCCGAACATCCGAGCCACTGCCCGAGCTGAACGGGTGAACAGCCTTGTCGATGCGGCCTGTATTCAGGTCATACCCGAAAGTGGTTGCCAGTTTTTCCGACAATTGCATCTGTTTCAGCTCATCGAAACTCCCCGTCAAAGCCTGAGGCGCAGATTTTTCCAGAACAGCGGCGCGCAGTGCTACCAGACGCGGGCGCATCTGGTCAAAGATTTCGGCGATTTGCGATCCGGTTGTGTAAGGCTCATAATCCTCGACCATCGCGTCGTAGATATTGCCACCCTGCGCCAGTGCAGCGCCTTCTTCACGCTTTAGCGCCACGACCTCATCCAGAACGGGCAAGAAAGCGGCGACATCTTCGTCTGCGCGGGCCTGCGCCCAGGTTCCCTGTGCTGCTGACGTCACGCGCGCAATGGCCGTTGCCAAATCGGCAGGCACCTTGACCGTCCGTTCATAGGACCGGCGGATTTCGCGCAATTGCGCCTGACCGACCTGGTCCTGAGGGTCGGCTTGTTCCAGCCATTCAGCCACACGGGAATCGGATCGGCGCGCGTGCAAAACCGCTTCAATCGCTGCCATTTCCTCGGCCCGCTGCGACGCGGCCCCCCGGGGCATCACCGTTTCCTGATCCCAGCCCAAACGCCCGGCAATTTCGCCAAGAGCTGAGGTTTCGCGCTGAAATGCCGTCAAATCGTCATATGCACTCATGGAATTCAGGCTCCGCGCAAAGAGGTTGCTATTGGGTAAGCGGTCAGGAACCGCGCCCGCAGGATAAGGGTCCAGACGACGACGGCCATGAACTGGTGGAAGATGGCGATCTGCCACGGGGCTGCGTAGATCACGGTCGCGATCCCAATCACCACCTGTAGCGAAAGCGCTGCGAAGGCCGCGTTGAAGGCAAAGCGAGTTTGCGGATGTGCACTAGTGCTGCCGCGCCGCCAGACGACGATGCCGAAGATGAACAGCAGATAGCCCGCGCAACGGTGGATGAACTGGACCAAACCCGGGCTTTCAAAGAAATTGCGCCACATCGGTTCGAGCATCGTCATGTCAGGCGGCAGAAGCTGACCACCGATCAGCGGCCAATCGGTATAAGACCGCCCGGCGTCGATCCCGGCGACAAGCGCACCAATGAGTATTTGCAAAAAGGCGAAATGCATCAACCCGGTGGATAGCGAGAACAATTTCGCCTCTTTGGCGCGTCGGGCCTGCATCAGGTCACGTTCGTCGCGGCCCAGCTCAAAGATGTACCATGCAAGGAAGCCGAGAATTACAAAAGCCAGCCCCAGATGAATCGCCAGACGATAGCTGGCCACAGCAATCATCCCCTCGCCCTGTGTCACGCCCGAGGCGACCATCCACCAACCGACTGCACCCTGAACACCGCCCAAAAGGCCCGGAATCAACAACTTACCGGTCCAGCCGGTTGGTATTTTCCGCGCGATAAGGAAGCCAAAGAAGCCAAGAGCCCAGACCAGCCCAATCACGCGCCCTAGCTGACGATGGCCCCATTCCCACCAGTAGATGGATTTGAAGTCACCCAGCTCCATCCATTGGTTCTGAATGCGCCACTGGTCGATTTGCTTGTATTTGTCGAACTCGGCTTGCCAGTCCGCCTCATTCATCGGCGGGATGGCCCCGGTAATCGGCCGCCACTCGGTGATCGACAACCCGCTGTCAGTCAGGCGGGTCAGCCCGCCCACAGCGATCATGACGACCACCAGCGCAAACAGGATCATCAGCCAGGCGCGAATGGCCTTGCGCGCACCCCCGCGGCCACGATCGATCATACCCGGTTGAACGGCTTGTTGTTTTTCAGTGTCTGAGACGTCTTCGAAGATGCTGCGCTTACCGCTCATGCTGTCCTCTTGTGCCTTGGATTTTGTCGCAAGCTAGGGTGAAGCGGAACATAGGTCCAGCCTCAGCCATTGTCTTTCCAGCGGACCATCTGACGCATGATCCCGTGCAACATCTGCACATCGGACCGGGTCATCCGCATACGGGACCACAGATTACGCAGATTGGTCTTCATGCCTTCGGCCTTTTCCGGTGGGTAGAAGAAGCCCGCTTCTTCCAGCCGGTCTTCATAGTGTTCGACCAGTTTCTCGACCTCGATACCCGTGGCCCAGTCGCCCTTGCCCAGATCGGTGGCCTCATGAACCACATCGCCGGTTTGGCGCATCCACTCATAGGCGGTCAGCAACACGCACTGCCCAAGGTTTAGCGAGGCGTATTCCGGGTTTACCGGAACCGAGATGATCGCGTTTGCCTTAGCGATGTCTTCGTTTTCGAGCCCTGCGCGTTCCGGGCCAAACAGAACACAGACCTTTTCACCAGCAGCAACCTTTTCGGCAGCCAATTGCATTGCGCGTTCCGGGCTGTAGACCGGCTTTGTCAATCCACGCTGCCGCGCCGTCGTCGCAAAAACAAAAGTGCTGTCGGATAGCGCACCGGCCAGATCGTCATACAGCTGCGCCTCATCCAACAGACGCCCGGCGCCGCTGGACATCGCCACAGCCTTGGGGTTCGGCCATCCGTCCCGAGGTGCTACGATCCGCATCCGATCCAGCCCGAAATTCCACATCGCCCGCGCGGCGGCACCGATGTTTTCACCCATCTGCGGGCGCACAAGCACGAATGAGGGCTGAGATTTATCGCTAGGCATGGCTGTCTCCGAAAGTTCCGCCTGCTCTAATCTGCGCGCACAGGCAGGGCAAGCCATCCGCGCCTTCATTTGGGCCGGAAACCAGCATAAAAGTTTGCTTCCCCGCCGCAATCCGCTAAACCGCGCAAAAGACTGAAAGCGAAGGACGCGCCAATGGACACCCCCGAGCAGCCGCAGATTTACCTGATTACGCCACCGACCATCGAACTGAGCACCTTTACGAACCGTTTGGCCAGCGTGTTGGACGGGGCAGAGATCGCTTGTATCCGATTGGCGCTGGCTGGTGGAGATGAAGACACGATCGCCCGCGCGGCGGATGCCTGCCGTGAGGTTGCGCATGCGCGCGATGTGGCGCTGGTGATCTCGAACCATGTTCTGCTGGCGCAGCGGTTGGGGCTGGACGGGGTGCATCTGGATGACGCCGCGCGCTCGGTCCGGTTTGCACGAAAGGAATTGGGCGCGGAAGCCATCGTTGGCAGCTTTTGCGGTGCGTCCAGCCATGACGGCATGTCTGCTGGCGAGGCCGGTGCGGACTATGTCGCCTTTGGACCAGTGGGCGCGTCAACGCTGGGTGATGGCACAATCGCCGAAATGGATCTGTTCCAGTGGTGGTCTGAGACGATCGAAGTTCCAGTCGTTGCCGAGGGTGGCCTGAATCCCGACTTGGTTCGCGATCTGGCCCCCTGCACCGATTTCTTCGGAATTGGGGACGAGATTTGGTCACAGGATGACCCTCTGGCCGCGCTGAAGGATCTGACTGACGCGATGCGCTGATCGGTGCGAGCGTTAACGCTTGCACCTTCGCCGGGGCTGCGGCATGACGACGACATGACTCAGAACAGCGACATCCTTTGTATCGGCTCGGTTCTTTGGGACGTGATTGGCCGGTCCGCCAGCGCCATGCGGCAGGGCTCGGACGTGCCGGGGCGGATCACCCGCCTGCCCGGCGGCGTGGCCATGAACATCGCCATGACGCTTGTGCGCTTTGGCATGACCCCCACCTTGCTGACCGCCATCGGGCGCGATCCCGAGGGAGATGAATTGGCAAACGCCTGTTCCCGACTAGGCATGGTGACGGATCACATTTACCGTTCGCAGGATTTGCCGACCGATCGTTACATGGCGGTCGAAGGGGCCAACGGCTTGATAGCAGCCATCGCTGATGCGCATTCGCTTGAAGCCGCGGGTGCCAAAATCCTGCGTCCACTGATGCACGGGCCGCTAGGGTACGAAAACGAGCCGTTCGAAGGCCCAATCGCGCTGGACGGGAACCTGACCCTGAACTTGCTTGAGGAAATCGCCCAAAGCCCCGCCTTTGCGCGCGCCGATCTGCGTGTGGCACCGGCCTCGCCCGGTAAAGCCGAACGTTTGCTGCCGTTCCTGAAACATGCGCGGGCCACGCTGTATGTGAACCTCGAAGAAGCCGGCATCCTGTGCCAGCGCGAATTCAAGGATTCCGAAAGCGCCGCCAAAGGCCTGCTGGATCGCGGCGCGCTGCGGGTGTTGGTCACCGACGGCGGAAGCTCGGCCACGGTTGGTAATGCGGATGAAATCCTGACCCAAACACCACCGTCCGTTTTGGTTACCCGCGTAACCGGCGCAGGCGACACATTCATGGCGGCCCACATCGCCTCAGAATCCGACGGAGCATCGAGCGAAGAGGCCCTGGCCCGCGCTTTGCACGCCGCCGCAACATACGTATCCGGAGAAACCCCACTGTGATCGACATTCAATATTCCGCCGAAGTCCGTGCTGCCAAGGACGCAGGCCAGCCTATCGTGGCACTGGAAAGCACCATCATCACCCACGGGATGCCTTACCCTCAGAACATCGAGGTTGCGGCACAGGTCGAACAGGACATCCGCGACGCGGGCGCAATTCCGGCAACCATGGCCGTGATCAAAGGCAAACTGCATGTGGGCCTTGAGGCTGATGAGCTGAAAGCGTTGGGTCAGGCGCAGGGCGTCGCCAAGCTGTCGCGCGCAGATATGGCCGCCTGCATGGCGACCGGCGGCACTGGCGCAACCACAGTCGCTGCGACGATGATTGCCGCCCATTATGCCGGGATTGAAGTGTTTGCCACCGGTGGCATTGGCGGCGTTCATCAGGGTGCCGAGACGACCTTTGATATCTCAGCCGATCTGCATGAGCTGGCCCAGTCTCCGGTTACAGTTGTGGCTGCGGGCGCAAAAGCCATCCTCGATCTGGCAAAAACGCTCGAGGTTTTGGAAACGCTGGGCGTTCCGGTCATCGCCTACGGGCAGGACGAATTCCCGGCCTTCTGGTCGGCCAAATCCCCTTATGCCGCGCCCCTGCGAATGGACAGTGCCGAGGACATCGCCACAGCGCACGCCACACGCCGCGCGCTTGGCTTGCCCGGCGGCCAGCTTGTTGCCAACCCAATTCCGACCGCCGATCAGATCCCGGCCGAAGAACTGGCTCCCATCATTGCATCGGCACAGGCCGACGCAGATACACACCGGATCAGCGGCAAAGGCGTCACGCCGTACCTGCTGCAACGGATTTACGAACAGACCGAAGGGCGTTCGCTGACGGCCAACATCGCCTTGGTCCGCAACAACGCCCGACTGGCGGCCGGAATTGCTCGGGCGCTGTCCGACTGAACCGATTGACATAAGCCTATTGTACCAAGGCACCCAACTGCTTAACTAATTCGGCAGAAAACCGCTCAGGACCGCAATGAACACGCCATTTGACGAAGAACCACATCGCCGCCCGGGCCTGTTTTCGCGACTGCGCGCGTCTTTCCTGACGGGCATCGTCGTGATTGCGCCGGTGTGGCTGACCATTTGGCTGATCTGGTCCGTGGTTGGCTGGATCGACAGTGCGGTACTGCCCATAATTCCACAACGGTTCCAGCCGCAGGAATATGTGGGCATCAACCTGCGCGGTGTCGGCGTTGTCATCTTCCTGATCTTCACTGTTCTGGTCGGATGGATCGCCAAAGGTATTCTGGGCCGGTCCCTGATCCAAATTGCCGAAAGCCTTGTCAGCCGGATGCCCGTTGTTCGATCCGTCTATTCCGGGATCAAACAGATCTCGGAAACGGTGTTTGCCCAGACTGAACGGTCATTCGAAAAAGCATGCCTGATCCAATACCCCCGCCGCGGCATCTGGGCAATCGGTTTCGTCTCTACCGCGGCAAAAGGCGAAGTCAGCGAGCGGGCTGAAACCGGGGGTGAACTGCTAGGTGTCTTCGTCCCGACCACGCCCAACCCGACCTCTGGCTTCCTATTGTTCTTCCCGGCCGAGGACGTGATCCTGTTGGATATGACAATCGAGGACGCCGCGAAGTTGGTGATTTCCGCAGGCCTTGTTTACCCCAACGAAAAAGACCCGACGCAGCCGCCCGAGTGATCAGCCAAACATCTCGGGCAGGTCGACGGTGCTGCGTGCGCCAAGATCGGCTTTGTGATCGCCGATGAACCGATGCGCCGCGGCGCGCCCGGCGTCCTTCAGCTTGTGCAGGATCACAGGGTTGGGAACCGTCTTGGTCGCCACAGACAGATCATTCATCAATTCGTCATCCGCAATCATGTGGACAAATACGCGGCTCATCTCTCCGGCCGTCAGCTTGCCGTCCGCCAACAGACGCTGAACAAAATTGATCGCCCGCAACTCGCGAAACAGGGATGAGTTAAAGCTGATCTCGTTGATCCGGTTCTGGATCTGCTGCGGAGTTTTTGGCACCTCATCGCGCTCAAGCGGGTTGATGTTCACGACCACGACGTCTTCAGGCAAATCACTGTTAAACAAAGGATAAAGCGCCGGGTTTCCAGTGTAACCACCATCCCAATATGCCTCGGTCCGGCCCGAGCTGGGGTCAAATATCTCGACGGCCTGAAACAGGCTAGGCAGGCAGGCCGAGGCCAAAATGGCATCCGTTGAAATCTCTTCCCCGGTGAACACCCGGATCTTGCCGCTGCGCACACAGGTCGCGCAGACAAACAACAGGGGTCCCTGATCCGTGCAAATCTCATCAAAGTTGAACCGATCGACAACCGGTTCCAGAGGATTGCGGTAAAACGGACCATAAGCATATGGCGACACTAGCCGCGACCAGGCATCACCAACCGAGAATGGCAGCGAATACTCCATCGACTGGGCAATCTGCGCAGGCTCCAGCGCCTGCATCCAGTTGGCAAGGCGCATATCACCCACCGCGCCCATCCGTGCCCATAGCCCGTCCAGACTGGCCCGTGCGCCATCACGTCCGTTGTGCACCATCCCGGATTTGAAAGCAGCGCCATTCAGCGCCCCGGCCGAGGTCCCAGTGATGGCCGCGACCTCGATATCCTCTTCGTCCAGCAGCCTGTCCAGAACGCCCCAGGTAAAGGCACCGTGCGCACCCCCACCCTGCAAAGCCAGATTGATCCGTTTCACTATTCCACCCCTTCATCTTTTTCAAAATACTCCGGGGGTGCGGGGGCAACGCCCCCGTGAAACCTCACAACGCTGTCCAACCGCCATCGACCGAGATCGTGGTCCCGGTGATCTGTGCTGCCGCATCCGAGCACAGGAAGATCGCGGTGCCACCCAATTGCTCGACCGTGGCGAATTCTTTCGAAGGTTGCCGTTCAAGCATCACGTTCTTGATCACGTCCTCACGGCTCATGCCGTATTCCTTCATGGTTCCTGGGATCTGTGCCTCGACCAATGGTGTCAGGACGTATCCCGGGCAGATCGCATTGCATGTGATCGGCTCCTGCGCAGTCTCCAGCGCCACGGTTTTGGTCATGCCAACCACGCCGTGTTTTGCCGCGACATAGGCCGCCTTGAACGGAGACGCTGTTAACCCGTGTGCCGAGGCGATATTCACAATACGTCCCCACCCGGCTTTGCGCATCATTGGCAGCGCCGCGGCCATCGTATGAAAAGTCGAGTTCATATTGATCGCGATGATCGCATCCCACTTTTCGACCGGAAATTGATCAACCGGCGCAACATGCTGAATGCCCGCGTTGTTCACCAGAATATCACATGCCCCCGCCTTTTCGATCAGCGCGCGGCATTCTTCACCCTTAGACATGTCCGCCTTGATATAGCGTGCGCTGGTCCCGGTCTCTTTCGAAATCTCAGCGGCCAGCGCATGATCTTCGTCGCGGTCGGTAAATGAATTCAGCACCACGTTAGCCCCGGCCTTCGCCAGCTCGCGCGCGACGCCTAATCCGATCCCTGAATTCGATCCGGTGATAATGGCTGTTTTTCCCGAAAGGCTCATGGCCGAACTCCCACAAAGTCAACTTTGGCGACACAGTGCCATGCTGCAGCTGCAAAGAAAACGGGGAAACATTCGGGCGACGCATCCTACGTCAGATCCGGACAAAAAAAACGCCCGCACGAAGCGGGCGTTAAGTTATTGAGGCAGGTTTCATACAGGCAAGAAACCTATCGAGCAGTGCATCCTTTATAAGCAATTTCTTGTGTTCGTCCAAGCTAAAAGTTTGAAAACAAGAAAAATCATAGCTACGATGAATCCCAACAAAATAAGGCCAGAGCAGGATTGTTTCCAAAATGAGCCCCGATTTTCTACGCCCCGTTCGCCCATTGATCGCGGGAATCACTGCACTTTTGAGCACGTCAATTGCTTATGCAGAATCGACCCATGGCATAGCTATGTATGGTGACCCCGCCTTACCACCGGATTTTGTGTCCCTGCCCTACGCAAATCCGGACGCGCCAAAAGGCGGGAAAGTCGTGTTCGGAAATACGGGCGGCTATAACAGTTTGAACCCGTTCGTGCAAAAAGGCAGCTCGCCCTGGCAATTGCGATTTTGGACCCACGAGGGCCTGATGGGCCGATCCTGGGACGAACCTTTCACTCTTTACGGGCTGTTAGCCGAATCAGTTGAGACAGCGCCGGACCGGTCCTGGGTCGAATTCACCCTGCGTGAGAACGCAGAATTCTCGGATGGTACACCAGTCACAGTGGATGATGTCATCTGGTCGTATGAGACTTTGGGAACCGAAGGCCACCTGCGTTATCGCGGGCTGTGGAGTAAGATTGACAGTATCGAACAGACCGGTCCCCGCTCGGTGCGCATCACCTTTAACGAACCCGACCGCGAGCTTGCCCTGATCGCCGGCCTGCGCCCGATCCTGCAGAAAGCCCAGTGGGAAGGTAAAGATTTTGCCAATGCCGGGTTGCATGACATTCCGGTCGGGACCGGGCCCTACGTCGTCGACAGCTATGAGGCCGGTAGATACGTGAACCTTAAGCGGAACCCGGATTATTGGGGCACTGACATCCCCTTCCGTAAAGGCACCATGAATTTGGACGAAATGCGGATCGAGTTCTACGGCGACGGCACTGTTCTGTTCGAGGCCTTCAAAGCCGGAGAACTGACCGCGGTACGTGAATTCAATGCCGACAAATGGGCCAACCAATACAATTTCCCGGCCGTCCAGCGTGGTGATGTGGTCAAGACCGAGATCCCGCACGGCAAGCCCTCGGGCATGACCGGGTTTGTCATGAACACCCGCAAAGCACCGTTTGACGACTGGCGTGTCCGCGAGGCGCTGACGCTGGCGTTCAATTTCGAATTCATCAACGACACGATTACCGGCAACGCGCAGCCGCGTATCTCATCCTATTTCTCGGGCTCGGACCTTGCGATGCAGCCCCGTCCGGCAAGTGGTCGCGTCGAAGAGCTGCTGATGGAATTCAAGGACGACCTGCCTCCGGGAACGCTTGAAGGCTATACATTGCCGGAAAGTGACGGATCGGCCCGCAATCGTTCGAACATCCGCGCCGCCACCAAACTGTTGGCCGAGGCTGGCTGGACCATCCAGGACGGCGTGCTGCGTAACGAAAACGGCGATGCCTTTACCGTGACCGTGTTGCTGCAACAGGGCGACACCGAAAGCGAAACGGCAATCGAGATCTACACGCGCGCACTGGAACGTCTTGGCATCGCGGTGAGCACCGAGCAGGTCGACAGCGCCCAGTTCACCAGCCGTACATCCGAGTTGGATTTCGACATGACCTATTTCCGTCGTGCGTTGTCCCTGTCACCCGGCAACGAGCAGCGCCTCTACTGGGGCAGCGAAAACGCGAATACTCCGGGCACGCGCAATTTGATGGGGGTGGCTTCACCCGCTGTGGACGGAATGATTGACGCCATGCTGGCCTCGGAAAGTCATGAGGATTTCGTTGCTGCAACGCGCGCGCTTGATCGTGTATTGACCGCCGGGCGCTATGTCATTCCGATCTGGAACTTTGATGTAGGCAGGATCGCCCACGCCAAGGAACTCAAGCAGCCGGAAAACTTGCCGATCTATGGCGATGGGCCAGAATACATGCCGCAGGTTTGGTGGTACGAACAGTAACGGGTCACGCGCAGCACCAAAGGGACGTGGGCGGAAATCGGCGCACAGCCTATTGGCACCGCATATTGCGGGTCGAGTTTTTGGTGCGCCAACATGTTGCAATTGCCCCAACGTCAAGTGCTCCCCTAAAAAACTCACACAAAAAGCTTTACTGAACAGGGTTTAGCGATATAGCTTGTGCATAAGCTGCAGTACGCTGCACGAATTGATTATTGCTTTGAATTTCAAAACGTAACTCTTCGTCCGGTGCGCAGCACATCGAATTTACGGACCGGCCTCCACTCACTCAAAATCAGGTCCGTCTGCCCGTTGCGGATAGGCTGCAACGGGCACTTTCGACCCCGTCAAAAATCAAACCGCCTCCCGACCTCGGGTGCGACATTTTGTCATGCCCGAACGCCCCCACCACCTTCGTACGCTGGTTCTTGGGACGAGCGGTTTGAAACCATGAAAACGGAAAGCTGTCTAATGTTGAAATGGACCGATCTGACGCAAGACCTAGACGCTATGTATACGCGCGCCAAACGGAGATTTCCGAACCTGCGGGATCAGGACATGGTGCGGTTAAGCCAAGACCGCAAATGTTTCGAAGCGTATCTGGCTGAACGTCATCAACTGACCATGAACGAAGCCCACGAAGAGCTTGAGGATTTTTTGTTCACGGAAGGTTTGAACCGCGAATTCAGCCGGTCGTTAAGTAAGTGATGTTACCCACAGGATCATTGCATCTTCGTCGCTGACCGAGATTACATTGTGCCCCATGCTCCCGTCGTAATAGGCGCTGTCGCCGCGGCGCATTTCGACTGGTTCATAAAACTCGGTGTAAAGGCGCACAACACCCGTCAAGACATACAAGAACTCTTCGCCGTCGTGGCGGACCCAGCCGTCGAACTCATCCATTGACCGCGCGCGGACACGGGCCCGATAAGGCAACATCTGCTTTTTGGTCAGCGTTTCGGCAAGCAGTTCATGTTCATAGGTGGTTGTGGGATGGGCAGACCCTTCGCCCATGCGCGTCACGGCCATCCGACCGATCACCTGGTCCCGCTGTGGCGCCGTAAACAGCTGCGGCACCGAGATCTCAAGACCGGTCGCAAGCTTTTTCAGCGCGTCATAGGTGGGCGACATCTGACCATTTTCGATCTTGCTGAGCGTAGAACGTGCCAGACCAGCCTGCGTGGCCGCCTGTTCAAGCGTCCATTTCCGCGCTTTCCGCAGCTCGCGCACACGCGCGCCGAGGTCCAGTGGTTCAACTTCCGTATGTTCGCCCGAGTCCCGGGCAATGCGGATCAAAGATGTCTGGTCTTGGGTGCTCATGCGTCATTCTATAGGCGCAGCCTGTCGCGCTTGCAACGCAGCATTGGTCGCGCTAGCCAGTTGCCATGCTTTCTATTTTTGATCAGGGACCGCCGCCCGCCTGCCCGTCTCCGTTCAATCTGGCAGCGCATGTACTGCGCTGTGCCGCCAAGCTTTCGGACAAGACCGCCCTGTCTGTTCTAGGGTCTTCGGATGCCGAGCATTTGACGTATAGCGAGTTGCAGCAGGCCATTCTGGGCACTGGCACAGGGTTGTTGAATGCCGGTTTGAAGCCCGGCGATATCGCGTTGATGCGGCTTGGAAACACGGTCGATTTCCCGATTGCCTATCTCGGAGCGATTGCTGTCGGCATCGTCCCGGTCCCAACGTCATCGCAGCTGACCGAGCCGGAAACAGAGCGCATGATCAACGATCTCAGACCTGCCGCCATTCTGCGTGACCCACAGGTTGCGTGCGCCGCGCATCCGGTTCAGATTGACCTGTCCGATTTGGCCGGAATGCGTGATCTGCCTGCTGCAGAATATCAAATGGGCGACCCGGAACGGATGGCCTATGTCGTCTATACTTCGGGCACATCGGGAAAACCGAGGGCTGTGGCCCACGCCCATCGTGCCATCTGGGCGCGTCAGATGATGGTGGATGGCTGGTACGGGCTGCGTGAAACCGATCGCCTGTGTCACGCAGGCGCGTTCAACTGGACCTATACCTTGGGCACCGGTCTGATGGATCCGTGGACCATTGGCGCAACGGCTCTTATCCCTGCGCCGGGCACCGATCTGGACGCTCTACCTGCCCTGCTACGCCATCATCAAGCTACCATCTTTGCGGCAGCACCGGGCGTATTCCGTAAGGTGGTGAGCTCAACAGACGACGTCGACCTGCCGGAATTGCGGCATGGGTTATGCGCCGGAGAAAAACTGTCACGGCATCTGCATGAACAGTGGACGCAAGCGACCGGCACTGAACTCTACGAGGCCTATGGCATGTCAGAGTGTTCGACTTTCATTTCGTCCAGCCCGGCGCATCCAGCGCGGTCCGATGCATTGGGCCAACCGCAGCCTGGCCGCCGTGTGGCTATCCTGGGACCTGACGGTCCCGTACCTCAGGGTCAGGAAGGCACCATTGCCATACACAGGTCCGACCCCGGTCTGATGCTGACCTATCTCAACGCCCCGGACGAGGCCGAAGCCCGGATGCAGGACGACTGGTTCCTGACCGGCGATCAAGGGGCCATGGCCGTGGATGGCCAGATCACCTATCTGGGTCGCGATGACGATATGATGAATGCGGGCGGCTATAGGGTGTCACCGGTTGAGGTCGAGGCGGCGCTGTCCCGGTATCCCGGCATCGCGCAGGTCGGAGCTGCGGCAGTCGAGGTCAAACAGGACACATTTGTGATAGCAGCCTTCTATACAGGACCGGAAAAGCTGGACGACAACGCCCTGCGTAATTATGTCGAGGCAAATCTGGCGCGCTATAAGCAACCGCGCGCCTTTATCCATCTGCCTGACCTGCCCACCGGCGGGAACGGGAAACTTCTGCGCCGGGCGCTGCCGGCCTATTTCAAGGCGACCAACCCATGACCGAGACCGTCAAGCTTGATATCATGTCCGACCCGATTTGCCCGTGGTGCTATATCGGCAAAACCCATCTGGACAAGGCGCTCGCGGCGATCCCGGACCATCCGTTTGTGATCGAATGGCATCCGTTCCAGTTGAACCCCGACATGCCGGATGCCGGGATGGATCGCCGCGAGTATCTCGAACGCAAGTTCGGGGGCAAGGAAGGCGCGGTGCGTGCCTATGCTCCGGTCGTTGATCATGCCGAGAACGCAGGCCTTAAGATCGACTTCGAAGGCATGGAGCGCACGCCCAACACACTGGACGCGCACCGCCTGATCCATTGGGCCGGGATTGAAGGCAAACAGAACGCCGTAGTCGATGCGTTGTTCGATGCCTATTTCGTGCAGGCCCGCGATATCGGCGATCATGAGGTTCTGGCCGATATTGCCGACAATGCGGGAATGGACGCAGCGGTCGTGCTGAAACTGCTGAAATCCGACGCGGACCGCGAGGATATCAGCAACCGTGACAGCCATTCCAGGAAGATGGGCGTCAGCTCTGTCCCGACGTTCATCGTTGCCAATCAACATGCCGTCCCCGGGGCGCAACCCCCTGAAATGTGGGAAAAAGCGATTGCTGAAATCATGTCTCAACTTGAGGCTTCCGCCGCAAATTAGCACAGACCTCTGTGCAATTTGACACCTAGCGTCAACTGATTTGCCGTGATAGCGCGAACAGATCAGGAGGGCGTTATGGCCAATCGCATGTCACGGGGTGAGTTCATAGCACTTGTCGCAATGATGTTTGCGACGATCGCGTTTTCGATCGATTCCATGTTGCCTGCGCTGCCAAATATCGGCGCGCAACTCAGCCCCGACGACGTCAACAAAGCCCAGCTGATCCTAACCTCGTTTGTGTTGGGCATGGGGATTGGCACGTTTTTTACCGGGCCGCTGTCGGACGCCTTTGGCCGCAAACCAGTGATCTATGTCGGATCGGCACTGTATATCATTGCAGCGGCGGCTGCCTGGGCCAGTTCATCACTCGAAATGCTATTGGTCGCCCGTATCTTCCAGGGGATCGGATGTGCGGCCCCGCGCGTGGTGGCCATGGCGATTATTCGCGATCTGTATTCGGGCCGAGAGATGGCGCGGATTGTATCGATTGCGATGATGATCTTCACCCTGGTCCCTGCGATCGCGCCAATGCTTGGTGCCGGAGTGATCGCACTGACCGGATGGCGGGGTATCTTTGCCTCATTCATCCTGTTCTCACTAATCACCATCGTCTGGATGGGCCTGCGCCTTCCGGAACCCCTGTCGGTCGAGAACCGTCGCCCGCTGCGCCTGCCCCTTATACTGGACGCCGCACGCCAGATGTTCACACATCCAACTGTCCGACTGTCGATCTTGGTTCAGACATTGTGTCTGGGTATGTTGTTCACCATGCTGACGATGGTTCAACCGGTCTACGATGTCATCCACGACAGTGCCGACAGTTTTCCGTTCTGGTTCGGGTTCGTGGCGTTGATGGCGGGCTCAGCCAGCCTTTTAAACGCGGCCCTTGTTATCAAATTGGGCATGCGTCGGATCGTGACATGGGCGTTGGGCGCGCAGGTCCTCTTTACCACAGCTGTCATCGCCCTGAATGCGGCAGACCTTTCGCCCACCATGTCTTTCGCCGTTTTCGTAGGCTGGCAAACGGCAGTCTTCTTTATGGCAGGCATGACTATGGGCAACCTGAACGCCATCGCGATGGAGCCAATGGGCCATATCGCGGGCATGGCAGCCTCGGTGATCGGAGCGATCTCGACCGTGTTTGCAGCCGCGATTGCGGCCCCCATCGGGCAGATGTTCGACGGGTCTATCACCCCGCTGGCTGTTGGCATCCTGGCCATGAGCGCCGCGGGCTTCGGCCTGATGCTGCATATGGGGCGGATCGAAAACAGGCTTCCAGCCTGATCTGTGCAGGAACGGTGAATCAGGCTAACATCTGCTCAATATGAGTGGAGTTTTTCAGTGAGCGACTACTACGATCTTGGCGCATATTCCAGTCCGATAACGACGGCCTCAGCAGACGCACAGCTTTGGTTCGACCGAGGGCTGAATTGGACCTACGGCTATAACCACGACGAAGCGGTTGTGTGTTTTCAGCGCGCGCTTGAGTTTGACCCTGACTGCGCGATGGCCCACTGGGGCGTGGCTTATGCTGCAGGGCCAAACTACAACCTTCCTTGGAACTTGCTGGATGACCGCGGGCAACGAAAGGCGCTGGCACTGGCCTATGATGCCACGCAGAAAGCCGTGGCTTTGGCCGAAGGGTGCAGCCCGACGGAACAGGCGCTGATCCGCGCCCTGCCCGCGCGGTATCCACAGCGCGATCCTGTCGACGACATGCATAGCTGGGATCACGATTTTGCCGCCGCGATGCGCGTCGCCTTTGCAGAGCAGTCGGGTCACCTCGATCTGCGCACCATCTATGTCGAGTCTCTGCTCAACCTGACCCCCTGGCAGATGTGGGACCTGAAAACCGGTAAACCCGCTGAGGGCGCCGCGACTCTGGAAGCACAAAAAGCCCTGGAAGACGCGATGGCAGACGATCCGGCGGCGATGTCGCACCCGGGTCTGTTGCACCTCTATGTCCACTTGATGGAAATGTCGCCCACACCGGAAAAGGCGCTGAAGGCCGGGGATATCCTGCGCACTCTGGTTCCCGATGCAGGGCATTTGGTGCATATGCCAACCCATATCGACGTGTTGTGCGGGCACTATCAGAACGTCGTTCACTGGAATGAAAAGGCGACCGTGGCTGACTTGAAGTATTATGAGCGCGAAGGCGCGTTCAACATCTACACAGGCTATCGCCAGCACGACTATCATTTTGCCATCTACGGCGCGCTGTTTCTGGGTCAGATGGAACCCGCCCTGCGTGCCAATCAGGGCATCTGGGACACCACCCCCGAAGAGATGCTGCGCACGGAAAGCCCGCCCATGGCGGATTTCTTCGAAAGCTACATGTCGATGGGGCCGCATATCCTGATCCGGTTTGGCCGGTGGGAAGAAGCAAAGGCCCTGCCCTTGCCCGATGATCAGGATCTCTACCGCACTGTCACCGCAACCACCCATTACGCACGTGCAGTCGCCTATGCGGCCACAGGTGAGGTGCCCGAAGCAGAGGCCGAAGAGCAACTGTTCCTTGCCGCCAAGGATCGGGTTCCGGAAACCCGGCTGCTGCACAACAACCGCGTGATCGACTTGCTGGACATCGCCCGCGAAATGCTGCGGGGCGAGATTGAGTATCGCAAAGGCAACTATGATGCTGCTTTCGCCCATCTGAGGCGCTCTGTCGAATTGGACGACACGCTGCCCTACGACGAGCCTTGGGGTTGGATGCAACCCGCGCGCCACGCGCTTGGTGCGTTGTTGTACGAACAGGGCCGCGTGCCCGAGGCCGAAGCAGTGTATCGCGAAGATCTAGGGCTTGGCGGCACTCTGAGCCGCGCCTCAATCCACCCCGACAATGTCTGGAGTTTAAAGGGCCTGCATGATTGTCTGAAAGCACGCGGTGAGACAGTTGAGATCAAATTGATCAAACAACGTCTTGATCTGGCGCTTGCCCGCGCTGACCGGGCCGTCGGGGCCTCGTGTTTTTGCGCGCAGGCAGCAATGAAGGCCGCAGAATGATCCGTGCAGTTATGTTGTCGCTGCTTTTTTGTGGCCCAGCCCTGGCTGACCGGCAGTCATTTCCGCCGGTCGATGAAGCAGAACGCGATCCTACCCTTGTGGCCTTTCGGGAGAGTTTGTTGGCGAGCGTGGCCGCACGTGATACCGACACCGTTATCGCAGCTGCTTGCCCGGACATCTACCTCAGCCATGGCGGAAGCGGTGGGCCCGGGGAATTCCTTGAATACCTCGGCCCGGAAAACAGCTCTCTAGAAGACCAGAGCCGCGAAGCCTATTGGAGCGATCTGGAAACCACCCTGTCCCAACCGGGCTATTTCGACGACGAGGGCGAGTTTTGGATGCCGCATCAATGGCAGATCACCTTGCCTGCCTCATTGGACCCTTACGTGGCCTACTTTGTCACCGGTGAGAACGTCAGTCTTCGGCAAGCCGCCGAACCAGGCTCCCCAGCGCTGAGCCTCATCAGCTACGAGATCGTCATCGTCCCGACCCATCGAGACGGTGCCGACTATCAACCGGTGATGCTGACTGACGGCACGCGGGGATTCATGCACGGTGACTTTCTCTGGCCCATGACAGGCCACCGCGCCGCATTCGTAAAATCCGACGCGGGCGAATGGCAATTGTGCACTTTCGTCAGCGGAGACTAGGCTTTCGCCTTTTTCTTCTTCGCTGCCATGACCTTTTCCGCCAGATCGCGGGCGATGGCGAATGCGCCTTTGATCTTGTCGCTGTCCTTCTTCCAATCGCGTCTGACGACGATCTTGTTGTCCTTGACCTTGGCCAAACCGCGCTGGTTCTGAATGAACTCTACCAAACCCTCCGGCGAGGCGAACTTGTCGTTGTGGAACTGGATTGTCGCGCCTTTCGGCCCGCCATCCAGCTTGGCGATCCCTGCGCGTTTGCACATCGCCTTGATACGCACGACCAGCATCAGGGTGTTCACCTCTTTCGGTAGCGTTCCGAACCGGTCAATCAGTTCTGCGGCAAAACCTTCCAGCTCGACCTTGGTCGAAAGCGATGACAGGCGACGATAAAGCCCCAAACGCACGTCCAGATCGGGCACGTAATCTTCGGGGATCAGAACTGGCACGCCCAGATTGATCTGTGGCGCCCATTGGTCGTCGGCTTCCGACAGCCCCTCCATCTCGCCTGCTTTGATCTTGGCAATCGCCTCCTCCAGCATGGATTGATAGAGCTCATAGCCGACATCGCGCATCTGGCCGGACTGTTCCTCGCCCAGCAAGTTGCCCGCACCACGAATGTCCAGATCCTGCGATGCCAGCGTGAACCCGGCCCCCAGAGTATCCAGCGAGCCCAGAACCCGCAGGCGCTTTTCGGCTGTCGCCGTCAGTTTCTGACGCGGCTTGGTGGTCAAGTACGCATAGGCACGGGTTTTAGACCGCCCCACCCGACCACGGATTTGATAAAGCTGCGCCAGCCCGAACATATCCGCCCGGTGCACGACCATCGTGTTCGCGGTAGGAATATCCAGCCCACTTTCGACAATCGTCGTTGCCAACAGCACGTCGTACTTGCCGTCATAAAAAGCGTTCATTCGGTCGTCGAGTTCACCCGCCGCCATTTGCCCATGCGCCACCATATAAGTCAGCTCGGGCAGTTGTTCCTTTAGGAATTCTTCGATCTCTGGCAGGTCCGAGATGCGGGGAACAACGTAGAAGCTCTGCCCGCCTCGATAGTGTTCGCGCAGCAGGGCTTCGCGTATGGTCACGGCGTCGAATTCGCTGACATACGTGCGAATGGCAAGACGATCGATAGGCGGTGTGCCGATAATCGACAGGTCGCGCACCCCTGTCAGCGACAGTTGCAGCGTCCGCGGGATCGGCGTGGCGGTCAGGGTCAGAACGTGAATGTCGCTGCGCAGCTGTTTCAGGCGTTCCTTGTGACCGACGCCAAAATGCTGTTCTTCGTCGATGATCAACAGGCCTAGATTGTTGAACCGGATACCCTTGGCCAGCAAGGCATGGGTGCCGATCACGATGTCGACGGTCCCGCGCGCCATACCATCACGGGTCTGCTGTGCATCTTTCGCCGACACAAAGCGCGACAGCTGCCGCACCTCCAATGGAAAGCCCCGGAACCGTTCCTTGAAACTGGCCGCGTGCTGACGCGCCAGCAATGTGGTCGGTGCAATCACGGCCACCTGAACACCGGACATCGCGGCGACAAAGGCCGCGCGCATGGCAACCTCGGTTTTGCCAAAGCCCACGTCACCACAGATCAACCGATCCATCGGTGCGCCGGAGTGCATGTCCTCCATCACCTCGGAAATCGCGCGCAGTTGGTCGTCGGTTTCCTGATATGGAAAACGGGCGCTGAACTCCTCCCACGCGTGGGGCGGCGGATCCATGACCGGAGCTTTGCGCAAAGCGCGTTCCGCGGCGATACGGATCAGTTTGTCCGCCATCTCGCGGATGCGTTCTTTCAGCTTGGCTTTCTTAGCCTGCCACGCACCTCCACCCAAGCGGTCCAGCAGACCTTCGTCATGGCCGTATTTCGACAGCAGCTCGATGTTCTCGACCGGCAGGTAGAGCTTGGACTGCTCGGCATATTCCAACAGCAGGCATTCATGCGCTGCACCGGCGGCCGTGACCACCTCCATCCCCATGTACCGCCCGATCCCGTGATCGACATGAACCACCAGATCGCCGGGGCTGAGCGATTGGGTTTCGGTCAGGAAGTTCTCGGCCTTGCGGCGCTTCTTGGGCTGGCGGATGAGGCGGTCACCCAGCACGTCCTGCTCGGCGATCACGGTCAGACCGGGCGTTTCAAAACCGTGCTCAAGCGCCCAGACAGCCAGATGCAATCCGCGTTTGCCAATCCGGGTGCCATCGCTGACAGGGACGGCTTCGGCCAGGCCTTCATCCTCGATCAACCCTGTTAGGCGCTCTCGTGCCCCTTCAGAATATGACGCAATCAAGACGGGCCCCTTGGCCATCTTGTCGGTGATATGGCTTGCCAAAGCACCAAACAGGCTGATGTTTTCCTGCTGCCGCTCTGGCGCGAAATTGCGTCCGATCCGCCCACCTGCATCGATCACACCGGGACCGCTGACCTGAGGCAGCGGGCTGAACTGCATCACCCGCCTGTCCGCGACCGCCTGCTCCCATGCGGCATCGTCTAAATAGAGTAAACCGGGTGGTGTTGGCTTATACACCGTATCCATGCGCGAACGGTTTTCCAGTGCCAGACGCCGCGTTTCATACTGATCGGCAATTGTATCCCAGCGTGCCAGCCGCGTGGGTGTCACCTGATCATCCACAGTGATCGTCGCATCCGGTAGATAATCAAACAGGGTTTCCAGCTTTTCGTGGAAGAACGGCAGCCAGTGTTCGATGCCCTGATGCTTGCGGCCCGCGCTGATCGCCTCATACAGCGGATCATCGGTGCCCGCCGCGCCAAATTCGATGCGATAGTTTTGGCGGAACCGCGTTATGGCGGCGTCATCCAGAATGACCTCGGACACCGGGGCCAATTCGACAACATCCAACTTTTCGGTCGTGCGTTGCGAGACCGGATCGAACCGGCGCGCGCCGTCCAACACGTCTCCGAACAGATCCAAACGTACGGGACCGGATTCGCCCGGAGGGAAAATGTCGATGATACCGCCACGAACCGCGTAATCACCCGGCTCCATCACCGTCGGACTTTGCGTGAACCCCATGCGTACAAGGAAGTTCCGCAGCGCCGTTTCGTCGACGCGGTGATTCACGCGAGCGGTAAAGGCCGCCTCGCGCAGCACATCTCGCGCAGGCACGCGCTGGGTCGCGGCGTTCAGCGTGGTCAGCAGGACAAACCGTTCCGGCATCTGATGCACCAATGCCGCCAAAGTCGCCACACGCGCCGCCGCAATGTCGGCGTTGGGTGACACCCGGTCATATGGCAGGCAGTCCCACCCCGGGAACACAAAGACCGGCATATCGGGGGCAAAGAAGGCCAGTGCGGCCCGCATTGCCTCCATCCGTTTGTCATCACGCGCGACGTGGCAGACCGGCCCGCCAACGCGCGCGATCTCATTCAGAACAAGCTGTGCGTCAAACCCTTCTGGAGCGCCGCCAACCGTCACATGGTTCGGAGCTGTCATCGCTTTGCCTTTCTGGTTTTCATCCCCCGAGAACGCCGATCGAGACGTTCTGGTACATACCCCAAAGTGACGTGATGACAATTGAGATCATGCCAATGATCTGGGTGTAAATCCTGCAGCGTACAAGGATCTTTGACACGCTTCCGAGCACCGGCTCGATGCCTTGCAACTTGCGCGCGGCGCGAATGTTGATCAGCATCACCAAACTCACGGGGAACAGCAACAAAAACACGGCCTGTGCAAATTCAACGCCATAGTAGAAACCCAACATCGCAAGCCCGGTAAAAAAGAAACAGCATAAAGCAAGAATAACCAGGCCTGACATATCAACGATGTAAAGCAGCCTGTTCCCATTGATCCGAACGATATCCAGCAGGTCCTGCTCGGACTGTCCGCCAACACGACGGGCACGTACAAGCAGATCGTAGGGAACCCCCATCGCCCAGTGGCTGGCCGACGACCAGAGCACCGCCAGCACGATCCAGTACCACAGATTCGAAAAGCTGCGCATGTCGATGAGTTCGAAAATCGAAGAGTGCAAATCCACGCATCAGCCCTTTGTTCATTGTCCTTGGGGCGTTCTTCGCGCAGGCGCGTCCAATGTTACCCTTGAGACCATCGGGAATTCATGCCACCCAATGCACGATTATTCAAGGAGAGCGCGACATGAAACCGACCATCGCCCCCTACCCCCTTACGCGATTTCGCCGGGCGCGCCAATCCGATGCCATTCGTGGGTTGGTGCGGGAAAACGCGCTGACGACAGACGATCTGATCTGGCCGGTTTTTGTGCGCGATGGTGAAGGCATTGAAGAACCCGTACCTTCGATGCCCGGCGTTGTGCGGCGCTCGGTCGATCTGATCGCAAAGGCCGCAGTCGAGGCACAGGCTATGGGCATCCCGGCGATCTGCATCTTTCCCTACACCGATCCCAATCTAAAAACCGAAGATTGCGCCGAGGCGTGGAACCCAGACAATCTGTCCAACCGGGCCATTCGGGCGATCAAATCTGCGGCCCCCGATATCGCCGTGATGACCGACGTGGCGCTGGATCCATATAACATCAATGGCCATGACGGCTATGTCGTTGATGGCGAGATCGTGAATGATCAGACCGTCGAGGCGCTGGTCAAAATGACACTTGCGCAGGCTGAGGCCGGGGCCGACATCATTGGACCTTCAGACATGATGGATGGCCGCATCGGCGCAATGCGCCGCGCGCTTGAGACTGCGGGGCACCACAACGTGATGATCCTCAGCTATGCCGCCAAATATGCCAGCGCATTCTATGGTCCCTTCCGCGATGCAGTAGGCGCGTCAGGTGCGCTGACCGGTGACAAGAAGACCTATCAGATGGATCCGGCCAATTCGAATGAGGCGCTGCGCCTGATCGAACGAGATCTGACCGAAGGTGCCGACATGATCATGATCAAGCCGGGGATGCCATATCTGGATATCTGTCGGCGCGTGAAAGACACGTTTGGCGCGCCCACATACGCCTATCAGGTGTCCGGTGAATACGCGATGGTACAGGCTGCGGCGCAGAACGGCTGGATTGATGGTGAGAAGGTCATGCTGGAAAGCCTGCTGGCCTTCAAGCGCGCAGGCTGCGATGGAATCCTGACCTACTTTGCACCGCAGGTCGCACGCATCCTTCAGGGCTAAAACCCCGGACGGTCGCGACTTTTCGCCGATTGTGAACGCTGTTGGACCAGCTTTCCCGTGACACACGGACGCAATCGGCGTATTCTTGCACACAAGATCGGGAACACCCGACACTTCAGGCAGTTTATACAGAGAAAAAAACATGAGCAGTTCCAACTCTCCCCGACTAAACCGTCGTGGCTTTGCGCTTGGCATGGCCGGGCTCACACTGACCGCAGCATGCGGAAACGGTGTAGGCAATTCCAATGCGGCCCAGATCGACGCCCGTGTGAACGTGACGTTGAACGAAATGTTCAGCAAGTACCCCAACACCGTCGAGATCGCCAACAAAGCCGACGGCATGCTGGTGATGCCCCTGATCACCGAGGCCGGGTTCATCTTTGGCGGTGCCTATGGCCAGGGCGCGCTGCGCATTAACGGTGCAACGGTAGACTATTACTCGGCCCTATCCGGCAGTGCTGGTCTGCAGATCGGCGCGCAACAATATGCGCACGTCCTGTTCTTCATGACGCAGGACGCGCTGGATGACTTCCGCCGCTCCAGCGGTTGGACGGCGGGTGCGGATATCGGCTATGTCGTCGATGCCACCGGCGACTCGCTCTCGACCGACACAACCCAATTGCGTAAGCCAGTGTTGGCCGCCGTTTTCGGACAGGCTGGTCTGAAATTCGGCGCGACCGTCGAAGGCACCAAGTACACGCGCATCATCCCCTGATACAGAATACCACCCCCCCCTTTGCCACGAACCCCGCCACATGTTCAAAACCATATGGCGGGGTTATTCATCTCAACATGTTAACTCAACGTTCGCGCGGCGTTCCTCTTTCGGTTGCCCGGTCCTTCCAGTAGGGTTCAGCCAATAATTTCTTATGGGGATATGGGGCGTTCATGGGTCTTGTCTTTCGCTGGCTGGTACGGATTGCTACGGGCCTGATCCTGTTGGCCGTTGCGGCTGTGGGCCTTGTCTACTTTCTGGCCAGCCAGTCCCTGCCGGATTATGATCAGACCGTCGAAGTCAACGGGCTGCGCGCCCCGGTCGAGATCGTGCGCGACACCGCCAATGTTCCGCATATTCTGGCCGAAAGCGACCCGGACGTGTTCTTTGGCCTAGGCTATGCCCATGCGCAGGATCGCCTGTGGCAGATGACCGTGATGCGTCGCACGGCGCAGGGCCGTTTATCCGAAGTGTTTGGCAAGCGCACTGTCCCCATCGACAAGCTCTTGCGCCGTTTTGACTTGTACAGTCTTGCCCACCGCTCGGTCGAGGTGCAGGACGATTACACCAAAGCTGCGCTGCGCGCTTATTCTGCGGGCGTAAATGCCCGGCTGGACGAGATCAATGAGAACGCATTGGGACGCGGCGCGCCCGAGATGTTTCTGTTCAACGCATCTGTTTCGCCGTGGCAGCCCGGCGACAGCATTGCGATCATCAAACTGATGAGCTTGCAACTGTCCGGCCATTTGAAAGATGAGGTCCTGCGCGCCCGCACATCCCTGATGCTGAACGATCCTCAGCGGCTGGCCGATATCCTGCCAGATGTGCCGGGTGCGGGCATCGCGGCGCTGCCGGAATATGCGTCTTTGTTCCCAGAATTACCGCGCTATGCCGAAGGCACGCCGATGCCAGACTCGCCGCTGTCACCATTCCCTAAACGCGGCTTGGCCGGGGCGTCGAACGCGTGGTCCGCCGCGCCTTCGCGTTCGGCGATCGGGGGCACCCTGCTGGCCAATGACCCCCATCTGGGTCTGACCGCACCGGGCATTTGGTACCTGGCACGGCTTGAGCTTGCCAAAGGCGGTGTTATCGGCGCGACCATTCCGGGCGTTCCGGCGATCATGACGGGCCGCAGTGATAGGTTGGGCTGGGGTCTGACGTCGTCTTACCTGGACGATCAGGATGTTCACATCGAACAGCTGAACCCTGAAAACTCAGAAGAATACCTGTCGCCTGATGGTTTCAAACGGTTCCGCTCTCGCCCCTCGATCATCGAGATCAAGGACGAAGCCCCCATCACCCTGACCCTGCGCTGGACCGACAACGGACCCGTCCTGCCCGGCAGCCATTACGATCTGGAAACGATCACCCCGCCCGGACACGTCGCGTCGTTGTCCTGGACGGCGCTCAGCCCGCGTGACACGTCGATGACAGCGTCGATGGCCTTGATGAATTCGGACAGTGTGCGCGAAGCCATCGATGTGGCCGAGCTGTTCATTGCGCCCTCGCAAAACCTGTCGCTGGTCGACAAGGACACGATCGGCATGAAACTAATCGGCGCAATGCCAAGCCGAGACCTTCGCAACCAAAGCCGCGGCCGTATCCCAACGCCCGGTTGGCTGGCCGAGAATTCGTGGCAAGGACGTTTGCCCTATGCGAACAACCCCGAGTTCGTGGCTCCGGCAGGGGGGATTTTGGGCAATACAAACAACAAGATCATCGACCGCCCCTTCCCCGACCATGTCTCGTATGAATGGGGCGATACGCAGCGCGTGCACCGTTGGGAGCGCCTGATGCAATCGCGCGAGGTTCACACCCGCGACAGTTTTATCGAGGCGCAGCTTGATACCGTCAGCTTTACCGCCCGCTCGCTTCTGCCGCTAATCGGCGCCGATCTTTGGTTTACCGGAGCCTCTGCGCCCGAGGGCACACCGGAACGCCGTCGTCAGGTCGCGCTGGCCCTGCTGGCCGAGTGGAACGGTGAGATGAACGAGCACCTGCCTGAACCGCTGATCTATGCTGCATGGTTGCGTGCACTGCAGATCCGGCTGATCTCGGACGAGCTGGGGCCGCTGGCAGCCGAATACAAACATGTTGAGCCGCTTTTCATCGAACGGGTGTACCGCGATATCGACGGCGCGTCGGTCTGGTGCGACGTGCGCCAGAGCGCGCCGTTAGAAACATGCACTGACATGGCGCGGTTGGCGCTGGATGATGCGCTGATCTGGATCAGCGAGAAATACGGTGGTTCGCTGGAATCTCTGCGCTGGGGAGATGCCCATCAGGCCACGCATGACCACCCGGTTCTGGGCACGGTTCCCATTCTGCGGTTCTTCGTCAACATCCGCCAATCCACCAGCGGCGGCGACAACACCCTGCTGCGCGGGCGGACATCGGGCGAAGGGCCCAACCCTTTCCAAAACGTCCACGGTGCGGGATATCGCGGTGTCTATGATTTTGCCGATCCCAACAGTTCGGTCTTTATCACGGCAACGGGTCAGTCGGGGCATTTCCTGTCGCGCTACTACGACGATCAGGCACAGCTTTGGCGGCGAGGTGAGTATATCCCCATGTCACTGGACATGGATCTGGCCCGCGCGGCAGCGGTCGGTGTAACCAACCTGACCCCGCGCTGATTTCACTGCTTCGGCAGGACCTTGCCCCTTTTGCAAGCTGCCGTGGACGCGCGCAGGTGTTTTCGCCTACGATCTGCAAGCCGACAATTCGGGACCTTGGGGGTACAGATGGCCAGTTTTCGGGATATGTTGAACAATCTCGCACGCGATTACGCAATCGCGTGGAGCTCAGGCGACCCAAATGCGGTTGCCAGCTTTTTTGCCCCCGACGGGCAGATCACGATCAACCGGGGTGAACCAATTGTCGGCCGTGCCGCCGTCGCAGACATGGCGCGCGGATTCTACGCCGACTTCCCGGATCTGGAAGTGCGCTGCGACATGCTGCGATGGGCCGGATCACACGCGATTTTTGTCTGGACACTGGAAGGTCATCATTCCGAGACCGGCAACCACGTGGTCACACGTGGTTGGGAAGAATGGGAGCTGACCGAAGACAACGAAGTCCAATCTTCGCTTTTCTGGTTCGATGCAGACGACTATCAGCGCCAGATAGACGGGCAGTAGCGGACGCCCCGCCTAAACGCGCGTGATCTGATAGTCGCGCGGAATGCCTTCTGTCACCTTGAACCAGGTCGAGGCTTTGGTTCGCGCCTGATGGGCGTCAAAGGCCGCTTGGTTTTCAAAAATTTCGTGTACGTTGAACCGACCGGGAATATCCGCGTCTTCTGTGACGTCGAATGTGATGCAACCCGGTTCGGCCCGAGTCAGGGCGATGTGGTCCGGCAACGCCTCCCGCACCTGTGTGACACGGTCGGCAGGCACCGAAATATGACCACGCAGAACCACCTTAACTTTTGCCATCGTGACCTCGCTTATCGATCAAAGCGCGGCGAACTGCGCCGCCTGCTTGTCGGTCCACAATACGGTGATCTGAAATCCGTCATCCGTCTGCTCTTCGGATTGAACGACATCCTGACGGAACAGCCACGCACGCTTGTTGCCTTCGGCAAATGCCAGCGTCAGAACCATCTCGTGCCGAACCCCCTGCAAATTAACCGCGATCTCGGCCAACAAAGGTTCGATGCCTTCGCCCGTCACAGCAGAAATGGCAAAGATCGACGGGTCGCGGTCGGCCCGGGCAAACGTGGCCTCGCGCTCATCTTCGTTCAACAGGTCGATCTTGTTCCAGACCTCAAGCCGGGGCCGTTCGTCATCAACGCCCAACGAGGTCAAAATGGTCTCGACATCCCGGGCTTGCGCCTCGGTGTCTTCATGGCTGATGTCGCGCACATGCACGACGATATCTGCGCCCAGAACCTCTTCGAGTGTGGCGCGGAAGGCCGCGACCAGTTCGGTCGGCAAGTTCGAAATGAACCCCACCGTGTCCGACAGAATCACCTCGGGACCATCGGGCAGCTCAACCCGCCTCATCGTGGGGTCCAGAGTTGCGAACAGCATGTCCTTGGCCATCACCTCGGCACCGGTCAGGCGATTGAACAAAGTTGATTTGCCGGCGTTCGTATAGCCCACCAACGCAACAATCGGATACGGCACCTTGGCTCGCGCAGCACGGTGCAATGTCCGGGTCTTGATCACCTTCTGTAATTGACGGCGCAGTCGCACAAGCTGATCGTCAATCGCCCTTCGGTCAGCCTCGATCTGGGTTTCACCGGGACCACCGACAAACCCCAACCCGCCCCGCTGACGTTCAAGGTGGGTCCAGGCGCGCACCAGACGCGTACGCTGATAGCTGAGCGCGGCCATCTCGACCTGCAGCACACCTTCACGAGTACGGGCGCGGTCGCTGAAAATCTCCAAAATCAACCCGGTCCGGTCGAGAATTTTGACCTTCCACGCTTTTTCCAGATTGCGTTGCTGAACGGGGGTAACCGGCCCGTCGATCAGAACCAGCTCGACCTCGGCGTCATGAAATCGTTCGCCCAATTCTTCGATCTTGCCGGTCCCGAACAAAAGCCCCGGCTGGGCACGCGGCAGGCGCACAATATCGGACCCGATCACATCCAGATCGGGCAAAGCGGCAGCCAGCGCCACCGCCTCTTCCAGCGCCGGTCCAGGAACACGGCGCTGTTCATCTGATTTGATTTCCGGATGCAGCACCCAAGCCCGGGTGCGCGTCCTGTCATGTTCCATCAAGAGGCGTCTTCGCCCTCATACAGGTTGATCGGCTGCGACGGCATGATCGTAGAAATTGCGTGTTTATAGACCAGCTGCGACTGTCCGTCGCGGCGCAACAATACGCAGAAATTGTCGAACCAGGTGATGACACCCTGCAATTTCACACCGTTGATCAGGAAAATTGTGACCGGGACCTTTGCTTTCCGTACATTATTCAGGAACGCGTCCTGCAGATTCTGTCTGTCCGAAGCCATATTATTATAATCTCGCCATTGTTCTTGCTACGCGCTGCGGACCAACGCGCTCCCTCTGGCAGAGTATGGAGTGTCGTTAACCGATATTCCAGATGAAAAATAAGGTGTCGGCAAAGGTGAGGATTCTTAGTCTCGCCAGAGGGTTGGCGTAATCAGCGCAATGATCGCCAATGTTTCCAGTCGCCCGATCACCATAGCCGCACACATGGTCAGCTTTGCGCCCCAGGGCAAATCGACCAGACGGATGGGAACATCGGTGGCCAGTTCGATCAGCGGCCCGGTGGTGCTGAGTGCCGCGACGCTGAGGACCATCGCCTGTTCAAACCCCGACCCCATCGCGGCCAGCAGCAGATTGAACAGTGCTGCGGTCAGGGCGAACATCATCAGGAATATCCAGGCGATAAAGGCTCCGTCGCTTTGAATGCGACGGTTACCGCCGCCAATGCCACTAACGGATGAGGGATAGATCAACCGATCAATCTCGCGCGCGCCATTGAGGTACAGGGCAAAGACCCGCAACAGTTTGACCCCACCCGCCGTTGTGGCCACCCCACCTCCGATCAGGGCGAGACCCATCAGGATCAGTCCGGGGGTGCCAAGGCCGGACAATTGCTGGGCATCATTCCAGTTTGCGCTTTCGAAACCGGCTGTGGTCAGGAAAGACAACGCCGTAAAGATCATGCCCCAAATCACGCTGAGTGCCTGAAGCGGTTCCAGCTGATTGCCGATTTCCAGAACGCCGGCCCAGACGCGCGCGAACAACAGTGCCGCGACGACAACCACAATCATCAAGCCAATCCGGAATTCGGGGTCTTGGTCCAGCCGGGAATAACCTGTGGTCGCCGTATCGGTCGAAAACGTCAGCCGCGACAAAGCGAAGAACAGGAACAGAAACAGGATCGCCTCGCCCGTTATGCCTGCCTGCGCCCCCTCCAGCCCGCCGACCGGAGATATCCCCGACGTGGCCATGGTTGACATGGCGTGACACACGGCAGTCAAACCGTTTTCGCCAGCGATCAGTAGCAATATCCAAATGGTTGAGGTCAGACCGGTATAGACTGGTGTCAAGGTCCGGGTCACACGGATCAGACGGCCGCGGGGGTCGACCTCTTCGCTTTGTGCGACGCCCGACACCGGGCGACCGGGCTGGCCGCGCGCCGTAATCTCGAACCCGCCCAGCGACAAGGGCGCCAGAATTGCAGCGGCAGCAATCCACATCAGCAAGCCGCCCATCCAGCCGACCAAAGCACGCCACAGGTGTAGAGGTGCGGTCAGGCGATCCGGGTCCGGAAACAGATCTGCACCGGTGGTGGTCACAGCACTGACCATATCAAAATACGCATTCAAAAAGGTGGTGTTGCCCAAGGCATCATGCAGCGGAATCGCCAGAAACAGCGGCAGAACGGTAAAACACCCCAGCAACACGGCCAGTTGCCCAAGCGTCCCACGTCGCGGCACCCGATTTGATGCTGCCACAGCGATCGTGGATACCACGAACAGTCCCAGAAGGCCGGAATAGAAAAAGGATCGCGACGTGTCGTGATCATCCAAGGCCAGCGCGTAAATCGCTGGAATCCACATCGACAACGCAGCGATTCCCGAGATCAACAGAAACAGCGGCAATCGCTGTATCAAAGTGATCTGTTGTCTCAGAGCGCGCGCCATCAGAAGAAATCAATTGAAACCTGCATCAGGCGCTCGACCTCGGGCACGTCCTTGGCCATCGCAAAGATTGCCACCACGTCCTTTTCGTCGATCCGCAGGCTGCCTGTCGGGCGCAAAAGCTCATCGCCTTTTCGTACAGCACCCACCAGAACGCCTTCGGGAAAATCGATATCCCGCAGCTTCTGTCCTGCCATGGGCGAGGTCGACAGCACCTCGGCCTCGATCACTTCCGCCTCGGCATCCCCGATAGAATACACCTGCCGCACCCGCCCGTGGCGAATATGGCGCAGGATCGAGCTGACAGTGGTTGCACGCGGGTTGATATAGGCGTCGATCCCCAGTGGGCCCATCAGGGCAACCATGCTGGGATCATTGATCAAGGCAATTGCCAAGGCACAACCTTCGGCCTTGGCCCGCACCGCAGCCAGCATGTTGGCACGGTCGTCATCGGTGACCGCCAACATCGCGTCGGCGCGCTCGATCCCGGCCTCGCGCAACAAAGCGGCATCCAGCCCGTCGCCATTCAGGACAATCGTCCGTTCCAGTGTTTCGGCGGCTATTTCAGCGCTTTGGCGATCACGCTCGATCACCTTGGCGCGCACGCGGCTTTCACGCTCTTCCAACGTCCGGGCCACTTCCAACCCGACATTGCCGCCACCAACGATCACGACGCGGTCCTGCTTTTTGTGGGTCTTGCCGAAAACCTCCATTGTGCGGTCCACGTCTTTGACATTGGTAAAGACATAGCATTCGTCGCCGACAAATAGCTGATCTTCGGATTCAGGCGCAAACAGCGTTCCATCCCGCCGAACACCGACAACGATTGAGCTGAGCGTCGAAAACAGGTCCGTGAGCTGCCGCAATGGCGTGTTCACGATGGGGCAATCTTCGTCAATACGGATGCCCAACAGCTGCGCCTGCCCATCCATGAACATCTCAGTATCAAAGGCGGACGGGGCCGAAAGGCGGCGCATGGCAGCAGCTGCGACTTCGCGTTCAGGGCTGATCACGACGTCGATGGGCAAGTGGTCACGACGGAACAGATCCGAATGGATCGCCTGCAAATACGATTTAGCCCGCAACCGCGCGATCTTGCGCTGGATGGAAAAGATCGAATGCGCCATCTGGCAGGTGACCATATTCACCTCGTCCGAATGGGTCGCCGCGATGATCATATCGGCATCCCGCGCGCCTGCGCGTTCCAGCACGTCAGGATAGCTGGCAAATCCGGCAATCCCCTGAACATCCAGCGTTTCCGTCGCCCGGCGCACCAGATCGGGATTGTTGTCCACCACCGTTACATCATTCAGTTCGCCCGACAAGTGCCGTGCGATCTGCCAGCCGACCTGACCGGCACCGCATATGATGACCTTCATGTTTCTGGCCCTTCTGCCTGAAATCCTTGAATGACAGATGCCCCCAAAGCGGTCAATTGAATTGTCATTCGGGCGAAGCTGGGGCAAGATAACCCTATGAAATCAGTGCTTCACTTACTAATTCCTCTGACCGTCCTGTCCGCATGCAGCGGCCCACTTTCGCTGTACTACCGCGAAGGTGAAAGCGTGTCGCGCGCGCAGTCCGAGACCACGCAATGTCAGGTTAAGGCGGTAAATGACGTTCCCGTGGCTAATCAGGTGCGGCAAAGCCCGCCCACATACTGGCCGGGACGCACTTATTGCGACAACCGGGGGCACTGCTATCGCTCGCCTGGTTGGTGGGAACCCGGGCGCGTGTATACGGTCGACGTGAATGCCGGTCTGCGCAATCAGGTCGAGGCCCAATGCATGGCCAAAAAAGGCTTTCGTCCGATCAGCCTGCCACCCTGCAAACAGAGCGTAAAGTCTCAGGTTCCACCTGCGCGCACAACGAAACTGCCGCCGCTGGGAACCCAATCCTGCTATGTGAAATTCGACGACGGCTCGTTTCAGATCATCACCCCGGGTCAGGCAGGGTAAAGCCCCGGCGGATTACTCCGCCGGTTCTGGTTCGTCGATCTGCGCCACCCGCGCCCCGGATTTGTTCGAGGTCACAACACCAAGCGATTTCAGCTTGCGGTGCAGCGCGCTGCGTTCCATGCCCACAAAGCTGGCAGTTCGGCTGATATTGCCACCGAAACGGTTGATCTGGGTCAGCAGGTACTCACGTTCGAACGCCTCGCGCGCTTCCCGCAGCGGCAGCGTTGCCAGCGCACCGGACAAAACCACGCGGCCCGAGTCGTCGGTTTTCTCTTCTTCGGTTGGCAATTCGCGGGCTTCGATCGGGCCTGTTCCATCGCCCAGGATCAGGACACGCTCGATCAGGTTCTTCAGCTGACGCACATTGCCGGGCCAGGTCATGGTCTGCAACAATGCCACCGCCTCTTCCGAGATTTCGCGAATCGGCAAGCCTTGGGTTTCGTTACACATTTCGATGAAATGCTGCGCCAGAACCGGAATATCCTCGCGACGGTCCTCCATCGAAGGCACGGCGATCGGCACAACGTTCAGGCGGTGATACAGCTCTTCGCGGAACCGGTCAGCTTCGATTTCGGCATCAAGATCGCGATTTGTCGACGAGATGACCCTCAGATCCACTCGCACCTTGTCAGACCCGCCTACCCGCTGGAATTGCTGGTCGACCAGAACCCGCAGAATCTTGGATTGCGTCCCTAAGGGCATGTCGGCCACTTCGTCAAAGTAGATCACGCCTCCGTGGGCCTCTTCCAGCAAGCCGGATTCGATCCCGCGTTCCGTTGACTCGCGCCCGAATAGCACCTCTTCGACGCGCTCAGGTTCGACCCCTGCGCAGTTAACGATGACGAAAGGGGCGTTGGCGCGGTTGGAATGGGCGTGGATATAACGCGCGGCAATCTCTTTGCCTGACCCGGCTGGCCCGCTCAACATCACGCGGCCGTTCGACTTGGTAACCTTGTCCAGCTGGCTCTGCATCGCCCGGAACGAGGCCGATTTGCCGATCATGTCCGAGTTTGTGACCTCGCGGCGCTTGAGCGAGGCATTCTCGCGGCGCAAGCGCGAGGTCTCCATGGCGCGGCGGATCACGACCATCAACTGGTCTATGTTGAACGGCTTTTCGATAAAGTCGTAAGCGCCCTGCTTGATCGCCGCCACAGCAATTTCGATATTTCCGTGACCGGAAATGATCACCACCGGCACGTCAGGGTTGTCGCGTTTCACCGACTTCAGGATATCGATCCCGTCCATGCGGCTGTCTTTCAGCCAGATATCAAGGATCAACAGACCCGGCGGCTCAGAATTGATCGACGACATACACTCGTCCGAGTTTGCCGCCAGCCGGGTGGAATAGCCTTCGTCCTCCAGAATGTCGGACACCAGTTCGCGAATATCGCGTTCGTCATCTACGATCAGAATGTCGCTCATCTTTGGCCTGCTTTCAGTTTGTTAGTATGAATTGCCTGCTTTTGTGGCGCTGCGGTCTGGGAAATATTGCCCCCTGGCAAACGGATCACGGCCATCGCACCGAAATGGTCCTGTCCGTCGAAAACGGGCGCGTCTTCCAAAGTCAGCGCTCCGCCATGTTCTTCTATGATTTTCTTGACGATGGGCAGGCCCAGCCCCGTGCCTTCGTCGCGCGTGGTGACATAGGGTTCAAATAACCGCGCCCGATCTTCGGGCAACCCAATGCCATTGTCCGCTATTGTAATGATCGTACCCGTATCATCGTTGGAGATGTCCACTTTGATCTGTGGCTTCAAATTTTCTGGCGGGCCTTTTTTCTTAAGTGTTTCAATGGCCTCACCCGCGTTCTTTATCAAGTTCGTCAACGCCTGGTTCAACATCGTCGCATCGACATCTGCCAGGATGGGGTTGTCTGGCAACGTCGCGTCGATCTGAACGTCCGGCTGTCCGGCTTGCTGCAACAACACGGCTTCGCGCACCAAGTTAACAACGTCTTCCTCACGCCGAACCGGTTCGGGCATCCGCGCGAATTTCGAAAACTCGTCCACGATCCGCCGCAGATCGTTGGTCTGCCGCACGATCACATCGGTCATGGATTCAAGGCTGTCACAATCCTCTTCGTTCAGTTTGCGCGAGAATTTGCGCTTGATCCGTTCCGCGCTGAGCTGGATCGGCGTTAGCGGGTTCTTGATCTCATGGGCAATACGGCGGGCCACATCGCCCCAGGCCGCCATGCGCTGTGCACTGACCAGATCGGTCACGTCATCAAAGGCCACCACGTAGCCTTCCAAACCGCCATCCTCACCGCGCCGGATCGCCATGCGCACGAGCAAGTTTTCCAACCGCCCCTTGCGCGTGACCTTAACCTCACCCTGTACGGCCTCTTGACCGCTGGCTTTCAGATTTTCGAACAAGGGAAGGAATTCGGGAACTGCGATGCCGATAGCCAATTGTTCTTCACCGCGCGACCAGTCCAGAAGACGCTCGGCCGAGCGGTTTACGAATGTGACACATCCATCCGAATCGACGCCGACTACACCGGACGTCACCGAGCTCAGTACAGAATCGAACAGGCGGCGGCGGCGTTCAATTTGACGCGTGTTTTCCAACAACGTTTCGCGTTGGCCTTTTAGTTGCCGCGTCATCTGATTGAAATAACGACCTAACATGGCGATTTCGTCATCGCTGGCTTCTTCGATGACCTGAACGCTCAGATCCCCGGCACCGACCCTTTGTGCGGCGGTTGTCAGACGGCCAACCGGGCGCGACAGGCGTTCGGCGAACCACATCCCCAAAGACATCGCGGCAAGGATCAGGATAACCGCAAAGCCCAGGTACAGGAGCCCGAACTCAAAAAGAACCCGGCCCCTTTCACTTTCAAGCTGTTGGTAGAATTGAACCGTTTCCTTGGTGTCATCCAGCAATTTCAGCAGTTCGCCATCCACCTCGCGGCTAACATAGAGATACCGGTCCAGATAAGCCTGCAACGGCACCAGCGCGCGGAATTCGTTGTTTTGCCAATCGGCAATGATCAGAAGGCCACTGTCGGTTGCTTCAACCATCTGCTCCGGTGTCGGCGGTTCATAATTGAACAGGTAGGACCTGTCGCCACGAGATTTGATTTCGCCACCGCCATCAATGACATAGGCCTCGCGCAAGCCCCGTTGAATCTGCGATTGTCCCTGTGCCAGAACCTCGCGCAATTCGGCATCCGAGATGTAAAAGTCCAGCGTTCGCGCATTGTCGAGGAACCGAGAAAGAACGATGGCGTCCTGTGTCAGGCCGCTGCGGTGCTCAAGCTCATAGGCCTCTGCGGCGGACAGGGATGATCCGACAACCTGACGGACCCGATCCGAAAACCATCCCTCAAGCCCGATATTTACCGTCAGGCCGGCAAAGATCGCGACGGTCACTGTCGGCACCAGGGCCAGCAAGGTGAACGCACCGATCAGCCGCAGGTGCAGACGAGATCCGGCAGATTTTGCACGGCGTGCAGCAATCAGACTGAACACCTGCCCCAGAACAAGTGCTGCAACGACCAGCACATAGACCAGATCGGCCAGCAGAATCAGCCGCAGCGTAGGCGCTGCCGAACCCAAATCAAACGGACCGATGACCAGATACGTGGCCAACGCCAGAATTGGCCCCAGAAGGACCAGCCCCAAGGTGCTAAAATTGCGCAGCTTTCGGGATTTCCGCCACCGATCAATCGATAGGATCAGCCCGCTCTGTGCTCGGGTTGCCACCGTCTGCCCTCATCCTGATGTGCCGCTTGCGCGACGTACCGCCATATCTCGTGGTCGTTGCCGGGCTTGTACCCGGATGCCACGCTTTGTGTGGCGATATTACATCAGTTTGCGTCGGCGTGTCACCTGAATATCGAGATCGGTGATTTTTTTGCGCAGCGTATTCCTGTTGATCCCCAGCAAATCCGCACATTTCGCCTGATTTCCGCCGGTTGCGTCCAGTGCCTGCTCGATCAAGGGGCCCTCAACCTCGCGCAGGATGCGCTGATACAGGCCCGGAGGTGGCAACAAATTGCCGTGCAGATCGAAATAGCGACGCAAATGACGGGCCACAGAGGCCGAGAGTTTCTCCCTTTCGCCGTCACCAAGAATCGGTTCCGCTTCGGGCTGACTGCCCAAAACCATCTCAACCTCGGCTTTCGATATTTCTTCGGCCCGGCTGGTCAGGCTTAAACGTCGGATCGCGTTTTCCAACTGTCGTACATTACCGGGCCAGGAATACCTTCGGACCAGTTCTACGGCCTCGGAGCTGAGCCAGCGCTTTGTGCCATGCTCCCGTTCTTCGCGGGCAAGGAAGTGATCAACCAGCAGGGTGATATCGTCCACCCGCTCGCGCAGCGCTGGCACGTGGATCGTCGCACCGCACAGTCGATAATACAGATCCTGACGCACCCGCCCGCTTTCCATCGCTTCGGTCAGGTCCGATTGGCTGGTCGCCATAAAACGCGGAAGATGATCACCGGGCGTGTCCATCATCCGGACAATACGTGCCTGGACCTCATCTTCGATATCAGCGATCTCGTCGATCAACAGGGTGCCGCCCCGTACCTTGGCCATAATGCGCGCAGGTCCCTCGAGGTCACGCAGATCACCAGCGGTCGCAGTGACGAAGGGCAGCGTGCGCCGGTCCGAAAAATCATGAATAGCTCGCGCTATCAAGGACTTGCCGGTGCCACTTTCACCGGAAATCATGACAGAAAGATCGGTATTCATCACACGTGCCACAAGGCGATACAGCGCCTGCATCCCCGGAGTGCGCCCGACCAGCGGCAGCTCCTCAGGACGGTCTTCGGCAGGTACGACCGCATCCGCCTGCACGCGTTGCTTTTGCTCCAAGGCCCGTGCGGTCCGCTTCATCAGGTCTGGCAGATCAAAGGGTTTGGGCAGATAGTCATATGCATCCGCCTCGGCCGCTTGAATGGCGGTCATAATCGTGTTCTGCGCCGAGATCACGATGACCGGCAGCCCCGGACGATCCTGCGCGATTTTTGGCAACATCTCCAGCCCGTTGCCATCCGGCATAACCACGTCCGAGATTACAACGTCTCCTTTGCCCTCGCCGACCCAGCGCATCAGGGTGGTCAGCGAGGATGTCGCATGAACCTTGCACCCGGCCCGCGTCAGGGCCTGAGTCAGTACGGTTCGGATTGTGCGATCGTCATCTGCGACCAGTACTGTGCCATCCATCAGGTGCTCTCCTTACTATCTCTGCCCGGTTGTCCATCTCAGGTCGCGTCGCGCGGTGCGCGCCTGAGCGACAGTCGGAATACGGTGTGTCCCGGAACCGACTCAGCCAAGATCCAGCCGTCGTGGTCCGAGATGATTTTGCTGACCAGCGCCAGCCCAAGACCGGTGCCGTTTTCCCTGCCCGACACAAACGGATCGAAAATGTCGCTGCGGATCTTGTCCGGTAGCCCCGGGCCGTCATCGATGATTTCAATCTGCAGGGGCAAAGAATGCCCCGAACCGTCGCTGCGGCGCAGGCGGAAGGAATGTTCGAAATACGTCCGCAGGCGGATTGTCCCGCCTTTGGGGGACGCCTCGGATGCATTTTTGAGCAGGTTCAGCACCACCTGCAAAAGTTGATCCGGGTCACCATAGGCCAGCGGCAACGAGGGGTCGTAATCCTCGATAATCGTCATATGCGCGCCAAAGCCCAACAGCGCTGAGCGCCGCGCACGGTCCAGAACGTCGTGGATATTGACTGGTTTGAAATCTGGCTGGGTCAGGTTCCCAAATTGCTCGACTTGCTCTAACAGCTTCACTATTCGGCGGCTTTCAGCAACGATAAGATCTGTAAGTTCAAGGTCTTGCTGACTGATATTCATGCTCAGAAGCTGCGCAGCCCCGGTGATCCCCGCCAATGGGTTCTTGATTTCATGTGCCAGCATTTCCGCCATGCCAATCGCCGATTGCGCCGCAGATTTTACCGTGTTGCCCCGTGTCATCCGCCCCGCCAGTTCGCGTGGGGACATGGTCATGATCATCGACCCCGGATGCCCAAGCAGCGGCGCAATTTGCAAAGCGCATTGCAGCGGCGCCCGATTGCCTGACCCCACATCCACATCGTTCACGAAAAGCGGTGTGCCCTGTTGGCGTGCGCGCAAAAACGCTTCTTCCAGTGGGGCATCCACGGCGATCTGGTCCCAGACCGGGTGACCGATGACTGCATTGCGGGACGCATTCAGGAACCCCTCCCCGGCGGAATTCACATCTGTGATCCGGTCATCGGCATCAATGATGAAAGCCGGAACCGGCAGCGAGGCCCAGATGTTTTGGTCCGAGGTCATGCTGCGGCCTCTGCGTCGCTGTGCAGGGCATCGCCCAACAGACGCAGCACCTCGGTGGTATCTCGCGAGGTCAAAACCGCACGTCGCAAGGTTGCCGGGGTCGCGGCCTCATCCATGTACCAGCCGAGATGTTTACGTGCCACGCGCAGCCCCAGATCGGTGCCGTAAAAGTCCAGCATCGCCTCATAATGACCGCGCACCATGTCGATCAGGTCGCCATTGGCGGGGATGACCGGCGCTTGTGCGCCATACAAGTCGTGGCACATCTGGGCCAGCAGCCAAGGCTTACCCTGCGCCCCACGCCCAACCATGACGCCATCAGAGCCTGACTGCTCCAAAGCAGTGCGTGCCGCGTCAGAATTTACGATATCCCCGTTCGCGATGACGGGGATCGACACCGACTCTTTCACCGCCCGGATCGCTTGCCAGTCCGCGCGTCCTTTGTAGAACTGGCACCGCGTCCGCCCGTGGATTGTGACCAGTTGGATGCCCGCACCTTGCGCCCGGCGCGCCACATCCGGTGCGTTCAGCAGGTTGTCGTCCCAACCCAGACGAGTTTTCAGAGTGACCGGAATGTCGACAGCCTCGACCACGGCCTCAATCAGCGTCAGCGCGTGGTCCGGCGTCTTAAGCAGCGCCGAACCGGAATAGCCATTCGTCACCTTCTTTGCCGGGCAGCCCATATTGATATCGATCACCCGCGCCCCGCGATCGGCCACCTGACGCGCAGCCTCGGCCATCCAATGCGCCTCGCGCCCGGCAAGTTGAACAGCGGTGTTTTCAACGTCAGCAGACAGCTCGGCCCGTTCCCGCACGCCCGGTTTGGCCTGCACCATTTCCTGACTAGCGACCATTTCGCTGACGACCATGCCCGCGCCAAAGCGCATCACCAGATCGCGGAACGGTCGATCGGTGATCCCGGCCATCGGGGCCAGCATGACCGGCGGATTTAAGGTTTTGTCGGCGAGGTGCAGGGTCAACGTGCTTAATCCTTGGGCAGTTGCGACTTAGATATCGAATTCCGCGCATATGAACAACAAAACGGCAGGAAACAAGCTTGCAAAATCACCACTTGCCTATTTTTTAAGCAACTTGACGCGGGTGATTGCCTCTACATTCACCGCAGCTTAAACACTGCGCTCAAATCATCGGAGAATTCGCCCAATGACCACCGCCGCCATCATCGTCGCCGCAGGACGCGGATTGCGCGCCGGAGGCGGCATTCCCAAGCAATGGCGACCATTGGCCGGACGCAGAGTTGCAGACTGGACCATCGACCGCTTTCGCCATCAGGTCGATCATATTGTTCTGGTGCTGTCCGAGGATGATAAGACCGCTTGCGACGAGTTTTTAGGCTCTGATCTGCTGCTGGCAAAAGGTGGCAGCGATCGTGCCGGGTCGGTACGGAACGGGCTGGATGTATTGGATGGGATGGGGATCGAACATGTCCTGATTCACGACGTCGCTCGCCCCTGCGTGAGCAGCCAGACCATTACAGGCGTCCTGACCGCCCTGACCAAGCATGAGGCTGCAGCGCCCGGTCTGTCCGTTACAGATGCGCTTTGGACCGGTGACGAAGCCGTCGTTACGGGTACGCAGGACCGGACGGGTCTTTTCGCAGCCCAGACCCCACAGGGTTTTCGCTATGACGCGATTGTAGCGGCGCACGCGGCCCATTCTGGCGGCGCGGCGGACGATGTCGAGGTCGCCCGCGCCGCTGGCATGAACGTCGTGATCGTGCCAGGCGATGCCGATAACATCAAAATCACAAGACCCGAGGATTTTGCCCGGGCGGAACGCGTATTGGGGACAGACATGGATGTGAGACTGGGCAACGGCTATGACGTGCATCGCTTTGGCGACGGGGATCACGTGATCCTGTGCGGCGTCAAAATTCCGCATGACCGGGGGCTACAGGGCCATTCGGATGCGGATGTCGGCATGCATGCGGTTACTGATGCAATCTATGGCGCGCTGGCGCAGGGCGATATTGGCCAGCACTTTCCACCCTCGGACCCCCAATGGAAAGGCGCGGCAAGCGAGATATTCCTCCGCCACGCGGTCGAGTTGTCGGTCCAGATGGGTTACAGTATTTCAAATGTCGATTGCACGCTGGTCTGCGAATACCCCAAGATCGGTCCGCACGCGCCCGCGATGCGTGAAGAAATGGCGAGTATCATGGGGTTGCGCGCCGATCAGATCTCGGTCAAGGCGACCACGTCCGAACGTCTGGGCTTTACCGGACGCAGCGAAGGCATCGCCTCGCTGGCCACAGCTTGTCTGGTGAAGTCATGAACGCCGCGCGCCTGATCGGGACCGTTTGCGGCGTCGGATATCTACGCCCTGCACCCGGAACATGGGGATCTCTGGCCGCCTTGCCCCTGGCTTGGGTCCTTCATACGCTGGGCGGCTTTCCATTGCTGGTCCTCGCCACTGTCGCTGTTTTCGTCGGCGGCCTGTGGGCCACCAAAGTGATGACTGCTGGTCAGGAAGATCACGACCCGTCTGAAATCGTCATCGACGAAGTTGCCGGGCAGTTCATCGCGCTTTGGGCCATTTCCTACCCATCCTGGGCGCATGGAATCGATATCACAGCCCTTTGGCCCGGCTGGATCGCAGGTTTCCTTCTGTTTCGCCTGTTCGACATCACGAAACTCGGCCCGGTGGGTTGGGCGGATCGCAAAGGTGACGCGATGGGTGTGATGCTGGACGATGTGATCGCCGGCGTCTTTGCCGGGATCGGCGTTCTGGTTCTTGCCGGCATCTCGCACGGTGTTCTGGGCCTATGAGTGTCGCCGCTTTGCTTGACCGCGCCAAGGCGCAAGGCGTGATGATCGCGACAGCCGAAAGCTGTACCGGCGGCATGGTCGCTGCTGCGCTGACGGATATCCCGGGCAGCTCGGCCGTGGTGGATCGCGGGTTTGTCACCTACACCAATGACGCCAAGCAGCAGATGCTGGGCGTAAATGCCCAGACTCTGGAAACCCATGGGGCTGTGTCCGAAGAAGTCGCGCTGGAGATGGCAGAAGGTGCATTGAAGAACTCGCAAGCCCAACTGACCGTTTCGATCACCGGCATCGCAGGCCCCGGCGGATCTGAATTCAAGCCCGAAGGCCGTGTTTGCTTTGGGCTCGCTACCGACGGGCAGAAGACAAAGACCGAAACGGTCGAATTCGGAGCTTTGGGACGTGATAAGGTCCGCATTGCGGCCCGCGATCATGCCCTGAACCTGCTGTCGCATGGCGTTTCGTTGTTCGCCCAAAAATAAAGCACTCTGTACCTTTTGACGCCCATTTAATCATCGGTTGATAAAAGGCCCTTAAAACAGGCACCCAAAACCGCCTCTGCCTCTTTTTTCCCCGCCTTCTCTCCGCTTCAACGCCAGCCACGCAAGCTGAAGACGCCACAGAGGAGACCGGCTGATGAACGGAGCCGATACCGCCTGGATCATAGTTGCAACTGCACTGGTCCTATTCATGACATTGCCGGGCCTCGCCCTGTTCTATGGCGGTCTCGTCCGCGCCCGCAACGTGCTGAGCGTTTTCATGCACTGCTTCAGCATCGCCTGTTTGATGAGCATCCTGTGGTTGGTCGCCGGATACTCGATCGCATTTGGTGACGGCGGGTCGGGTCTGTGGGGCGGTCTCGGCAAAGCCTTCCTGAACGGAGTTGACGTCGACAGCCTGTCGGGCACCCTGCCCGAGGTACTGTTCTTTGCCTTCCAGATGACATTCGCAATCATCACCCCCGCCCTGATCATCGGCGCATATGTCGAGCGTGTGGGTTACGGGTTTGTCATGATCTTCTCAGGCCTGTGGATGCTGCTGTGCTACGCACCCGTCGTTCACTGGATCTGGGGTGGTGGCATTCTGACCGATGGCGGCATTCTGGGCGAGATCGGCGTGCGTGACTTTGCCGGTGGCATCGTGGTGCACGAAACCGCAGGTCTGGCCGCGCTGATCATCGCCGTGGCGCTTGGCCCGCGCCGCAACCGCACGACCCCGCCGCACAATCCGGGCTATGTCATGATCGGTGCTGCGATGCTGTGGGTTGGCTGGTTTGGCTTCAACGGCGGTTCACAATTGGCGGCAGATGGCGGTGCCGCAATGGCGATAACTGTTACGCATATCTCGGCTGCAACCGCATCGCTGACGTGGGCGCTGTATGAACGCATCAAATACGGCAAAGCCTCGATGGTGGGCCTGGTTACAGGTACCATTGCGGGTCTGGCCTCGATCACTCCGGCCTCAGGCTATGTCGATCCGGTTCAGGCGCTGATCATCGGTGCCGTAGCAGGTGTGCTGTGTCAGGAGGCCGTAAATATCATCCGTAACAAGCTGAACATCGACGACACTCTGGACGTGTTCGCGGTACACGGCGTAGGTGGCATCTTTGGTACCATCATGATCGCAGTGTTCGGCCTGGGTGCCTGGACCGCGCAGTTGGGCGGGCTGGTCATCGTGGGTGTCTTTACGGCAGTTGTCACATTTGTGTTGATCAAGGTGGTTGCGCTGATCACCCCGCTTCGCGTAGATGCAGAAACCGAGACAAACGGGCTCGATCTTTCGGTACACGGCGAGCGTGCCTATGACATGAGCAGCTAAGCCCACCTTGGCTGCCTCTTGCCCGCAAGGGCCAAAGCGGGCCTCTTCTTGAGGTCCGCTTTTCTTTTGCTTGCACCCTCTCGACTCTGGGCCGCGGGACGGGCTATCAGCCCGCAATGCCATTCAGCCCAGAGGTACCGTTATGATCCCCAGTTCATTCCCCGACAGCACCGAAATCGCTCGCCTTACCGCACGGATGTTGCTGGAGATCAAAGCCGTCCATTTCAATTCGCGTGAGCCGTTCACACTGGCCAGCGGCTTGCCCAGCCCAACCTATATCGACTGCCGCAAGCTGATCTCGTACCCGCGCATTCGGTCGACCCTGATGGATTTCCTGACCGTCACCGTGATGCGGGATGCCGGGTTTGAGGCATTCGACAATATCGCCGGCGGTGAGACCGCGGGCATCCCCTTCGCCGCCATGGTGGCTGAGCGTATGGCGCTGCCGATGACCTACGTGCGCAAAAAGCCAAAGGGTTATGGCCGCAACGCTCGTATCGAAGGCGCGATGAGCGAAGGAGAGCGCGTGCTGCTGGTCGAGGATCTGACCACCGATGGCGGGTCCAAGCTGTCCTTCGTGGATGCGATCCGCGAAACAGGTGCCACTTGCGGGCACACGGCGGTCATCTTCTACTATGGCATCTTTCCCGAGACTGAAAAAACGTTGGGCGACCACGGCATCCAACTGCATCACCTTTGCACATGGTGGGATGTTCTGGCCGAGGCCAAAGCGCAGAAAGCCTTTGATCAGGAAACACTTGACGGTGTCGAAGCCTTCCTGAAAGACCCGCGTGGCTGGCAGGAAGCAAATAAATCCACGTAAACCTCTTGTGGACAGATTGGGGATAAGCCCGGAAGAATCGGGCGACCGGCCACGATATCTGGTGACTTTTTCCCCAAATCCTACATAATAAGCTACGCATACACAGGTATCCAAACTGTCAGGAAAGTTATCCCAAGGCTTTATCCATAGTTAGCCACAGGTATTTCCAGATAGCCGACACGCCGAAATAGCGTGTAGAAAGCGCCGCAGGGCAGCGGGGACAAAATGAACGAGATCAGCAGCATCGAGCAGGCAGCAGCTCGGATTCAGAACGCCGAAACCATGCCGCATTCCATTGAGGCCGAACAGCAGCTTCTGGGTGCGATCCTGACCAATAACGATCTTTATGATCGGGTCGCCTCGATCATCGGGGCCGAGCATTTCTATGACCCGGTTCACTCTCGGATTTATGAGGTCGCCTCGACCCGGATAGCTAAGAATGCGCTGGCCTCGCCCGTGACGCTGAAATCCTTCATGGCCGAGGATGAGGGCCTGCAGGAACTGGGTGGCCCGGCCTATCTGGTCAAACTGGCGGGCGCATCGATCAGCGCCTTTGCGGTGCATGACTATGCCCAGATGATTTATGATCTGGCAATCCGGCGCGAGCTGATCCGGCTGGGTCGGGATATCTCGGACAAGGCGGCGCGGGTTGATGTCTCAAGCGAGCCGAAAGAACAAATCGTCGAGGCCGAGCAACAGCTTTATCAGTTATCCGAGCAGGGCCAGACCGAACAGGGATTTCAATCCTTCCTCAAGGCGGTCACAGAAGCCGTCAACGTCACCAACGAAGCGTACCAGCGCGGTGGTGGCATGGCAGGGATTTCCACCGGTCTGGCCGACTTGGACAAACAACTGGGTGGATTGCACCCGTCTGACCTGATCATTCTTGCCGGTCGTCCGTCGATGGGGAAAACCTCTTTGGCGACCAACGTGGCATTCAATGTGGCCAAGGCGTACAAACGTGGGCTGAAACCAGACGGCTCAGAGGGCGCGATTGACGGCGGTGTCGTTGGCTTTTTCTCATTGGAAATGAGTGCGGAACAGCTGGCCGGCCGGGTTCTGGCCGAAGCCTCCGAAATCTCATCCCATAAGATCCGCCAGGGTGACATGACCGAGTCCGAGTTCCGCCGCTTTGTCGACGCGGCCAAGGAACTGGAAGCCTGCCCGCTTTTCATTGACGACACGCCCGCCCTGCCGATTTCGCAGTTGGCGGCTCGGGCACGCCGTTTGAAACGGACACATGGTTTGGACCTGCTCGTTATCGACTACCTGCAGCTGTGCAGGGGAATGGCCGAAAACCGCGTCAACGAAATTGCCGAAATTTCGATGGGCATGAAAGCCATCGCCAAGGAATTGCAAATTCCGGTGATCGCCCTGTCCCAGCTTTCGCGTCAGGTTGAAAACCGCGACGACAAGCGCCCACAACTGTCCGACTTGCGGGAATCAGGCTCGATCGAACAGGACGCCGACGTGGTGATGTTCGTATACCGTGAGGAGTACTACAAGGAACGCGAAAAGCCCGGCGATCACGAACTTGAAAAGATGGAAGAGTGGAAGCAGGCCATGGAGCGTCTGCACGGCAAGGCCGAAGTCATTGTAGGTAAGCAGCGCCACGGTCCCATCGGCACGGTTGACCTCTCGTTCGAGGCGCAGTTCACCCGTTTTGGAAATCTGGTCAAACCGTGGCAACAGGACGGACAGATTGAGGGGTATTAATCCTCACCACAGCTCGGGTTTGTTGAATGCACTGACACATTGAGATGGCCCCTTGAACGGCGCCATCTCAGCCCCTGTCAACGATTGCCCCAACCACCCGTGCGGATGGCTTAACGGCAGAGGAGCTTGGGCGACTTTTTCTGAAATCGGAAAAAACCCGGTTTTGCCGTAGTAGTTCGGATCGCCGTAAGTCACCACAAAATCCACTTTGTCACGGCGCAGCTCGTCCAACCCAAACGCGATCAGTCGCTGCCCTATCCCCGCTTTCTGGCGATCCGTACGCACGGCAACCGGCGACATCAGGAACACCTGTCGCGGATCTTGGTCAAAGAGCAGCCGCGAAAACAGGATGCAACCCAGCACTTGGGGGCCATCATGGGCAATGGCGGCGTGCAGGTCATCTCTGTCCGTCGTCTCCAACAAATCGCTGACCAGCGCACTGATCACTGCTCCCTCTTCTTTACTCTCAGATGCCGTGAATACGTCGCGAAACAGTTCAGGCAGTTCGGTCGCATACGCATTGTAGTCCCAGGTTATTTTCAGCATGGAATTCCTCTCACTTCATCGTCCGGCTCTGAGTAAACGATTTACTTATACAACGTTCGTTGAATACGTGGCGGATACAATGTCGATGCAACTGTAATACTCCTAAAAGTCAGGCAAACCGCCATTGTCCCTGCGATAGCAGCTAGAAGCCGCCCAGCACTCGCAAAATCTCCTCAAGAATTGCTGTTTACCCCCTTGACCTGCCGCAATCCAATGTCATGAACACTCCATGGGTACCGCACACTTAACGATCAATCTTCATGCGCTCGCCAGCAATTGGCGGGCATTGGACGCAAAAACAAAAGTCGAAACCGGAGCAGTTGTCAAAGCTGATGCTTATGGGCTTGGAGCTGGGCCAGTGTCTGCGACCCTGGCTGAAGAAGGGGTTCGCCAATTTTTTGTCGCCGCCGCCGAAGAAGGCGCCGCTGTGCGCGACGCGGTAGGCCCCAAGCCGCAGATTTTCGTGTTCTCTGGTTTCATGGAAGGGGACAATGGGCTACATTATGCAGATAATCTGATCCCTTTGATCAATTCGCCGGAACAGTATAAGAGGCTCCGGCAGGCAATGCCGGATCGCCCTTTTGGGGTCCAATTGAACAGTGGCATGAACCGCCTTGGGCTTGAGCCCGCAGACTGGGCTGAACTGCGGCCCGAGATGGAGGCCAATAACCCGGTGGTAGTTATGTCACATCTGGCCTGCGCGGATGAGCCTGATAACCCGATGAACCAACAGCAGTTGAAATCCTTCCGCGAGATGACAGATGGCGTGACTGCCCCCCGTTCTCTGGCTGCTACGGGTGGTACGATGTTGGGGTCCGAGTTCCACTTTGACTTCTGCCGCCCCGGCATCGGCCTGTACGGCGGCATGCCCTTTGCCGACGCGAAACCCGTTGTCGCGATCGACCTGCCTGTTATCCAAGTCCGCCCTGTCGACGTCGGTGAAACGGTCGGATACGGCAACAGCTGGATTGCGCGTCGTCCCTCTCGCATTGCAACCGTTGCCGCCGGTTACGCTGATGGATTGCACCGCGCCATCGGTGGTGGGATCGACGTGTTTTTTGGCAACCAGCCCTGCCCCGTTGTTGGACGCATCTCGATGGATCTGATCACGGTCGACGTCACCGATCTGCCCGAAGATCCCGAACGCCTGCGCATCCTGAACGGACATCAAACAGTCGACGACTTGGCCGAAGCCGCCGGCACCATCGGCTATGAAATCCTGACGTCGCTGGGCGCGCGTTATTCCCGGGGATACGTGGAATGAACCCTTTGGCCGTGCTGGGTGGGTTGGGCCGTGCTGTCCTGTCCATGCTTGCCAATTTTGGCAAGGTGGGAATTTTTGCGCTGGACGCGATCTCACACATCTTTCGGCCACCCTATTACCCGCGCGAATTTGCCGTTGCCCTGATGAATGTGGGCTGGCTGTCACTGCCGGTTGTTGGCCTGACCGCAATCTTCACTGGTGGTGCGCTGGCCTTGCAAATCTATGCGGGCGGCGCGCGTTTTAACGCCGAGGCCGTGGTACCCCAGATCGTTGCCATCGGCATGGTGCGCGAGCTTGGGCCGGTGCTGGTTGGCCTGATGATCGCCGCGCGCGTAACCTCATCCATTGCAGCAGAAATCGCTACGATGAAAGTGACCGAGCAGATTGACGCGCTGGTCACCCTGTCGACCCACCCGATGAAATACCTAACCGCGCCGCGGGTTCTGGCCGCACTCATCACCGTGCCCTTACTGGTCGGTATCGGTGATATCATCGGCATCGCAGGCGGCTATGTGGTTGCGACCCAAAATCTGGGCTTCAACGCAGCGACGTACCTGCAAAACACGGTCAATTTTCTTGAAACCAAAGACATCGTGTCATCGCTGGTCAAAGGCGCAGCCTTTGGCCTGATCGCAGCCATCATGGGCTGTTACTACGGCATGAACTCGGGCCGGGGTGCGCAAGGCGTTGGCCGAGCGACCAAGTCATCGGTCGAATCCGCCGCGATCATGATCCTGGCCGCCAACTTCATTCTCACAGGAGTGTTCTTCTCGGTATGATCAGGATGGAGAACGTAGCAAAAGCCTTTGGCGACAATCAGGTTCTGCAAAGCATGAGCCTTGAGATCCCCAAGGGCACCTCGATGGTCATCATCGGTGGTTCGGGCACCGGCAAGTCCGTGGCGCTGAAGTGCATTCTGGGCCTGATCAAACCCGATAGCGGGATGATCTACGTAAACGGTAAGGACGCTGCAAAAGGTGACCGCGATAAATTCCTGGCCCGCTTCGGGATGCTGTTTCAGGGCGCGGCGCTGTTCGATTCCCTGCCCGTCTGGCAAAACGTTTCCTTCCGTCTGCTGCGCGGTCCGTTGAAACGCCCAGCCGAGTACGCGCGTGAGATCGCCATCGAAAAACTGCGCCGCGTGGGCCTGAAATCCGACGTCGCGGACCGCTTCCCCTCCGAACTGTCGGGCGGGATGCAAAAACGCGTGGGCCTAGCCCGCGCCATCGCCGCCGAGCCCGAGATCATTTTCTTCGACGAGCCCACCACAGGGTTGGACCCGATCATGTCCGGCGTCATCAACGACCTGATCCGCGAGATCGTGACCGAGATGGGCGCCACCGCGATGACCATCACCCACGACATGAGCTCTGTCCGCGCGATTGCGGACAACGTGGCCATGCTGCACGGAGGCGTCATCCAATGGACCGGCCCGGTCAGCCAGATGGATGCGTCGGGTGATCCTTATGTGGAGCAGTTTATCAGCGGCAGTGCGGAAGGGCCGATTGAGGCGGTGAGATAAAGATGAACGTCAGCCTGATAGAACTGTCAGATCTCATCAGGCTTTTGGGCCTTGCGTATTTGACGGGAATTGTGATCTCTACATCCGGCGTTTTTCCTGCCTTTGCGAAGTCACAGTTTTCGAACAGCAAATACGACGAATCTCAGACCACTATTCAAAGAAAACAGCTCGGCTGGAGTTTCGGACTGTATGCCGAAGACGAGAGCAATGCAAAGGCTACCGTTCTGACTTGGATAGCGGTAGTTGTACTAATCGCGGTGGCCTTCTTTGGCTTGCGCTGGGCAGAAAATGCACAAATCCCTGCACTGAATGTTACTCTGGGAATTACGTGCATCCTTTTGGGGCTTAACTGCCGCAGGCTGTTTTTGCGAAAATGGGCTGGAAAAGCATGGAAAATCGACTTTGCAAGCTTTCTGGTTGGATTGTTTATTTTGATTACCCAAATATAGATTCATGCTCCGCTTCGCCACCCTTTCGCTCCTGATCCTCTACCCCATCGCGTGGTTCGCCCCGCTGATGCGCGCAGGGCTTCTCCCAATCTTCGGCCTCAGCGAGATCAGTGTCATCACCGGCCTGCAATCCTTGTGGAAATCGGACGTCTTTCTGGCCCTGATTGTCACCATCTTCGCCCTCTTCGCACCATACATCAAAACCATCGGCACAGCGCTTATCCAATGGGACTTGTTGGACCCGCGCGTCCAACCTGCGCTCAACCTACTCGGGAAACTCGCCATGGCGGACATCTTCCTGATCGCGCTCTATATCACGCTGGCGAAGGGAATCTCCTACGCGACCATCGAAACTGCATGGGGTCTTTACCTGTTCACGGCGTGCATTCTGGCCTCGCTCGCACTAGGCCACATTACCGAAATGACACGCGGATCACGAAATTCTCAGACGTAATTGATTGAAAACGCTTATCTGAGTATCATCTATATATTTCGAGCAGAAAATTTTTGTAGTTTCGGTCCTGAGCGGATCATTCTGTGTGCGTTAGATGTCCCCGCTTTGGGCTGGTGTGTTCCGGTTTCAAAAGGAGTTCGTCTAAGATGACTGCCCTCCACAACATCACATTGCAATTTCAGAATGCCTTTTTAAGATTGACTTTTTTCCTCATATGCACTGCGGCCCTGTTCTCGGTTGGCGCGTGTTTTCTGTCCGCTTTGGGGGTACTGCCCTGGCTATCCATGCAGGCCGGTTTCGGCACAGGTCCAGCTGTCGACGCAGGTATGTATGTTCAGACAGGCCTGACGGTGCTGATTCTCATGTTGGCGTTTTATCTTCCCGCAAACGCCCGGATGATGGCGCTTGAAACGTCACATCGTAAGTTCTCATTGAACATGCATGACGTGGCTCAGGCCTATCACTTGGCCCATTCAGCAGATCGCGGCGAAACGTTTCTGCTGTCCTCAGAATTCGACGCGGTCAAGGAAAGGATGGCCTTCCTGCGCCACCACCCTGACCTGCAATCGCTTGAACCCGAAATCCTGGAGCTGGCCGCACAAATGAGCCAAATCAGCCAAGAGCTGGCAGAAACCTATGGCGATGCGCGCGTCAGCCGTGCTCGCACGTTCCTGCAGCAACGTCAGGAAGAAATTGAGACGTTCCAGAAGCGGATCGAAGAAGCGCAGGTCATCCAGCATGAGCTGCGCCAATGGACCCACGATATAGAAATGGAAGAATCCATTGCCAAATCGCAGCTGGCACGTTTGCGGGACGAACTGTTTGAACTGTTGCCCGAATTGTCGGCACAGCTTCAATCGCCCGTGGACGACCGCGATCCCAAGAAATCGAGCGTCATAGCAATGTCGCCGCCCCGCGCAGCGGAATAGGCGCGACAGTGCCCGCCGGGGACGATGGCCCATAGGGCCTGAGGACGCGGCGCGCCTCCGGCAGAGATGAAAGCCCAACAAGGGCTTGAAGAACCGCCCGCGCTCGGGCACCAAGGCCGAATGGCAAAGACAACTTTCTCCTGCTCGGCTTGTGGCGCAACGCATTCCCGGTGGTCCGGGCGGTGCGACGGCTGCGGTGAATGGAACACAATCACGCAAGACGTGCCTCTTTCGGCTGGCCCTGCAAAGAAATCCCTCGGCGGCAAACGTGGCCAGTCCATTACACTCACGGACCTGTCGACCGAGGAAACACCGCCGCCGCGCACCTTGTGCGGCGTAGAAGAACTGGACCGCGTTTTGGGTGGCGGTCTGGTCCCGGCCTCGGCCCTGCTGGTTGGGGGTGATCCAGGTATCGGCAAGTCGACGCTGCTGTTACAGGCCGCAGCGCGGTTTGCACGTGCGGGCGTCAAGACCATCTACGTATCTGGCGAAGAAGCCAGCGCTCAGGTGCGCATGCGCGCGCGCCGGCTGGGGCTAGAGGATGCACCGGTCCAACTGGCCGCCGAAACCAATCTGCGGAACATACTGACGACGCTTGAGGCTGAGAAACCCGGTCTGGCCATCATCGACTCGATTCAGACCATGTGGGCCGACAATGTGGACAGCGCACCGGGCTCGGTGTCACAAGTCCGGGCCGCGGCGCATGAATTGACCACCTTTGCGAAACGACACGGTGTTTCAATCATCATGGTCGGCCACGTCACCAAAGAAGGCCAAATTGCGGGTCCCCGCGTCGTCGAACATATGGTGGACACCGTCCTTTATTTCGAAGGCGAGCGCGGCCATCAGTTCCGCATCCTACGGGCGGTCAAGAACCGCTTTGGCCCTGCGGACGAGATCGGCGTGTTTGAAATGACTGGCAAAGGGCTGGCACAGGTGACCAACCCATCGGCCTTGTTCCTGTCCGAACGCGGCACGCCCAGCCCCGGATCGGCAGTCTTTGCCGGGATCGAAGGCACACGCCCCGTTTTAGTTGAATTACAAGCGCTTGTAGCCCCGTCCCCGCATTCACAACCGCGCCGGACCGTTGTCGGTTGGGACAGTGGAAGGTTGGCAATGATCCTCGCCGTGCTCGAAGCGCGCTGCGGCATCCCTTTTGCGGGTCTCGATGTGTACCTCAACGTCGCCGGCGGATTGAAAATCGGTGAACCCGCCGCAGATCTGGCCGTTGCAGCAGCCCTGTTGAGTGCCCGAGAAGACACAGCCCTGCCCGCAGATACCGTTGTTTTCGGAGAAATCTCGTTATCTGGGGCACTTAGACCGGCCCCACAGACCGAAAACAGGTTGAAAGAAGCCCAAAAACTTGGTTTCACATCGGCAATCGCTCCGGCGGGCGGCAAAACCGGTACTGTGGCAGGTCTGACACTCACCCGACCCTCTGATTTGGTTGGGTTTGTTGGCGAAACCTTCGGAGCAGGTTAAGGTCGCCCCCTGAGGGGCAGAAAAAGAACAGGCGAGGGCCATGGAAGGTTTTACAATAATTGACGGGGTCGTTGCCCTGATCATCGTCGTTTCAGGCATTCTTGCCTATTCGCGCGGCTTCTTACGTGAGGTTCTGGCCATCGCAGGCTGGGTCGCAGCCGCAGTGCTGGCCTTTATTTTCGCGCCCCAAGCGGTGCCACTGGTCAAAGAGATTCCGGTTGTTGGGGATTTCCTGCGCGACAGCTGCGAATTGTCCGTCATCACCGGCTTTGCTGCGGTATTCGCAGTTGCACTTATTATTGTCAGCATCTTTACGCCCCTGTTTTCGTCGATCGTCCAGCGATCTGCGTTGGGCGGTCTGGATCAGGCACTCGGTTTCTTCTTCGGCATCGCCCGCGGCATCCTGTTGGTTGCCATCGCGTTCTTTGTCTATGACACTGTGATGACGGGTCAGTCCTATACGATCGTTGACGAAAGCCGCTCGGCCAAAGTGTTCGAACAGTTCAGCGATAAGATCGAAGAACAGAACCCCGAAGCGGCCCTTGGCTGGGTCACCCGCCAATATGAAGAACTGGTCGCCAGCTGTGCGGAAGGTTCCGCACCGGCCGAGGATCTGACAGCCCCCACGACTACGGAATAAAGTTTCCCTTGCTGTGGGCATGGCCTTTGAACAAATGCTGCAGATCATCGAACGGTGGTCTGCAGCGATCATATTTACGAGCGGTCAATGGCAGTATTGAGCCCAACGCATCGCATACAACAATCTCCACCAATGTCCGCCGCTGTTTCTGGGCAGTCAATTCGTAGGATCTACTCCGGACGCGCCGTCGAATGAAGGTCACGATATACAGGCGAGCCTGTTTCCCCGGGGTCCTATGGAAGGGTGTTTTCATGAGACACGCAGTGATCGTAACGGGTCTTCCAGCAAGTGGAAAAACGACAGTCGCTCGTGAAATCTCTAAACCCTTGGGCTTTGAGTTTCTAGACAAAGACGATTTCCTCGAAGACCTATACGAGCGTGAGAGTGTCTCTTCATGGAACCATCGAAAAAGCCTCAGCAGGCAAAGCGATGACGCATTCCAAAAAGCAGCTAAAAAGTCAGGTTCCGCCGTCCTCGTGTCACATTGGCGGCCGCTACGAAGTACCGCAGATAGCGGAACGCCGTCGGATTGGTTAGTTGAGGAATACGATTCATTGGTTGAGGTGTGTTGCTTGTGCTCCCCAGAAGAGGCCCTCAGGCGATTTTTGTCGAGAACGAGACATCCAGGACACCTAGATAAGCAACGTGACACCAAAGAACTGGCAAAGCGCTTAGATTCTTGGACCAATCGCTTTCCTCTTCGAATGGGCACGTTGTTAGAAGTTCGAACTGACGCTGAAGTGAACTTTGAGAGGTTGATGGTGGATGTTCGAAAGTCGTTGTCATCTGGTGGATAGCAGCCATCCGCGCTGCCACAGCGAAAGTAAGAAAATCCGCCGACCACAAACTGAACCACCGCAGGCGTCCCAACGAATTTGGGAACAGATCGTCGACATCAAATGATGACGACAGCAATACCGAACAAGCTGCAATACTTGTCCTGATGAACTGGAATGTAGCCGGGAATTTTCCAGATCGCATTCGGGCTCAGACGAACCCTTCGCCTGCACAAACCGTGCATCTAATCGTCTTTAAACCGAAACAGCCGTCGCAGCGATTGAAAATCGGCTTCCCGTGAATGTCGCGGCTTTTGATAACCTCCCCCGATCCATTACAGATCTGACAGGGTGCCCGCCCCATGCCCCTGCATCGGTGACACCGGCGCTTTACCGGTTCTTCTTTTTTGTTTCCTTGTTTGTGCTGCCACATGCCGGGTATCCGATCGAACCTGTATCATTGCCGAAAACTCACTATGTCGACCATGACACCACATGCCCGCGGCCGCTGTCACCTTTTCAATTTGTTTTTGGCAGAATCCGCATGCGTCAAATCGCGAATGTGATCCTTTGATGACACAGGCGCGCTTAGGCATTATGTGAGTGGCGAACTGACATGGAATCGGAGCTGCCGATCTTGCTGTATCTGTTTTCTTACGCGCTTACCGTTGCGACGCTGGCGTGTGCGCGCCGCCAATCGGCCGGGCGACAATGCGTACAGATACCGCTGTCCAGACGGTCCGACCCGCACACCTAATCAACATAAACACGTCATGGAAATTGGAGCCCGTATATGTGTGGCATTTTAGGGATCGCAAGCAGGACACATGATGTCTTTGCGGAAATCTATGACGGGCTGCTGATGTTGCAGCACCGGGGTCAGGATGCCTCGGGGATCGTGACCTATACCGGTGAATTCTTCCGAGAGAAGAAAGCCAACGGGTTGGTCAAAGACGTCTTTAACGCCTGCGACGCCGAGACCCTGCTGGGACAGGTCGGTATGGGGCATGTGCGCTACCCTACGGCCGGATCGCTTAGCGCGGCTGAGGCACAGCCGTTCTTCGTCAACGCGCCCTATGGCATCTATCTGGTCCATAACGGCAACATCACCAACACCGCCGAGCAGCGCGAGAAAGTCACCGCCAAATACAGTCGTCATCTGCGCACCACGTCGGATTCAGAGATTATGCTGAATGTGCTGGCCGACAAAGTGGCCGACGCAATCAAGGTCAATGGCAATGCCGAACCGATCCGCAACATCTTTGCCGGTGTGAAGATGACAATGGAACGCGTTCAGGGTGCCTATTCAGTGATCTGTCTGGTGGCCGGTGTTGGCATGCTGGCGTTTCGCGATCCCTACGGCATTCGACCGCTGTCGGTTGCCAAGCGCGATGTGGATGGAGACGGCGACGACTATGCCTTTGCGTCCGAAGACGTGGCATTCGGCATCAACGGATTTGAAAAGCTGCGCGATGTGAAACCGGGTGAGGCCATCCTGATTGACCTCGACGGCAACATGCACACTTTTCAGGCGGTTGAAGGTCAACTGACCCCCTGTATCTTCGAATACGTCTATCTGGCCCGTCCGGATTCGCTGTTAGATGGTGTTTCGGTCTACAAAACCCAGATGCGTATGGGCCAGACTCTGGCGCGCCAGATTGAGGCTGCAGGCCTAGAGATCGACCGCATCATTCCTGTGCCGGACAGCGCGCGCCCTGTGGCGCTTGAGGTCGCGAAAGCCACGGGCATTCCTTACCGTGAGGGACTGGTCAAGAACCGCTATGTAGGCCGCACATTCATCATGCCCGGTCAGGAAGAGCGTCAGAAATCCGTACGCCGCAAGCTGAACGCGGTTCCGCTGGAGTTCAAAGGTCACAACGTATTGCTGATCGACGATTCCATTGTGCGCGGCAACACGATCAAAAAGATCGTTCAAATGTGCCGTGAAGCCGGGGCCAAGAAGGTGTTCATCGCCAGCGCCTCGCCACCGGTGAAGTTTCCCAACGTTTATGGCATCGACATGCCCACCAAGCACGAGTTGATCGCAAACGGTAAGAACATTGAGGATATCCGGCAGGAGTTGGGCGCAGACGCCTTGTTCTATCAGGACCTCGATGACCTGATTTGGTCAGCCAAGGAAGGCAACCCGGATATCGAATCCTTCGATTGCTCGTGCTTTGACGGAAATTACATTACCGGCAGCGTCAGCGAAGACTATCTGGACAGCCTCGAAAACAGCAGCCGGGTCAGCAAGAAAAAGCAGGACATGCAGGTGCCCGGCGGGTCCTGGAATGCGGCCAAACTGGCGTCCGGCTAAGGACATATCAGCGAATCAGATTGCAGTGATGGCCCGTTTCGCAATTGCGATGCGGGCCTTTTCACGTATGGGCTGCGCCTGATCGGTCGGTTTTCGCGCACAACTTTTCGATGAAGAAACCGCAATTGCAGGGGCTTCGGCGGCGCAGCAATTCAGCTGCGCTATCGCGCAATCCCCGCCCCTTTAGTTCCGGTCCTTCGTTTGATAGCGCATCTGCCGAACCACTCATAAAACAAGGGGTCAGGCCAACGCGGCCGGGCCGGAAATCATGTCAAACGCCAACGTCAAAAGCGCGGCCACACAGACAGGCGCGTTGAAGAAGAACGCAGTCGCTGTCCTGGGCATCTTTGGCCCAAAAGCTGACATGCGTGCATTGGTACGCCTGTCGTCAGGTCGGGTCAAAGAGGTCAAACCCGGCAGTCGGGTGTCCTCGGGCACTGTGATAGCCATTGATGACGAAGGCGTCATGCTGCGACAAAGCGGCCAGACCAAGCGGATCGTCATCCCCGGAAGTTAATCTGTCTTGACGCCCTGCGCGCATGGGTTCAAACCGCCCTTATGACCGATCAGACTAAAATTGCCCTCATCACCGGGGCCTCGCGCGGTTTGGGTGCTGCCCTGGCCGAAGCTCTGGCACCCGAGTATCACATCGTCGCCGTCGCCCGCACCACTGGTGGGCTGGAAGAGTTGGACGACCGGATCAAAGCCAAGGGTGGTGCCGCCACGCTTGCGCCGATGGACATCGCGGATCCGAACGCCATGGCGACGCTGTGCCGGGGCATTCATGACCGATGGGGCAAAGTTGATCTGTGGATGCACACTGCAGTCCACACCTCGGCCCTGACGCCCGCGCATTTCGTGGACCCCAAGGAATGGACGAAGGCGGTCAACATCAACGCCACAGCCACGTCGGTTCTGATCCCGTATATCGCGCCCCTGCTGGGCGACAGCGGCCATGCGGTGTTTTTTGACGATCCCAAGGCCGGTGAAAAATTCTATGGCATCTATGGTGCAACCAAGGCTGCGCAACTGGCGCTTGCCCGTAGCTGGGCGGTGGAAACAGAACGTACAGGACCACGCGTTTCGATCGTGGAACCCGCACCGATGCCGACGGCCGTACGCGCCAGGTTCCATCCCGGCGAAGACCGCAATGCGTTGATAAACCCGGCGGATGAGGCTGCCAGAATTTTGGCATTGTTGTAGGAATTGCCCTTTAGGCCATGCCTCCAGTGGGGGTATTTTGGCCTGATGTAGCGGGCGGTCTACGCGATATGTACGCCGTTGCGCCCAGCCAGATCGACAAAGAACTGCCATGCCACGCGACCCGAGCGTCCGCCCCGGGTGGCTTGCCATTCGATGGCCTCGGCGCGCAGGATATCGGCGTCGACGCATACACCATGAGCCGCGCAATACCGGTCAATCATCGCAAGGTATTCATCCTGATCGCAGGGATGGAAGCCCAGCCACAGGCCGAACCGGTCAGAGAGCGAGACTTTTTCCTCGACCGCCTCTGACGGATTGATCGCGCTGGAGCGTTCGTTTTCGATCATGTCCCGCGGCATCAGGTGACGGCGGTTCGAGGTCGCGTAGAAGACAACGTTTTCGGGGCGGCCCTCGATGCCTCCGTCCAGCACCGCCTTGAGTGATTTGTAATGCTGATCATCGTGGCTGAACGACAGGTCATCGCAGAACAGAATGAACCGGTGCGGAGCGGCGCGCAGATGGTTGAGAAGGCGCGCGACCGAGCCCATATCTTCACGCTGAAGTTCGACCAGTTTGAGGTCTGGAAAATCCGCCTGCAACGTACCGTGGACAGCTTTCACGAGGCTGGATTTGCCCATGCCCCGTGCGCCCCACAACAGCGCGTTGTTGGCCTTGTACCCGGCCGCAAAGCGGCGCGTGTTGTCCAGCAACGTTTCGCGTGAGCGGTTAATGCCCACCAGCAGGTCCAGATCGACACGGTTGACCTGTTTGACCGGCTCAAGCCGGTCCGGCTCGACTTGCCAGACAAAAGCCGGGGCAGCTTCGAAGTCGGGCGCGGCCAATGGGGCCGGTGCCATGCGTTCCAAGGCGTCAGCGATACGGTTCAGGGCTTGGTCGTTCATAGGCGCCTCCGGTCAGTTTTGCTGGTTTCAAACCATGTTCCGCCGGGCGCAACAAGAGCCGCGCACAAAAAAGGCGCGCCGTGACGGACGCGCCTGATTGTTATCGATCATCAGGATTACTTGCCTTCTTCTTCCTGAATAATCTCTTCATCCGCTTCTTCTTCATCGTCGTAGTAACCGTCAGCGCGCAGTTGTTCCTCGCGCTTTTTCTCGACGCGTGCGACCAGGAAGATCGAAATTTCGTACAGCCCATAGACAACCACGAACAGGATGACCTGAGTGATCACGTCAGGCGGTGTCACCAGTGCGGCCAGAACCAGAATGGCGACCACCGCGTACTTACGCACGGCCCCCAGACCTTCGGCAGTTACCAGCCCGGCTTTTCCCATCAGGGTCAGAAGAACCGGCAACTGGAAGCACAGCCCAAAGGCCACGATGAACTTGATGGTCAGGTTCAGGTATTCCTGTGCCGAGCCCTGGAAGACCACGCTGAGCGGTGCAGTAGCAGTGCCGTCAACTACTGCCTCGCCTTCTGATCCGAACTGCTGGAAGCCAAGGAAGAAGTCATAAGCCAGCGGCGTGACCACGTAGAAGGCAAAGCTTGCCCCCAGCAGGAACATGAATGGCGATGCCAGCATGAACGGCAGGAACGCGTTCTTTTCCGACCGGTACAGGCCCGGTGCAACGAACCGCCACATCTGCATCCCTATATAGGGGAATGCCAGAATGAAGCCGCCCAGAAGCGAGACCTTGATGGCGACGAAGAACCCTTCCTGCGGTGAAATGAAGATCAAATCACAATCCTGCCCGCGTTCTGCCAGCACCTCGCACAATGGGTTTGTGAGGAAGTTGAACAGCGGCGTGGCAACGGTGAAGCAAATTATCATCCCGATCAGGAACGCCACGACGCAGTGAATCAACCGCGTGCGCAGTTCTGCCAGATGCTCGATCAATGGGGCCGAGCTGTCTTCGATCTCGTCGGTATTGCTCATGTCTTGCTTTCAGTATTCAGCGCGGCTTCGGCCTCTTCAGCCTTGGCTAGCGCATCCGCAGCTTCTTTGGCCTTACGCTCGGCAGCGGCACGTGCCGTCGAGGCCTGGATCTTCTTGGCCTGCTCTGCACGTTCAGCAGCCAGTTTACCGGTTTCGCTGTCGGGGTCGAACTTAGTCGGGTCCATGCTCTTGGCCATTTCCTGCGCAGCTTCTTTGACGCCGTCCATGGCGGTGTTCACAGGATTGGTGGCCGCATTCAGACCCTTCTTGATCTCGTTCACGCCCGCCTGATCAGCTGCTTCGTTCATGGCGCTGCTAAATTCGCGCGCCATGCCACGAGCCTTGCCAACCCAGCGGCCGACATTGCGGAACAACACCGGCAGGTCCTTTGGCCCCACAACGATCAGGGCGACAACGCCAATGACCAGAAGCTCGGTCCAGCCCAGATCAAACATCTGCGCTTAGGCCTTGTCTTTGTCGGTCTCGGGGGTGACGTCTTTCGCCATCTCGGACGCGTCCTGCTCTAGCTCGTCCGCACCTTCTTTGACGCCCTTCTTGAACGAGGTGATGCCTTTGCCCACTTCGCCCATCAACGAGCTGATTTTACCGCGGCCAAACAGCACCAGCACCACAACGGCAATCAGCAGAAGACCGGGAAGTCCGATATTGTTAAGCATGTCTCTTCTCCTTTGAAGTCGGCGCACGCGCGCCGGGAATGTGATCTGGCACTGTGTTTACGCCCGGGCGGTCCATCGCAAAAGCGTGTCGGCCCGGTTCTGTGCCCAAAAATGAACGGATCACGCGATTTTTGAGGACTCGCATTTCTCAACTGACAGGTTTATGTCAGTTGTAAACACGTACAACGGCCCTGTCTCATCAAAACAGGAGCATGACGTGACACAAATCGCAGAAACCGTAACCTTCAAACTCGCGGCCGATGTAACAAAGGAGGATTTCGTGAACATCATGAAAGGCACTGAATCCTTTGTTCGGAACGCGGACGGCTTTGTCTTTCGACGCCTCAGCGCAGGGGATGATGGGCTTTGGACCGACACCGTCATCTGGGCCAACATGGATTGCGCTCAATCCGCCGCCGCAGCCTTTCCAAAGCAGGATTTCGCTCCTGCGGTGATGGCCGCAATCGCGCCGGACACGGTCACCATGCGCCACGATGCAATCCATTGGACCATCGGAGCGTCATGACACACAGGACATCCCATGCGCCGCTCTGACCGGCTGTTCGATATCATCCAGATCCTGCGCGACGGTAAACTTCACCGTGCGCAGGACATCGCGGACCGGCTTGAGGTGTCGGTTCGCACCATCTATCGCGACATGGATACGCTGGTTGCCTCGGGCATCCCCGTCGAGGGCGAACGCGGTGTGGGCTACATGGTGCGTGAGCAGATCACCCTGCCCCCGCTGAATCTGACCCCTGCCGAGCTTGAGGCGTTGAACCTCGGTATGGCCATCGTAGCCGAAGCCGCAGACCCCGACCTCAAGGCCGCAGCCACGTCGCTGGCCGACAAGATCGACGCCGTGTTGCCCACGCAGGTCGTGGCCGAGGCTGACAGTTGGAAATTTGCAGTCTATCCCTTTGCCGATGCGGCGCGTGGGCTGGCGCATATGGCCCCGATCCGCGCCGCCATCAAATCCCGCCAGAAACTCCGTCTGTCTTACCGTCGGATCGACGGCGTTCTGACTGATCGGGTCATACGCCCGCTGCACATGGAATACTGGGGGCGCGTCTGGACCCTGACGGCATGGTGCGAGTTACGTCAGGGGTTCCGTGTTTTTCGCATAGACCTGATCGAAACAATCTTGCCCCTGCCCGAGGTCTTCGCAGACGAGCCCGGCAAGAGCCTTAGCGATTATGACCCGCACGCCTGACAGGTCTCGTCTTCTCTCGAATACTCTGGCAGAAGGCACATCCCGCTCGGGGCCATAACCCTCACCGCAGATAGGGTTCCGGATCGACAGATTCGAACCCTTTACGCACCTCGAAATGGACGTAGGCATTGTCGCCGCCGCGCAAGGAGGCGATCTTTTGGCCGCGCTTGACGCGAGCACCCTTTTTCACAGTGATGTTTTCGACATTCGCGTAGACGGTCAGCAGGTCGCTGTTGTGCTTTACCACAATGATCGGCACTTGATCCGCGTCTGCCGTGATTGCGGCGACGGTGCCCGCTGCGGCAGCGTTAACCGGGCTACCAGGCGAGGCCGCAATGTCGATGCCTTCGTTCGAGCCCTTTTTATAGGTGCGGATGATCGTTCCGGTGACCGGCAGGCCAAGTGCAGAATTGCTTTGCGTTGTGGGTGCTTCGGCGGTCACGTCCGGCGCGGGTTCTGCCGGCTTGATATCTTCATCCGGCAGCGGTTGCGTCGCACTGGGCGGGGTCGGCGTGGGCGATCCCTGCCCAGGTTGGGTGATCGTGGTCGCAGGAACGGTTGCAGCGGCAGCTTCCTGACGGGGTGCAGCCTGGTTCTTGATGGGAATCAGCAGAAACTGCCCTTCGCGGACGGTAAAGTCAGACCCCAGCCCGTTCCACTCGGCCAGAGCATCGACCGGCACGTTATACAGGCGCGCGATCGTATACGCGGTTTCGCCGCGCTTGACCTTGTGGCGAATGGGCTCGGGCCCCGTCGGCGCAGGGGCCGATGCAGGCGCGGCAGTTGGTTGTGCCGGTTCCAGCGTCGATGTGCGCACCGACCCATCCGCGGGCGCCGCGTCAATCGCGGTGCCTGCAATTGTCGCGATATCGACAGAACTGGCAGCGCTGACGGTACGCGGCAAGGCGACCACTTCGCCATCACGCAACTGGTCCGCAGCTTGCAACCCGTTGAAGCGCGCGACTTCCGCTGCCGGTAATCCGACCCGGGCAGCGATATCGCCAACCGTATCGCCCCGACGCGCAACGGCCACTTGATAATTGGGATAGGTGATCACGCCACGCGCATCCGGAGCAGGCCGGTTCGCGGTGGCCGCCTGCGCTGCGTCGGCCGTGGAAAAACCACCGACATTGCCGCGCAGATCATAATCTATGGGGCCTTCGCATCCCGCGAGGAACGCCAAAGACGCAACACCTGCTGCGACTGCTGATTTGGAAACTGCTCTCATTTTACTGTCCTCACCGCCTGCCCCTGTTGTCCGGGGTTCCAGCGCTTATCGCGAAATATTTCCTTACGCTCCGTCTTTGCCAAGCCCTTCTAGCAGGGGCACGAACCGAACGGGCAACAATTCATCATAGTCCAGGCCGGTCTCAGTGCGTCTGACCCGGATCAGGGTCTGAACCGCATCCGACTGTCCCACCGGCAAAACCATGATACCGCCGATTTTGAGCTGCGCCAAGAGCGGCCCGGGCGGGTCCTCAGCGGCGGCGGTCACAATGATACGATCAAACGGGGCTTGTTCCGACAAACCGAACGATCCGTCAGACAGCATCGCCGTCACATTGGTCATTCCCAATTCTCGAAACAGCTCGCCGGTTTCGCGCACCAGACGTTTATGACGTTCGACCGTATAGACCCGGCGCGCCAGCTTGGACAGAACCGCCGCCTGATAGCCCGAGCCTGTACCAACCTCCAGCACCGTATCACGGGGGCGCACATCCAGCGCCTGGGTCATCAGCCCCACCACCGAAGGCTGGCTGATCGTCTGGCCACAGGCGATCGGCAGCGGTGTATCCTCATAAGCGCGCTCGGCGAACAGACCCTTGACGAAACGGCCCCGATCGACCTGTTCCATAGCAGCTAGAACGCGCGCATCCGTTACCCCGCGCGACCGCAGGGCAAAGAGGAACTGCATGGTTGTTTCTGGATCAAGTCCGCTCATTCGATCGACTTCAGTTGTTTCAGAACGTCATGGGCCGTCAGATCCGCACGCATCGGTGTGACCGAGATGTAGCCCCCAAGGTTAACCGCCGCATCGGTTCCGGGTGCTGTCGGATTGTGCTGATAGCCGCCCTTGATCCACAGGAACCGCCGGCCCGAGGGCGAGCTGTGTGGTTCGACCGAGAAGTTGGTATCCTGGCGAAAGCCCTGCGGCGCGATGCGCGTCCCCAGAACCTCATCCGCCGGCACAGGTGGGAAATTCACGTTGTAAAACAGCCGGTAATCGACTTGCTCTTCAGGCGTTGCTTTCAGAATTCGCCGCACGAGGTCGGCCCCGTAACGCTTTGCAGCCTCAAAAGGATCATCCAGACCAAGATTGCGCGGTCCGAAATACTGCGACAAGGCAATCGCAGGAATACCCTGCAGGGCGGCTTCCATCGCCCCTCCTACCGTGCCGGAATACAGCGTGTTCTCGGCCGAGTTATTACCCCGGTTCACACCGGACAATACCAGATCGGGCGGTGTGTCTTTCATGACGTCGTGCAGCCCGGCCAACACACAGTCAGCGGGTGAGCCTTCGGCGGCAAAGCGGCGCTCGCCCAGCTTGGCGACCATCATCGGGTGGGTATAACTGATGCAGTGGCCCACACCCGATTGTTCGAATGCAGGCGCTACGACCCAAACCTCGCCATCCGGGCCTGCCAGATCGGCGGCAATCGCCTCAAGTGCGATCAGCCCCGGGGCATTGATCCCGTCATCATTGGTCAGAAGTATACGCATAAGCCCCATCCACCCGGCGTTTTGCCCTTGATAGACCCGCCCCCGCGTCGCGGCAAGCAACGCGCGCGTCCAATCTGATGCTTTCGCGCACCACTTGGCGCTAAACTGTGGCTTTCCAGCCTAAACCGGGAAAACGAAACACCTGTCACGGCGGATGGTCAGCCACATGACCCGTCCCGGGCTGGGAACAAAGACATTGGGCACCGTCGCCCTCAGGATCGAGCCATCATGGTCCATCCGAAATTCAACAAGGCTTTCGTTGCCCAAAAACCGTGCCCGCTCGACCACGCCCCGCGCGGCAACGCCGTCGGTCGGTGTCGGCAGCGGCCCCTTGCCGTTACGGTCAAAGTCCAGCCGCACGTGCTGCGGGCGGAATACGATCTCGACATCTGTATTGTCCGGAACGCCGGGTGCCAGAAATTGCCCGAATGGCGTTTCGGCCAAGGCCCCATTCACTTTGGATTGCAAAACATTGATATCACTAAAAAACGCCACCGCCGCCTTGTCCGCCGGGCGGGTAAAGACGTTGTAGGGCGCGCCTTGTTGGACGACTTTACCGCGCCGCATCAGGGCGATTTCATCCGCCATGCGCATCGCTTCTTCCGGCTCATGCGTGACAAGAACAACAGCGGCATCCTCTTCCTTGAGGATCGCAAGCGTTTCATCCCGAATGCCGTCCCGCAACCGGTTGTCGAGGCCCGAGAAAGGCTCGTCCATCAGCATGATCCGCGGACGCGGGGCCAATGCGCGGGCCAACGCCACACGTTGCTGCTCGCCACCTGACAAATGATGTGGGTAGTCGTCGACGAAACGCATCAGGTCGACTTTGCGCAGCAGCGCTTCGACGCGGGCGCGTTTTTCGTCCCTATGCCCCTTCAGGCCAAAGGCCACATTGTCGGCAACGCTGAGATGCGGAAACAGGGCAAAGTCCTGAAACATCAGCCCTATTTCGCGCCGCTCGGGCGGTACACGAAACACCGTGTCACAGATCAGCTTGCCATCGACGTAGATTTCACCGGATTCCTGCATCTCGACGCCCGCGATCATGCGCAGCGTCGTGGACTTGCCGCAGCCCGAAGGCCCCAACAAACAGGTCACCTGCCCCGCCCGCACCGTCAGTGAGACGTTATCCACAACGACCCGCCCCTCATACCGGGCGATCAGATTTCGGATTTCCAGTCGAGGAGGAGTAGCGTTTTCTGTCACCGATGGGCCCCGTTGCCTTTCCCGATCAATTCCATCGGGCTTAGGCGGGGATAACAACCCCGCCCCTCAGGTGCAAGAGATCAGCAACAGACGCCGGATGGGGCCTCGCCCGTGGCTTCAAACGGGCTTTCACCACCGCAGCCTTCGAATATCCCGTAGTGGGTCGAGAAATCACCGATGAACTCAAAATGCCGCGCGAAACGCGTGTCTTTCAACATCATCCACGTGTTGCCGCAGACAGGAAAAACCTTACCCGCCTCGATCGCGTGGTGATCATCTAGCTCGAACAGATGCGGGGCATTCGGGATGGTGCCCTTGTAGATCACGGCCTGGCCGTAATCCTCGCAGTCTGGTTCCAACTCGGGCAGCTTGAACAGACGGTAGGTGGCAGACAGGAATTTAAGAGGCGCGACACGCTCTTCGAGTACAGCGTTTTCGATGGTCAGCGGACGATGCGTGACCCGGCGCGGATCACCAAAGCCTGCCTTACGCGACATCGACAGGAACTCGTTCCAATACAGGGCACCGGACAGGCATTCACCGTACAAAACCTCATCCTCGGCCATCTCTTTAGGCACTCGGCGGTCGGCGTAGACGTCCGAGAAATACATCTCGCCCCCGTCTTTCAGCAACCGATGCGCACCACGCAAAACCGCCTCTTTATCGGTGGCCAGATTGATCACGCAGTTCGAGACGATGATGTCAAAAGAACCGGGTTCCAGGTCAAGCTCGTCCAGCTTTTCGATATAGCCATGGTGGAATTCCACATTGCTGGCAGAATGCCCAAAGGCTTGCGTGTGATAGTCCTGATGCGCCCGCGCGACGTCCAGCTGTTCCGGTGTCATATCCACACCCACAACGCGCCCCTTTTCACCTACCATTGCGGACAAGGCATAAACATCACGTCCCGCACCACAGCCGAGATCCAGAATGCTCATTCCCTCAAGGTCGTGCGGAGCGATCAGACCGCAGCCATAGTAGCGCGTCAGAACTTCGTCATGAATTGTCGACAGGATCTTTTTGACATGATCCGGCATGTCATCAGGCGTACAACACGCGTTTGTCTGCAAGTCCGAGCTGCCCTGCAAGACTTCGCCATAGTAATTCTGCACTGACTCATGCTTCATCGCGGTTATCCTTCTGTCTGATGGCTGCATAGCAGCTAAAGCAGCGCGGGGCTTGGCGCAATCCGGGCCTTTAGAATCTGACGAAAGCGTGAGGGCGTGTAGGGGTTATGCCAGCAGTTCGAAATCAACGCCCGCGCGCAGTTTGCCGTTCACCTGTATCTCAAGCCGATGCGCACCAGGGATAAGTTTGAACGTGGTGGCGTCACCTTTGAGCTTGTGCTTTTTGGTCAGGGTAAGAGCACCATCTGCCAACGCGGACTGTTTCAGCTTGTGCACTTTGGCTGAGGTTTTACCCCCAGGCCTTTGAAAATGAACAATGTAATCGACCAGAACCGGTTGTTTTCCATTGCCATTCAGCACGACATCAAACTCCAGCGCTCCACCGATCTGCGCGTCACCCTTGATGGTAACATCGGCCGAAACTTCAGCATCAGGATCAAAGCCCAGCATCTTCATGGCGCGCGGATGGCCTGCTTTCACAAGCCCACGCAAGGTGTGCGAGGTCATCCAGCCCATCTCGGCCTGATCCTGCCGCCCGTTCCCGCCCCAATCCTGCAACCGGTCCAAAACCAGATCGGGGTCTTTTTTGGTTATGTCATTCAGATGGTTGGCAACCGACCGAGTGACATAGCGCGTTCCATCGGCATGCAGCCGATCCAGTAAAGGCAGCGGATCGGTCAGGTCCAGCCCCACCGCCTGCCCCCAAGGCAAACGCGGTCTTGTGCCTTCGCTGACCAGTCGACGCACGTGATAGCTGTCATGCGCGCACCATTCCTGCATCCGCGCCAGCAACTGTTCCTGATGGGTATTGAGGAACGGCCTTATGGCCCATTCCATTGAAAACCTTTGGGTCAGTTCCTCGAGCACATCCAATGACTGCTCAGGATGATCCATCCCCACGGCAACAACCCAGTCACCCAGCGGTGCAAAGATGAAATCACCAAAATCGTCATCCGTTTTGCCGGGATCCAATGGTGGCGGCAAGGCGCGCAGCAGCGTAGGTGCGATCTGAGGCAAGTCGCCCGGCACCGCCTGTTGCAGACATTCGGCGATCCAGGCCATCCTCTCTTTCAGCTCCAGATCCAGCAGACGCGACATGACCTGCGCCTCAAACGCCTCGGCATCAAAGGACGGGTCCGCGCCCGCGAAAAGCCCCGCCAAATAGCGGGTCTTTTCGACATTAAACAGTTGATCTTTAAGCGAGAAGTTTTGTGCCATGATCACATCGTCAGATTAGTGGCGCCACCATCTAGCAGTATGTTCTGCCCGACAATGAAACCGGCATTCTGCGAACACAGGAACGCACAGGCTGCACCAAATTCTTCACGCGTTCCATACCGTCGCGCCGGGATGGTTGCCGCGCGTTCAGCGCGCGCCTCGTCCATCGAAATTCCTTTTTGCGCAGCCACGCCACCATCCAACGAGTCCGCCCGGTCGGTGGCATGAATGCCCGGCAGCAAGTTATTGATCGTTACCCCTTTCGGCGCCACTTGACGCGCAGTTCCCGCGACATACCCCGTCAAACCGGTACGTGCCGCGTTCGACAGACCCAGTGCGGGGATCGGCGCGCGCACAGATTGCGAGGTGATATTCACCACCCGGCCCCAGCCTTTGTCCATCATCCCAGGCAACAAAGCCTTCATGAACGCAATCGGCGTCAGCATGTTGGTGTCCAGCGCCTTGATGAAATCATCGCGATCCCAATCCGACCACAAACCCGGGGGCGGGCCTCCGGCATTTGTCACGAGGATATCAACACCCTGCGCGGCTTCGATTACCTGCACCTGTCCTTCAGTCGAAGTCACATCGCAGGCGATAGTCTGAACCTGTACGCCATGTTCAGCGCGAATGCGGTCAGCCGATGCCTCCAAAGCCTCAGTCCCCCGCGCGTTCATCACCAGATCAACACCCGCGGCGGCCAGCGACTCGGCACAACCCAGACCCAAACCTTTGCTACTGGCGCAGACCAGCGCACGTTTACCTTTGATACCAAGATCCATCTGATCCTCCCTGTATTTGCCGCACATCTAGCACCAGCCTTTCAGGGAAGACCAGCAATGGACCTTTGATCAATAAAAGAACTCTTCACGCACAATCTTGCCATCCGCGACGTGGTAAATGGCGACTTCGCGCATATCAAAGCTGTCACCGCTTTCCTTCACTGTGCCCTTTACTTCGAAAATTACGGCAAAGCGGTCCTCACCATGCACAAATGGATCACTTACCGAAGTTTTTGTCACATCATGTGCACCTTCCCACCATTCTTGTTTGCCACGGATCGCGTCGCGGCCGGCGACTTCGCGCCCCATGCCCGAGTAATCCACGGCTTCGACGGAGACGGCATCGTCCGCATAGAGCTTATCCAAATTCGCTTTGGCCCGGCCTTCTCGGCAACCAGCGACCAGTTCGTTTGCGATTTCTTTTAAATTCATCACACCTCTCCATAATTTGTTCACTATATGTTCTTTTTGCCATGGTCGAGCGATTCTGAACAGCCCCTTTGTCTTGCCTCGGCAGAATTCCCCGCATATACGCGCGTTCATGCTTGATACCGCCACCAACCAACCCGTTTTGCCGCCCGAGATTGCTCGGCGCCGGACATTCGCCATCATCTCGCACCCGGATGCGGGCAAAACGACGCTGACTGAAAAGTTCCTGTTGTACGGGGGCGCCATTCAGATGGCCGGTCAGGTGCGCGCCAAGGGTGAGGCGCGTCGGACCCGCTCGGACTTCATGCAGATGGAGAAGGACCGCGGTATCTCGGTTTCCGCATCGGCGATGTCCTTTGACTATGACACTTTCAGGTTCAATCTGGTGGATACGCCCGGCCACAGTGATTTCTCGGAAGACACCTATCGCACGCTGACCGCTGTGGACGCCGCCGTGATGGTAATCGACGGCGCGAAGGGTGTGGAAAGCCAGACGCAGAAACTATTCGAAGTCTGCCGCCTGCGTGATCTGCCGATCCTGACATTCTGTAACAAGATGGACCGCGAAAGCCGCGATACGTTCGAGATCATCGACGAAATTCAGGAGATGCTGGCCATCGACGTCACCCCTGCTGCGTGGCCCATCGGCGTGGGCCGCGATTTCATCGGCTGCTATGACATGCTGCGCGATCGGTTGGAACTGATGGACCGCGCCGACCGCAACAAGGTGGCCGAAAGCATCGAAATCAATGGGCTGGACGACCCGAAACTGGCCGAACACGTGCCCGAGCACCTGTTGGAAAAGTTCCTGGAAGAGGTCGAGATGGCGCGCGAGCTGCTGCCCGCCATGGACCCGCAGGCGGTGCTTGAGGGGCATATGACCCCGATCTGGTTCGGCTCGGCGATCAACTCGTTCGGCGTTAAGGAACTGATGGAAGGCATTGGCGCCTACGGCCCCCAGCCGCAGATCCAGTCTGCCGAACCGCGTCAGATTGCACCCGACGAAAAGAAAGTCGCGGGTTTTGTCTTCAAGGTTCAAGCCAATATGGACCCCAAGCACCGCGACCGCGTGGCATTTGTTCGTATGGCATCGGGCCATTTCAAGCGTGGCATGAAGCTGACCCATGTGCGGTCGAAAAAGCCGATGGCGATTTCGAACCCTGTGCTGTTTCTGGCGTCCGACCGTGAATTGGCCGAAGAGGCATGGGCTGGTGATATCATCGGCATCCCCAACCACGGCCAATTGCGCATCGGCGACACGCTGACCGAAGGCGAAGCGATCCGGGTTACTGGCATCCCCTCATTCGCGCCTGAACTGCTGCAGACCGTGCGGCCCGGCGACCCGATGAAAGCCAAACATCTGGAAAAGGCGCTGATGCAATTTGCCGAAGAAGGCGCGGCCAAGGTGTTCAAACCCTCAATCGGATCGGGCTTTATCGTTGGCGTCGTTGGCGCGCTGCAATTTGAAGTGCTCGCCAGCCGGATCGAGATGGAATACGGCCTGCCCGTTCGGTTCGAAGCATCTCAGTTCACCTCGGCCCGCTGGGTCAGTGGTGACAAGGCCGAGGTCGAAAAGTTCGTCAACGCCAACAAGCAGCACATCGCCCATGATCATGATGGCGACATCGTCTATCTGACGCGTCTTCAGTGGGACATCGACCGGGTCATCCGCGACTATCCCGAACTGAACCTGACGGCCACGAAAGAAATGATGGTGTGATGCGTCAGGCTGATTGCACAGGCAACATGGCCTGTGCAATTTTACCCGCATGAATGACGACTTCCAGACGCCCACAGGCGCACTACACGGGTTCGGCGCCCAGAAAAAACTTTTTGAATTCAGCATGGAATCGCCCGACCCTCATTCTTGCGTTGCGCGTGAATATGGCGTCGCACAACAGGTCTGGGCATGACGACCTGGGGTATCGTCTCAATGGTTCGCGGATCGACCCGCGACATACTCAGGTTCGCGGCCCATCACCTCGATCTGGGTGTGGATTATCTGTACATCTACCTGGACGAACCCAATCGTGAGGCGCACCGGGCCCTCAGGAAACACCCGAAAATCAGAGCGCGAATCTGCGACGATGCCTTTTGGGAGAAACGCAAACGCGACCGACCGGAACGCCATCAGGTTCGTCAGACGCTGCATGCCACATTCGCCTATCGCAACACCGATCTGGACTGGCTGGCCCATATCGACGTGGACGAGTTCCTGTGGTCTTCAAAACCCATCCGGGAGCAGTTGCAATCCGTCCCCGCCGACATCCCCGCCGTCCGCGTCCGGCCAATGGAGGCAATGGCAAGCGGCGAGGATCTGTTCAAGGCGCATATCCCCAGCGGCCCGGACCGCTCAGCCATGGTACAGTCCGTCTATCCCAACTATGGCAGCTTTGTACTCGGCGGGTTCCTCAGCCACGTTCAGGGTAAGCTTTTCGTCCGCACAGGCATGGAAAAGCTGAACTTTCGCATCCACAACCTGTTTCAAAACAAAAAGCTTCTGCCCTGCAAATTCGAACTTCCGGGGTTGGAGCTGTGTCATCGCCACGCCCCTGACTGGGACCACTGGGCGGCGCATTATCAGTTTCGGATGGCGCGTGGGTCCTATCAACCCGGCATGTCCCCTAATGTTCCGCGCGAACTGGGCGGTCTGAACAAGAATGAGTTGTTCAACTGGATCGAGACAGAACAGGGCCAGGACGGCTTGCGCGCGTTCTTTGACGAAATTAGCGGTGCCGATCCCGGCGTACGCGCTCGTCTCGAAGAATATGGGTTGATCCGGCACAGACCGCTGGATCTGGACGCGAAAGTTGCGAAACACTTCCCCGGAAGCTGCTGAATTGTTGCGGAAAACCAGCAGTGGGCGCTAGCGACATCAGGTTAAAACCTCTTCATTTGACCCTGCCTCATGATTTTGTTATGTCCGCGCAAAGCCGAAATGTGCCTGACAGCGCATGGCCATCCGGGCCCGGCATTCCATTGACGCGCGGGCCAGGTCTAGTGTCCGCATGAACCGGACATACATGACAAAATTTAACGAACTGAACCTGAACCCGAAGGTCCTCAAAGCCATTGAGGAAGCCGGATACGAATCCCCTACCCCAATTCAGGAAGGCGCAATACCCGCGGCTCTGGAAGGGCGCGATGTCCTGGGCATTGCTCAGACAGGGACCGGCAAGACTGCAAGTTTCACGCTGCCGATGATCACCTTGCTGGCCCGTGGGCGCGCTCGTGCGCGGATGCCGCGTTCGCTGGTGCTGTGCCCGACGCGGGAACTGGCCGCGCAGGTGGCTGAGAATTTCGACACGTACGCCAAACACTTGAAACTGACCAAAGCGCTGTTGATTGGCGGCGTCAGCTTCAAAGAGCAGGACGCGCTGATTGACCGGGGCGTTGACGTTCTGATCGCCACACCGGGTCGCCTGCTGGACCATTTCGAGCGCGGCAAGCTGCTGTTGACCGGCGTTCAGATCATGGTTGTAGATGAAGCGGACAGAATGCTCGACATGGGGTTCATCCCCGATATCGAACGCATCTTCTCGCTGACACCGTTCACGCGCCAAACCCTGTTCTTCTCGGCCACTATGGCACCCGAGATTGAACGTATCACCGACACGTTCCTGTCCGCGCCCACCCGCGTCGAGGTCGCCCGTCAGGCCACCGCGTCCGAGACCATCGAACAGGGTGTTGTCATGTTCAAAGGCGGTCGCCGCGATCGCGAAGCCAGTGCCAAGCGCAAGGTTCTGCGTGCGCTGATCGATGCCGAAGGTGAAAAATGCACCAACGCAATCATCTTCTGCAATCGCAAAACCGATGTAGATATCTGCGCGAAGTCGTTGAAAAAATACGGATATGACGCTGCAGCGATCCACGGTGATCTGGACCAATCACAGCGGATGAAAACTCTTGATGGTTTCCGCGACGGCTCCTTGCGCCTGCTGGTCGCCTCAGACGTGGCCGCGCGCGGCCTTGATGTGCCGTCGGTGAGCCATGTGTTCAATTTCGACGTTCCCGGACACCCTGAAGACTACGTGCACCGAATTGGCCGTACAGGTCGCGCCGGACGCGATGGCAAAGCAATTACGATCTGTTCAGGGCGAGATGAAAAAGCCCTGGCCGCAATTGAAAAGCTGATCCAAAAAGAAATTCCCAGGCTCGACAACCCGGTTCAGGCTGAAGAGCCCAAAGCCAAAGAAGAAGCGCCAAAGCCTGAGCGGAAAGCCAAACCGACTGACGCCAAGAAAAGCGAAAGCAGGAAGAGCGACCGGAAGAAGGACAAAGAACCCAAGGGCCGTGGCCGCAGAGACGACAAAGGCCCTGCTGTTGTCGGCATGGGCGATCACATGCCCAGCTTCATCGCCCTCAGCTTTGACGAGCGCCGCGCAGGCTAAATCGTAAGTACCAGTGCCAGTATCGAGGCACCAAGCAAGGTCATCCCGGCGATTTCGCGCCGGGTGATTTTTTCGCGGAAAAACAAGATCGAGGCGAATAGGCTGAAGATCAGTTCAACCTGGCCCAGTGCTTTGACATAGGCCGCGTTTTGCAGCGTGAAGGCAAAAAACCAGCAGAACGAACCGCACAGGCTGGTGAGGCCGACAAAGACGCCGGTTCGACGTGTGTCCCAAACTGCGCGCAACTCAGCCCGGTCGCGCCACAACAACCACAATCCCATGCTCAGGAATTGGTACGACACGACCACAGCCAGTGTGATCAACGCCCGATACCATGCGTCAATGTCCCCCAACTCCAAAGACGCTCCGCGATAACTGACGGATGAGAAGGCGAACAGAATGCCAGAACCCAACCCAAGGCGCGATGCCCGGTTGGTGAGATGTGCCCACCAAACCCCTTCCCCGCCTGGATTTTTCGACAGCAGCAGGACGGCTATCAGTCCCAGAATTATTGCAAACAATGCGCCCGAGGACACCTGATCACCCAAGACAAGAAATCCGACGATGGCAGTCTGGATGACCTCGGTCTTCTTGAATGTAATGCCGACGGCGAAATTACGCTGTTTGAACAGGGCCACCACGCAAATGGTCGCCAATATCTGCGTTGTCCCGCCGATCACTGCAAACAGCCAGAATCTTCCGGTCAGGACTGGCAGGCTGTAACCGGTTACCTTCATTGCCACGACCAACACGAGAACGGCCAAAGGCATGGAATAGGCAAATCGGGCAAAAGTCGCACCGGCAGCCGTAAGCTTCACGGTGCTCAGCGATTTTTGCAGCATGAACCGCACGGTCTGAAATGCCGCGGCGGCGATGGTGACGGGAATCCACAAACTCATGAATTCCCTTGTGTCGGCAAATCAGCCCTTTGGCCAGAGCGGATGCGCCACCGGATCCTTCGCGCGCCAAAGGTACGAGCGGAAGATCTGGCCGTAGGACCGATAGACATAGGCCTCGTTCGTTGACTGATACCGATCTCTTCCAGCCCGATACAGAGCGGGCAATCGGTACCACGGCGCACCGGGATTCATGTGATGTACGACGTGCAGGTTGTTGTTTAGAAACAAGAAAGCCAATAGTCCGCGATCTTCAACTATGACGGTACGCGCACCCGAGTCTTCATGCGCCCTGTGTTCAAGAAACGTCCGGATCTTGACCAAACCCAACCCAATGTAAGCTGACAGAACAAAGGCCCACAGCGGCATTGGCGATTGCGCGACTATCCACAAAACCACAGCGGCTCCGATCAGGTGCAGCCCCCAGGCCAGTAATATGTCTTTGTCTCCGCGTTTAGCGCCGCGCAGCTCATCCCGAATGAAGGTGAATTGACCAATCGCCGGGCCCAGCACCATGCGTCCAAGCAGCGTGTTATTCGCTCTCAGCAGTCGCTTTTGCCAGCCTTTGAGCGTATTCCAAACCTTCGGGTCCAGATAGTTCGACTCAGGGTCGTCATACGGATCAGTCAGGGTCGAATCCCTGTGATGCGCCAGATGCAGATCGCGGAACCGGTTATATGGGATGAACAAAGTCAACGGCAGCGCCAACAATGCCTCGTTCAACCAACGGGTGCGAAAAGGATGTCCATGCAGCGCCTCATGTGTCAGCGATGAGTGCAACGCCGCGACCAATCCCATTGCGGGAATGGCCAGCCAAACCGGGAACATAAAGATCACAGCAAGCCAAGCTGCGTAGCATGCGATTATAAGGGCAAAGGTGCCCCACTCGGGACCTGGCCGCTCAGACATTTCGGCCCCATGTGATGCCTGCCCAGACGCGCTCGTAGATCACGTACATCGTCAGGCCGATGCCCGTGTTCACAATCGCCAACGTCCCGCCAACTGCAGCAGAGCCTGTCGCGATAAGACCCACCAGCGTCATCATGACCAGGCCCATCGCATTCCACACCACAGCCTTCACGACCGATCTTCGTCGCGTTTCCATTCCGTCACCCATATTATTGTTATGTTTAAGAATTACGGATCGTGGCCGAGTTGAAAATTCTGAATATGATTAACAAAACTCATCACTTATGATATAAATCACCATATGACGGATAAATTAGACAAACGAGATCGCGCTGCGCAGTTTCGCCAACGCCTTGCCCGCGCGATGGAAGAACGTGACATCAGCCAAAGCGCGCTTGCCCGGGATATCGGTGTCGACCGATCGACCATATCCCAACTTTTGACTGGCGAAGGTGCGCGCCTGCCGAACGCGCATGTCGTTGGCAGCTGCGCCACAGCGCTTGGTGTTTCGGCTGACTGGCTGCTGAGCTTATCGGATCGGCCAGAAAGCGCTGCAGAGCTACTGGCGCTTTCTCTGAGTATGACCAAGGCGCCCCGCGCGCTGGTCGATGAGCGCATCTTTGAATGGCACAAAGAGGCGGCTGGCTACAAGGTTCGCTATGTGCCCGCCACCCTGCCCGACATGTTGAAAACCCGCGCCGTGCTGGAATGGGAATACGCCCCGCATTTGGGACGCACAGCAGATCAGGCCATCGGCGCGTCGGCAGACAGGCTGACTTGGATGCGCAGTGCGCAATCAGATTATGAAATCGCCATGCCACTGTATGAGATCGACAGCTTTGCCCGCGCGACCGGATACTACGAAGGCCTGTGCCCAAAGATCAGGATGGATCAGATCGACCACTTGTTGGAGCTGAGCGACCAGCTTTATCCCCGCATGCGCATCTATCTGTTTGATGCCAAACGCCTCTATTCTGCGCCGGTCACGATTTTTGGCCCGCTGCTGTGTGTGTTCTACGCGGGCAGTCACTATATGGCCTTTCGGGACCGCGACAGAATCGAAGTTTTTTCCCGTCATTTCGATACGTTGGTGCGAGAAGCGGATGTGACGGCGCGGGACTTCCCCGATCATCTCAGGCAGCTACGATCAACGATTTCCGCCTGATAACGGCCTCATAGATGCGTAAGCGACCAAGGTGTGATATCGTCACTTGGCGCGAACTTTCGAGCGATCCGATCACAGACGGAGGACCATAGGAATGGACGCACTAAAAACCGCTCAATACGCACGGGCGCTTTATTCCGCCCACGGAGATCAGGCCGAGGCCGAGGCCGCGCAGAAGATGCGCGAATGCAAAGACGCCGGGAACATGCAGCAAGCCCGCGACTGGCAGGCAGTTCGCCAGAGCATCCGCCAGATTCGCGGACCCAATCAGGCTTAAACTTTGGGGTCGGGGTTGACGGTGTGCCCATCGACCGCAATCACCTGCCCCGACACCAACCGCGCCGCATCTGATGCAAGGAACACGGCCATATTGGCGATGTCGTGCCCTTCGACGAAGCGACCCATTGAAGTGCCCGAGGCATAACCCTCATAGACCTGATCGCGTGTCATGCCCTTGGCATCGGCCTCGCGCTGCAGGACGCCTTCCATCCGCGGACCCTCAACCGAGCCAGGGCAAATGACATTGCACCGCACTCCGTGTGCGCCCAGCTCCATCGCCAGAGTTTTGGCCAGCCCGATCATCCCCCATTTCGCCGCCGCATAGGGCGCGCGATTGGGATAACCGTATTGTCCCGCAGTCGAAGACGTTATGACCACCGCGCCGCTGCCTTGTCGTTTCAGGATTGGAGACGCGTATTTGGCGCACAAAAAGGCCCCTTCCAGGTTCACCGAAAGACACATGCGCCAATCGGCCAATTCAACATCTTCAACCGAAGCGGTTGGTCCCGCGATTCCGGCATTTGCGCACAGGGTATCCAAACCACCCCATTCCGCCTCGATGTCATTGAACAAGGTGGCCACGGCATTTTCCTCCGCGACGTTCGCCTCGGACCGCTGCCAATGGGCCGGACAATCAGACAGGGCATTCGGGTCAACATCAGCCACCCAAACCTGCGCACCGGCTGCATCAAAGGCCTCGGCCATGGCGCGGCCAACGCCCGACGCGCCAGCCGTGATCAGAACGCGCCCACTCATGCCGGTTTGCGGATCGCAGCACCCGCACCTTCAGGATAAGGCAATCCGGCCTGAGCTTCGGCGATCCGGGCCATAGCCGCTTCGATCTCGGCCGAAGGTGCGCTCGGGCGACGGGTTTCCAGATTGACATGCAGCAGGAAGCTTTCGCCCGTGGCCAACAACTTGTCGCCTTCATACATTGAGTGGAACACGTGCAGTTTCTTGCCCTGCCCCAACAGCATCTGCGTACGCACTTCGATCTTGGCACCCGCGTGGACTTCGTCGGTGTAGCGGATGTGGTTTTCGGCCGTAAAATAACTGCCGCCCGAGGCGATGTAATCGGCATCACACCCCATGATCTCCATGAACCGGTCGGTCGCCGCGGCGAAGGCCTCAAGGTACCGCGCCTCGTTCATGTGACCGTTATAGTCGGTCCAGTCCAACGGCACCGCGCGCGACAAGGTCAGAATTGGCTGGCTCAGATCGGCCTGATCCATCGTCGGAAGTGCGCCTGGTTTCAGCGCCGCGTCATGCTGGTTCAGAACAGCACCGGCCCCATAGTTCTGCGCCTTGAGCGCCCGCATCATACCAACGAGGTTATTGTCGCGGATGCGCTCTAGCTCGCGGATCGAGTGCATGCCCGATTGCGCGTCAGACTGATCCGCGATCAAGTCGACCAGCTCATCAGTGAACTCGGGCACATCCATCAGCTTGGTCCACGGCCATTTCAGGGCCGGACCAAACTGCGCCATGAAATGCCGCATCCCGGCCTCACCACCGGCTACACGATAGGTTTCGAACAAACCCATCTGTGCCCAGCGAATGCCAAAGCCCATGCGAATTGCTTCGTCGATTTCTTCGGTTGTCGCGATACCGTCTTTGACCAGCCACAGCGCCTCGCGCCAGACGGCTTCGAGGAACCGGTCAGCAATATGCGCGTCGATCTCTTTTTTGACATGCAGAGGGAAGAAGCCCACCGATTTCAACAGGTCCTTCGCGCGGTCGACCATTTCGGGTGGATTCTTGTCGGTCGGCACCAATTCGATCAGCGGCAGCAGATACACTGGGTTGAACGGATGCGTCACCACAATCTGTTCTGGACGCAGCGCTCCTTCCTGCAGCTCGGACGGTTTGAACCCGCTGGTTGACGACCCGATGATTGCCTCCGGATCGCAGGCCTCTTGCAAGCTTTTGTAAACCTTCAGCTTCAGATCCAGCCGTTCGGGTACGCTTTCCTGAATCCAGATGGCGCCTTGCACGGCGTCAGTCAGATCGTCGTGGAAGGTAAGCGCCCCCTCAGATGGCAAAAGCACATCACTCAACCCTGGCAAAGACCGACGCGCGTTGTCGAGCACCTCACCAATCTTGCGCTCGGCCTCCGGGTCCGGATCGAACACTCGGACATCCCAACCGTTAAGTAAGAACCGCGCGGCCCACCCGCCGCCGATGACACCGCCACCGATGATAGCTGCTATTTTTGTCATTAGTTTCACCAATTGTCTGGCAGTTTGATTTCTGCACCATCTATGGGCCAGCCATTCTCATCATAGCCGACGCAAAGTTTGGGGTTTGCGTTTCGGTCTGCGCGATAGTCACCTGCAATGTTCTCGCAAATCTCGTTCAGGGCGTGAGCGCCATCAAACTCGACATCTGCCTTTTGAATTGTAGATGTCGAGCAAGCTGCCACGGTCACAAAGAGACCTGAAACGAAACCACGACTCACTTAGGCGCTCGTTTTACCAGCCCCAACTTCTCACGCACTTCCTGCGCGCCGATCACCCGCGCACCCATGTTTGAGACGATGGTGTTCGCCCGCTCAACCAACTGCCAGTTTTCGGCCAGAACGCCTTTGTCGAGAAACAGGTTGTCCTCAAGCCCAACGCGCACGTTACCGCCAGCCAAAACGGAAGCTGACGCGTAAGCCATCTGGTTTCGTCCCAGCGCGAATGCGCTGAAGGTCCAGTCATCAGGCACGTTGTTCACCATCGCCATAAAGGTGTTCAGATCATCCGGCGCGCCCCACGGCACGCCCATGCACAGTTGAACCAGTGCCGGGCTGTCCAGAACGCCGTCCTTCACCAGCTGCTTTGCGTACCATAGATGACCGGTGTCAAAGGCTTCGATCTCGGGCTTCACGCCCAGATGCGTCATCATTCGGCCCATCGCCTGCAGCATGCCCGGCGTGTTGGTCATGACATAGTCGGCCTCGGCAAAATTCATGGTGCCGCAATCCAGAGTACAGATTTCGGGAAGACACTCGGCCACATGCTCCACCCGAGCAGCCGCGCCGATCATGTCCGTGCCATCTTCGTTCAGCGGCAGAGGAGATTCTGTGGGACCAAAGATCATGTCACCGCCCATCCCGGCGGTGAGGTTCAGCACCACGTCGACCTCAGCCTCACGAATACGATCTGTCACCTCGCGGTACAGGTCCAGACGGCGGCTGGGCGCGCCGGTTTCCGGGTCACGCACGTGGCAATGCACGATGGCCGCGCCTGCCTTGGCCGCGGCGATCGCACTTTCGCCAATCTGCTTGGGCGAACGCGGCACATGCGGGCTGCGATCCTGTGTTCCGCCCGAGCCGGTGACAGCGCAGGTGATGAAGACTTCGCGGTTCATTTCCAGTGGCATGGTGTTTTCCCCAACTTATACCCGGTTTTGACCTAAGTTATCCTCAGGCTTCTCCCCGGATTCCGATTTGCGTTCATCCCCGACTCTGGCGCAGCTTTATGGAAACAACTTGCCAGAATGCGAATCGAACTTGATGAAATCCGCAAAAAACATATTGCAGCCCGAACATCGCGCCCTGAAAACGGCTGTGCTGGTTCTGGACGAATGCAACACGCTCAGCTTTGCTTCGGCCGTCGATCCGATGCGCGCCGCCAATCGCCTGGCGGACCGCCCGGCATTTGACTGGGACTATGTGACTGCCACGGCGGAACCGGCGATGCTGACCAGCGCCCTAAATGTTCCAGGCACACCGTTGGCTCGGTTGCAGGGCTGCGACCTGATGATTGTCATCGCGGGATTTCAACTGGCCCGTCACGCCACACCCAGCCTGCTCGCCGGATTGCGCCGCATTTCCGGTACCGGAGCCACCATGGCTGGCATCGACGGCGGCCCTTGGCTACTGGCCGAAGCCGGCCTGCTGAACGGCCACTCCGCCACAACGCACTGGGAGGATCTGGACAATTTCGCGAACCGCTTCCCCGAAGTTGATGTTCGCCCTGACCGATTTACTGTATCCGGCAACCGGCTGACTTCAGGCGGCGCGATCCCCGCAGTCGAGATGATGCTACACATCATCGCCGCGCGCCACGGCGCAGGTTTTGCCGCCCGCGTGTCCGGCCTGTTCCTATACGAGGGCGCACCCGAACCGTCCAAGCCACAAAGCCGTACAGGCGCGCCGCATCGTCATACGGCTCTGACAGCAAAGGCGAACTCGTTGATGGAGACTTCGCTCGAGGACCCGCTACCGTTGGCCGTCATTGCCGACTCTCTGGGCACCAGCCCTCGTACTCTGCAACAACAGTTCCGTCTGCGCCTGAACACAACGCCACAGGATCACTATCTGCAACTGCGCCTGGCCGAAGCGCGGCGTCTGGTAACCGATACGGATATGCCATTGATGGACGTGGCACTCGCCACAGGCTTTGCCTCACAATCCAGCTTTGCCCGTGCTTTCCGCACCGCGCACGGCCTGTCGGCCAGAGACCTCCGTCAGGACCGGATCCAGCCCACACATCACTGACCGGATCCGCTTCATCTGGCTAAAAATTTCCCGGGGGAGTCGCGCAAAGCGCAGCGGATGCAGAGCCCCCTTAGAACGGCATCGGATGCGCGCGATGCGCGGCACTGATATCCGCCAGGACATCATCCGCCAACACCACCTCCGTGCCCCCCAGAATATGGGCCAACTGCGCAACCGTGGTCGCTCCGAAAATGGCAGACATCATGAACGGGCGCGTTTGGCACCATGCCAGCGCCATATGTACCGGATCCAGGCCATGCCGCTGCGCGATCTTCAGATAGGCATCTACGGCCCCAAAAACACGCTCGTACTTACGCCCACCCATGGTCGGAACAAGATCCATGCGCGAGCCCTTAGGCACCGCTCCGCCCTGATACTTGCCCGTCAGAAACCCTGCCGCCAACGGAGAAAACGCCATCAGGCCGACATCTTCGTGCACGCTTAGCTCGGCCATATCGGTGTCGAAGTGGCGGCACAGCAGAGAATACTCATTCTGGACCGAAGCGACCCGTGGCGCGCCCGTCTGTTCGGCCAGCCGCAGCCATTGCGCGGTGCCCCATGCGCTTTCATTCGACAGGCCGAACGCGCGGATATTGCCCTTATCGACTTGCTGTTGCAGAGCGACAAGGCACTCCTCCATATTCTCCAGTACGTCATTGGTGTTGTGACCAGACGGCGCATAGGTCCAGTTCTGCCGAAACATGTAACTGCCGCGATTGGGCCAGTGAAACTGATACAGATCGATGCAATCCGTCTGCAATCGACGCAGAGACCCCTCGATCGCTTCGGGAATCGTTTGCGCAGAAATTGGTGCCCCGTCGCGGGCATGCGCGAAACCTGCACCGGAGTGTTTGGTCGCCAGAATATACTCCGCCCGCCGCGCGGGGTTCACCGCGTTCCAGTTGCCCAGGATTTCTTCGGTCCGCCCCACGGTCTCTTTCAAGACCGGGTTCACCGGGTACATCTCAGCCGCGTCAACGAAATTGATCCCAGCCTCCAGCGCCATGTCGATCTGGGTGTGTGCATCCGCTTCAGAGGTCTGCGTCCCAAACGTCATGGTGCCAAGGCACAGATCCGTCACTTCAATACCAGTGCGCCCCAATGGGTTCTTTTTCATCTCAAAATCCTTCTGCTCACAACGCCGCGCACCCTAAAGCAGAGAACCGTCAGAGCAAGGGTGCAGGCGATCAATTCCGGTGCAACAAGGGGTTGGGCTTATTCAAACCTCTCTGCAGAAAGCGGAATAAAGCCAAACGCAGCACACGGCGTTTCTGCCCCCTGTGATACGGGTATCCATGCCGATTCCAGCGAATGCGCTTTCCTTTCAAAGTTTTGGTCCGCCATGCGGACCAATGCTTCCGGTCACTGCAGCTGCGCCAATGCCGGCTTTAGGTTGCTCGTGAGATTCCGCTGAAATGAGAGTTCCAAACCTCTCGTCGAATCTCATCTCTGGCCTCGTATGCCGCTATTGCTTCGTCTAGATCATCTGGTTCAAGCGCGTCCTCACCTCTGGCAATCCGCGTGACTTGCATCGTGTACCATGCAGTCACACCGCCTTCCGGTGGGTTTTTGAAACGCGGGAATTGCGGCTCGTCGCGTTGATCGGAAAGCCAAAATGATGGCAATTCTGGATCAACGACCAATGCGCGGGCCAATCCAACGAGATCGGCTTTGCCCTCTGCAATGGCGCTTTTGGCCTGTGCAAGCGTCTTGAAACCGCCCGTCACCATAAGGGGAATGTTCGTTTTCGCACGCGCACGTTCAGCAAAATCAAGAAAATAGGCGCCGGAACCCGCACGATCTGATGATGACGCAGCACCCGGAAAATATGTGCCACCGCTGACATCAATCAGATCAATTGTTGTTTTGTCTAATGCCGCAATGACCTCAAGGGATTCATCTTCAGCAAAGCCGCCTTCAAGTTGATCTGTCGCGTTCAACTTGATGCCCACAGGGAAATCCGGGCCAACGGCATCGCGCACGGCGCTGATCACTTCCAGCAGCAGTCTCATCCGGTTTTGCAAAGAACCGCCATAGGCATCTTCGCGTTTGTTGAATAGCGGAGACAGAAACTGGTTGAGCAAGAATCCATGGGCCGCATGCAACTCAACGCCACCGAACCCAAGCCGCTTGGCAAGGTTTGCCGTGCGTGCAAATTCGGCCGGCAGCGCGCGGATCTCATCCAAGGACAGCGCGCCGCATTTCAGACCGGGCAATTCAAATCTACTCGGCCCCTTCGGCGAGCTGATCGGAGCATCCGCCATCGCACCTGCATGTCCAAGTTGCGGCCACAAATGAGCGTCGTTGGTTGCCCCTGCCTGTGCAAGTTTTCTTAGAAATGCGAAATCGGATTGATCGTTCAAAACCAAATTGCCGGGCTTCTCTGCGAAATGAGGTGTGCCTTGCACTTCGCCGATGATCGACAGGGCGAGGCCGCCAGTTGCCCAACGCTCATAGAGCTTGATTTGATCATCACTTGGATTGCCTTTGCCGTCACCAAGCGAGTCAGACATCGCCGATTTAGCAATTCGGTTTTTAAGAGTTACGCCGCAGGGAAGAATTAGCGGCTGGTGCAAGAGAGACTGGGTTATATTGGGCATTTGGTTCCTCAAACTTTTGCCTTAACAATAGAAAGCAGTCATTTTTGCCTTGCACCGCATTCGGCAATTTGGGCTTCAATCCGGTCATTGAGGCATTTCTGATCGCACATCTTTGCGCGATGACCACCACGCCTTCCGGAAATCGGCTCGGGCTCTAAGCCTCAGCTTTCTTTTCCCAGCGCCCGGATTCTTCGGACCAGTATTGGGCGGAACATCCCGCACCGGTCAAAGCCTTCCACTGCCCGCGCGCGTGTTGAACGGCCTCTGCGTCATTGCCATCGAACAGGATACATACGCGGTCCAGTTTCTTGATCTCATCGGGGTCGACCGCCGCGCCATCTACCGCCATGACACAAGACGGGTCATTGGCAGCCTGCGCCTCAGTCGTCAGCAGGATCGGCTGCGCGGCATCGTGCGGACCGCCTGCGCGGCCATGTGGCAGGAACCCTTCCTCGGGCCCCTGCCACAGCTTTTCGTCCAGCCAGTCCATCCGCGCGGGATCGCTGCCTCGCACGGCAATCTTCCACCCGGCCTGCCGTGCCTTGTCCAGCAGCACCGGCAAGGTATGCTCCAACGGCTGGCGGGTCAGGTGATAGAAATAGACGGCCCCCATCGGCTTACTCGAAATTGTCCTGAACGAAACGGCTCAACGCGCGTACGCCCCAGCCGGTTGCGCCCTTCGGGGCGTAGGATGTCTCGGACGAGACCGAAGCCACACCGGCGATATCCAGGTGAATCCACGGCATGTCTTCCTTGACGAACCGCTGCAGGAACTGCGCCGCAGTGATCGAACCCGCCGGGCGTCCGCCCACGTTCTTCATATCGGCAATGCGCGACTTCAGCTGCTTGTCATAGGCTTCGCCCAACGGCATGCGCCATGCGCCTTCATCCTCGGCCCCCGCCGCCTTCAGGAAGGCATTGCAGAACGTGTCATTGTTCGAGAAGACACCCGCATTCTCATGCCCCAGTCCGATGATGACCGCTCCGGTCAGGGTGGCCAGATCGACCATTCCCACAGGCTTAAACCGCTCTTGCGCGTACCACATCACGTCGCACAGAACCAAACGGCCCTCGGCATCGGTGTTGATGATCTCGACCGTGTCGCCCTTCATGGATTTGACCACATCGCCCGGACGGGTGGCGTTGCCTGAAGGCATGTTCTCAACCAATCCGACCAGACCGACCACATTGGCCTTGGCCTTGCGTTTGGCCAGCGCGCGCATGGTGCCTGCCACTACGCCAGCGCCGCCCATGTCCATGGTCATATCTTCCATGCCACCCGCAGGTTTCAGCGAAATACCACCGGTGTCGAACACCACGCCCTTCCCGACCAATGCCAGCGGCGCGTCATCTTTGTCGCCGCCATTCCATTGCATCACCACAACCTTCGAAGGGCTGTCCGACCCCTGCCCGACGCTTAGCAGCGTACGCATGCCCAGCTCGGCCAGTTTGTCTTCTTCCAGCACTTCGACCTCAAGCCCCAGTGCCTTCATCTCGTCCAGACGGTCGGCGAATTCCGCGGTGGTCAGGATATTCGCAGGCTCATTGGTCAAATCGCGGGTCATGCGGACACCGTCGGCAACCGCGTAGAGCGGTGCAAACGCAGCCTCGATCTCATCCGCCTTCTGGTGGGTTATGATGACTGAACCGGCCTCATCAGATTCCTTAGTCTTGTGCGCATCAAAATCATAGCTGCGCAGCGCGATGCCCATGGCCAGATCCTCGGCCTTGACCTGATTGCCTGACATCACCAGCAAGTCCTTGCTGCCCGCCAGCTTGGCCAGCACAGCACCTGCCTTGCGGGCCTCGGCGGGTTCGGGGCGGCGCGGCAGAACCAGAACGTCCAGCGCCTCGGCTGCCATGCCGGATGGCCACGCCATCGAGATCACGTCACCGGTTTTCACTTTTTCGAACCGCTCGCTTTCGACCAACCGTGCCACAGCCCCGCGGGTCAGACGGTTGGCGCGGCGGGCGGCAGGGTTCATTTTGCCGTCGGACGGGATGATAATGGCCACGCGCCCTTCGGCCTGCGCCATCGCATCCATGTCGGGGTCCTGGAAACGGATCGGTACAAGACTGCTCATTGCGAACTCCTCAAAATCAGTTCCCCAAGACCTAGCCCGCGCCGCGCGGCTTGACCAGATAGCAGTTTTCCCCGGCCCGCATTTGGATTACAGTCCCGGAAAAAATCCGACAGGCTCGGGGGAGAAGGTTTTGGCAAGACAGAGCAGGCATAGGCCGTCACGCACAATTGCGTGCAGCGGTGATTCTAGTCTGCACCCGACCACGGGCTGTTTGCGCGTCATTTCGGCAGGAGTTCCTTCGTGATCCTCGACCGCTACTTCGCCCGCCGATTCATTCAGAGTTTCCTGGTCATCGGCAGCATTTTCCTGACGCTGATGATTCTGATCGACCTGATCGAACAGGTGCGCCGCTTTGACGATGCAAACCTGTCCTTTGGTCAGCTGTTGCAATTGACGTTGCTGAATACGCCTGCCGCGATCAGCGAAATGCTGCCGCTGCTGGTCATCCTGTCCACGATCGCGTTGTTTATCGGTCTGGCCCGCAGTTCGGAACTGGTTGTGACCCGCGCCACCGGCCGATCAGGCATCCGCGCCCTGTTAGCCCCTGTGGTGATAGCTCTGATGATCGGCGCACTGGCGGTTGGCATGCTGAATCCCATCGCAGCCGCCACGTCGGAAGAGTACAAACAGCTTGCCGAATCCTACAAAAACAACGGCGGATCAACTCTGTCGATCAGTGCAGATGGTCTTTGGTTGCGGCAGGGATCGGCCATTGGCCAATCCGTGATCCACGCCCAGGATACATCCAACGGCGACAAGTTCACCCTTAATCAGGTAACGATCATTACCTTCGCCCCGGACGGCACACCGACGCAGCAGATCGTGGCCGACCAGGCGGATCTGGAGAACGGTACGTGGGTCCTGACCAATGCCAAGATCTGGGCGCTGGAAGGCGGTGTGAATCCAGAAACCCACGCCACTGAACACGCGCGGCTTGAGGTTCCCACATCGCTGACACGCCAACGGATTCTGGACACGCTTGGCGATCAGGATTCCGTCTCGGTCTATGACCTGCCGGAACTGATCCGTGACCTGCGCGAAGCCGGGTTTTCGACCAAGCAATATGAGGTCTGGTTGCAGGTCCAACTGGCCCGTCCCTTGTTTCTTATGTCGATGGTTCTGATCGGCGCGGCCTTCACCATGCGCCACGTGCGATTTGGCGGCACCGGTATCGCGGTTCTGACCGCCGTCCTGCTGGGCTTTGGCATCTACTTTATTCGCAACTTTGCCCAAATTCTGGGGGAAAACGGTCAATTGCCTATCTTAGTCGCGGCCTGGGCCCCGCCCTTTGCAGCCATTCTTCTGTCCCTCGGCCTTTTGCTGCATGCGGAGGACGGCTGATGCGGCTTATTGCCAGTTTGTTGCTGTCCGGTGCGGTCGCACTGAACATGCCAGCGGGCGCATTCGCGCAGTCTCAACCCGCTGCCAACGCTGCACAGGGTACCACGCAAGAGGATCACCCTGCCCTGCTGGTGGCTGACCGGATCTTTATCACGCCCGAACGCAATCTGGTGGCCGAAGGGAATGTTGAAGCCTTTCAGGGCGACATCAAGGTCACTGCCAAGCGCATCACCTATGACCGCGAAACCGGCAATCTGTCGCTGGAAGGCCCGGTGCGCATTGATCAGGGCGGCGCAACCACGTTGCTGGCCGATTCCGCCGAACTGGATGACGGAATCATGAACGGTCTGCTGATCGGAGCCCGCATGGTGTTCGATCAGCAGGTTCAGATCGCCTCGGTCCAGGCTGCGCGCGCGGGGGGGCGTTACACACAGTTCAGCAAGGTCTCGGCCACGTCCTGCCACGTCTGCGCCAATGGTAAACCGCCGCTTTGGCAAATCCGCGCCCGCAAGGTCACGCATGACCAGTTGGAACGCCAATTGTATTTCGAAGGGGCACAGTTCCGGATACTGGATTTCCCGGTTTTCTACTTCCCCTATCTGCGCCTGCCCGACCCGACGCTGGACCGCGCGACGGGCTTTCTTGTTCCGTCGATTCGCACCACATCGCAGTTGGGAACCGGCGTGCAGGTGCCGTATTTCTTTAAGCTTGGCGACCACAGGGACCTGACGCTGACCCCCTATATCTCGGGGAAAACTAGAACACTGGGCTATCGCTATCGCCAGGCATTCAAACGCGGCCGGATTGAGCTGAACGGTGCTTTCACCCGCGACGACCTGCAAAAAAATGAGGATCGGGGCTATCTATTTGCCAACGGTTATTTCTTCCTGAACAACGACTTCCGCCTTTTGTTTGATGTGAAGACGACCTCGGATAACGCGTATCTCGCTGACTATGGTCTGCCTGATTTTGACCGGTTGCGCAGCGAAATCGCGCTTGAGCGGATCAAACGCGATACCGCCTTCCGCACCAGTTTCATCCATTACAAATCCCTGCGAGACAGTGAAAATGAGGAAGTGATCCCATCTCGGATCTTCGACCTGTATTTCCAGAAACGTTACTTCCCAACCTCTGTCGGCGGCGAAGTACGCTTGGGCTTTGTGGCCCACAATCACACACGCACCAGCGATCAGGACATCGTTGGCCGCGATGTCGCGCGCGCCACATTCGATGCGGATTGGATGCGCAGCTGGATTTTCGCATCGGGCCTCAGGGCTGATGCCCGGTTCGGGACATCGGTGGATATCTTTGACATCCGAGATGACAGCCAGTTTCCTGACCAGGTGACCCGCGCGGCCCCCCGCGCTGCACTCACCTTGCGTTACCCGATGACCCGGCGGGAAAAGTCAGGCGCCACTCAGGTGCTTGAACCCATCGCGCAAGTCGGTTGGACGAACGTGACAGATCAGGACGTTCCCAATGACGAAAGCACGTTTCAGGAATTCGACCAGGGGAACTTGTTGTCCCTGTCTCGCTTTCCGGCCCCGGATCGTCGCGAAGACGGCGCGACGGCGGTGTTTGGGGTCAACTGGGCGCGCTATGCCGCAAATGGCTGGCGCGCGCTTGCCACTGTCGGACAGGTCTTCCGCTCGACCGCTGACCCCAACTTCAACCTAACGTCGGGCCTACAGGGCACCGCCTCCGACGTGTTGTTGGCCGGTCAGTTGCAAACCGCCAATGGCTGGTCTTTGGCGGGTCGCGGCCTGTTGAATGGTGATTTCAGCTTTGCCAAGGCCGAGGTGCGCGCAGGCTGGAACAAGCCAAATGTCGGCCTAACCGGCAGTTATGTGTGGCAGGAAAAGGATCCGGCAGAAAATGCGAATGACGAGATATCCGAAATCTGGATGAATGGCCGCTACCTTGTTGACCAGAACTGGTTGACGCAGGCCTATGCGCGCTATGACCTCAGCGAATCCGAACCGATCCGTTATGGGCTGGGCGTTACCTACCAGAATGAGTGTGTAAAAGTTAACATGACCGTTAGCAGGCGATTTACCTCATCATCAAGTATTGAGCCTTCGACAGAATTCGGGTTTACCGTAGCCCTGACAGGTTACTCCGTTGAGGGTGGCGGCCAACAGTACAAGAGAAGATGCAGTTGATTTCAGGTTTCTCGCGATTCATTCGTTCCGGTTGGCTAAAACCGGTTGCACCGGCACTGGCTGCCGCTTTGCTGGCCCTGTCCACTGGTCACAGCCAGGCTCAGAGCCTGTTTTCACCTGCGATCAAGGTGAATCAGGACATTGTCACCTGGTACGAACTTCAGCAACGCCAGCAATTCCTGACCGTTCTGGGTGCCCCTGGCGCAACCGAGGACGAAGTCCGCGACGCGTTGATCGACGAACGACTGCGCAAGCAGGCCATGCGCGACGCAGGAATCGAGGTTGCACCAGAAGACATTCAGGTGGGCATTGATGAATTTGCAGCCCGTGGTCGCCTTTCGACCGACGAATTCCTGCAATTGCTGGGCGAAGCCGGCGTTTCCCCCGAAACCGTACGGGATTTCGTCGCTGATCAGCTTTCGTGGCGCGATTACGTCAGTTCGCGCTTTCTGTCCCAAGCCAGGCCGAGCGACGACGAGATTAACCGGGCTTTAGGACAGGCCGGGAGCGGCGGGCTTCAGGTTCTGTTGTCGGAAATAATCATTCCGGTCACTCCGCAGACCCTTGCACAAGCCGAATTGCTGGCCGAAGAGATTGCTCAGGTTGAAGGTTTCGATGCGTTTTCTTCTGCTGCCACGCAGTATTCAGCTGCTGGCACACGCGATGACGGCGGGCGTTTGGAATGGCTGAACCTGACCGACTTGCCCCCTGCCCTGCAACCTGTGATTCTGGGTCTCAAATCAGGCGACATCACGCAGCCTTTGTCGTTGCCCAATGCCATCGCCCTGTTCCAGCTGCGCGGCTTGCGCGAAGTCAGCACCAGCGCGCCGCGATACTCCAAGATCGACTACGCAATTTACAACATGGCCGGCGGTCGTAGTGCCGAAACTCTGGCCAGCGCTGCCCAGCTGCGCGAACAGATCGATACCTGCGACGACCTCTATGGCATCGCCAAGGATCAACCTGCCGCTGTACTGCAACGTGTCGAAGCCAGCCCCTCCGAGATCCCGCGCGACGTAGCGCTTGAGCTGTCCAAGCTGGACCTGAACGAAGTTTCGACGACGCTGACGGGGAACAATGGCCAGACTCTGAAGTTCCTGATGCTGTGCACACGCACATTGGACCGGGGCGAAGACACCACGCGCGTGGATGTGGCCAACGCCCTGACGCAACAGCGTCTGCAGGCCTTTGCCGAAAGTCTGGTTGAACAGCTCCGCGCCGACGCGACGATTATCGAGCAATGACCGCGCCCATCGCGCTAAGCTGTGGCGATCCTGCTGGCGTTGGACCTGAAATCGCCGCCAAGGCATGGTCTGAACTGCGCGCGAGCTGCCCGTTTTTCTATATCGGGGATGCGGCACATCTGCCCGCAGGCACGCCCACGCAGCGGATCAGCGATCCGGCGCAGGCCAATGAAATCAGCGCCAGTGCCCTGCCTGTTCTGCAATTGAGCTTTCCCGCCACAAACACAGCAGGCCAACCAGATCCGTCCAATGCGCCCAGTGTGATCGACGCCATCGAAACCGGTGTTTCTCTGGTGCAATCCGGCGCGGCGTCGGCGCTGTGCACTGCACCGATCCACAAAAAAGCCCTGATCGACGGGGCCGGGTTCGCCTATCCCGGCCATACCGAATTTCTCGCCGCTCTAGCCGGGCGCAAGCGTGTCGTTATGATGCTCGCCAGCGATCAGCTTCGCGTGGTGCCCGCAACGATCCACATCCCGCTGTCGCGCGTCCCGTCTGAGCTTACCCCCGATCTGCTGCGCGAAACCATCGCCATTACCGCTGAAGGCCTGCGCAGACAGTTTGGTATCCCCCATCCCCACATCGCCATTGCAGGCCTCAACCCGCATGCGGGCGAAGGCGGTAAAATGGGGCATGAAGAACTGGACTGGATCGCCCCTCTGATATCTGATTTGCCGGGCGATACCTGCACGGTTACCGGCCCACACCCGGCGGACACGATGTTCCACGCCGCCGCCCGCGCCCGATATGACGCCGCAATTGCCATGTATCACGATCAGGCACTGATCCCGATCAAGACACTCGACTTCGACCGTGGCGTGAACGTGACCCTCGGCCTGCCCTTCATTCGCACCTCGCCCGATCACGGCACCGCATTGGATATCGCCGGACAGGGCATAGCAAACCCCACCAGTCTGATCGAGGCACTGAAACTGGCCCAACGGATGGCACAAAGCGCTTGATCCTTCACCTGGCTGAAAATATCCCCGCCGGAGGCAAAAAATCACTGGCGTTCCCCCCCGGACACGCGCCACGGTAATCGGATCATGAGTTCAATCGACACCCTTCCCCCTCTGCGCGAGGTTATCGCAACACATCAACTCTCGGCGCGTAAATCGCTGGGGCAGAACTTTCTACTGGACCTTAACCTGACAGCCAAGATCGCGCGGCAGGCAGGGGATCTGACGGAATGCGACGTGCTGGAAATCGGCCCCGGCCCCGGTGGTCTGACCCGCGGTCTGTTGTCCGAAGGTGCGCGCAAGGTCGTCGCGGTCGAAAAAGACACCCGCTGTATCGCTGCCCTGAACGACATCGCTGCTGCTTACCCGGGTCGTCTTGAGGTCATCAACGGCGACGCACTGGAAATCGACCCGCTGGCGCATCTGACCCCACCTATCCGCATTGCCGCAAACCTGCCGTATAACGTTGGCACCGAATTACTGGTGCGCTGGCTGACCCCACCCGAATGGCCGCCGTTCTGGCAAAGTCTGACGCTGATGTTCCAACGCGAAGTCGCCGAACGCATCGTTGCCCAACCCGGGGGCAAAGCCTATGGCCGACTTGCGATCCTTGCCCAATGGCGGGCCGAGGCGCGCATCGCTATGTCCCTGCCGCCCGGGGCTTTTACGCCTCCGCCAAAGGTCTCAAGCGCTGTTGTGCATCTAACGGCCCTGCCCGAACCGCGCTACCCGGCAGATGCCCGGGTTTTGTCGCGCGTCGTGGCCGCAGCCTTCAACCAGCGCCGCAAGATGCTGCGCGCATCGCTAAAAGGCGTGGCGCCGGATATCGAGGACCGCCTGCTCGCGGCTGGTATCCAACCCACAGAGCGCGCCGAACAAGTCCCGCTCGAAGCGTTCTGTGCGCTGGCCCGGGAAGTTCAAAAAAGCTAATGCGCAAAGAAAAAGCCCCGGAGTGAACTCCGGGGCTTTTTGAACTCTATGGCAGAAATTACTCAGCCGCTTCCGGTGCATCACCGTTGCTTGTCGGTGCGTCCTCTGCCCCCTCTGGCGCGGGCTTTGGCTTACGCGTACGCGGGCGACGCGGTGCTTTTTCTTTTTTCGCCGGTGCTTCGGCGGCCGCAGCGGCATCCTTGCTTTCCGGGGTCTCGACCAAACCGGATTCCGGGGTGGCTGCCTCGGGTGTAAAATCCATCACGTCCGGTTGCGGCGCTTCGGCCGGGTCCGACTGACGGGCAGCAGCTTCGCGTTCCTGGCGCTCGGCGCGTTCGCGATCCCGCTCGGCCTGACGCTCACGGTTCTGGCGATCTTGCTCTTCGCGGCGCGCTTCCATTTCGCGCTGTGCCTCACTCAACAGGCGCAGATAGTGTTCTGCGTGCTGCTGAAAGTTCTCGGCGGCCACACGGTCATTGGACAGTTGGGCGTCGCGCGTCAACTGATTGTATTTGTCGATAATCTGCTGGGGCGTACCACGCACCTTGCCTTCGGGACCCGAGCTGTCAAAAACCCGGTTGACGACATTGCCCCCAGAAGGACGGTTGCGGTTATTCTTGACCCGAGAGCGGGATTTGGAAGATCTCATTTACTTTACGTCAGCCTTGTCATTCGCTGTCGATCATCTCGCATCCTGCACTGCTCAAAAGCTTAGCTGTGACGCGATGTCGACTATTTTGGGCTTGGCGTCCGGGGCCCGCTGAACCAGCGTCAGCCCTCCGACTGGAGTTGAGTAAACACGTCCTGTGCGTACAGACAAGGGGGTTGTCCCAAAAATCGCAGCTTTTTTACATTAATCGGCGTATTTCGGCCTCAGGTTGCCGCTTTAATGCGGCATTTTGGCAAAAACGACGCGATCGCGGCCGTCCAGATCGGGAATGATCCTTGTGGCTGTCAAACCCGCCGACTCGAACAAAGCCGCGACGCTTTGCCCCTGCGTTGGCCCGATTTCCACCAGCAGACGACCGCCGGGCAATAGAAAGTCCGGCGCACCCGCGGCGATGCGGCGATAGGCACCCAGCCCGTCCCCTTCGTCCGTCAGCGCCATGCGCGGTTCATGCACGCGCACTTCTGGCGAAAGGTCGGCCATTTCTTGCAGTGAAATGTAGGGGGGGTTCGAAACGATCAGATCAAACTGGCCGTCAATATTCTGAAACCAGTCCGATTGCAGAATTTCCACCCGGCTCTGTACCTGATGCTGCACTGCATTTGCGCTGGCCTGCAGACAGGCGGCCTCGCTCAGGTCCGCGCCCACGCCCGAAGCGCTGGCCCGTTCGGCCAGCAACGTGATCAGGATACAACCTGATCCGACCCCCAGATCCAGAACATGATCGAACGGTTCGCTGAGCGCGGCTTCGATCAGCGCTTCGGTTTCCGGCCGTGGGTCCAGCACATCGCGACTGACACGGAACCGTCGGCCATAAAACTCACGCTCGCCCAACAGATGCGACACCGGAACACGCACCGCACGCAGCGAGATCAACTGATCATAACGCTCTGCAACCTCAGGAGACAGCTCTTCGGGCGCAATCAGAGTGACCCGGCTGGCTTCGATCCGCGCCGCATGGGCAAGCAGAACGCGCGCATCCCGCGCCGGGTCAGCCACGCCAGCCGCCCGTAATCGCGCTGTAGCCGCGACCATCGCCTGTGCTGCTGTCAGTGCGGCGATCATTGCGCCATATCGGCCAGCAGCCGCGCCTGATCGTCGGCAGTCAACGCGTCGATCACCTCATCCAAATCGCCCTGCATCACCTGATCCAGCTTATAAAGCGTCAGATTGATGCGGTGATCGGTCATGCGCCCCTGCGGGAAATTGTAGGTTCTGATCCGCTCGGATCGATCCCCCGACCCCACCTGGCTAGCCCGGTCCGCAGACCGTTCACTGTCGATCCGCTGGCGTTCCTGATCATACAGCCGGGTTTTGAGTACCTGCATCGCAATCTCGCGGTTGCGGTGCTGCGACTTCTCCGAGCTTGTTACCACGATCCCGGTTGGCAGGTGAGTGATCCGCACCGCCGAGTCTGTGGTGTTCACGTGCTGCCCCCCCGCGCCTGAACTGCGCATGGTGTCGATGCGAATATCATTGGCGTCGATCTGGATATCCACATCCTCGGCCTCGGGCAAAACCGCGACCGTCGCAGCCGAGGTGTGAATGCGTCCGCCGCTTTCGGTTTCCGGTACACGCTGCACCCGATGCACACCGGATTCGTATTTCATCCGCGCAAAGACATTCTCGCCCTTGATATGGGCCACGACCTCTTTGATCCCGCCTAAATCCGAGGCCTGTTCTACGATGATCTCAAACTTCCATCCCCGCGCTTCGGCATAGCGCTGGTACATGCGCAAAAGGTCCCCGGCGAACAGCGCGGCCTCATCTCCGCCAGTTCCGGGGCGGATTTCCAGCATTGCCGGACGCGCATCCGCCGCATCACGGGGCAACAACGCAAGCTGCAAGGCGTGTTCGGATTCGGGGATGCGGGTCTTCAATGCCGGAATTTCTTCTTCCGCCAGTTCTTTCATGTCCGGGTCGGCCAGCATCGCCTCGGCCTCGGCAAGATCGGCGACCAGCTGACGCCACGCCATGATCTGATCCACAACCGGTTTGAGGTCGGAATATTCTTTGGCCAAGGCCGCAATATCCCCACCCGAGGCACCATCTGCCATGGCCGCTTCGAGGTACTGGAATCGCTGGGTTATCTGTTCAAGTCGTTCTTCGGGGATCATCCGGGCGGTGTCTATCAATCCGGCCCTTTGGTCAAGGCCCCTCACTATGCTAGGCTAATGCACATGAAACGGTTGATACTTGTTTTTACACTGCTCGTAACGCCCGCCCTAGCCGACGTGGTCGGCCCCGGCGGCAAGGTTCAGGACTGCTATTGCACCGACAAATCCGGAACCCGCGTCGAACTGGGCGAGATGATCTGCCTGCAGGTCGACGGCCGCATGTTCATGGCTCAATGCCAGATGTCCCTGAACGTACCGATGTGGCGCGAGGTGCAGGAGGGGTGCTTGTCCTCAGGGCTGCAACAGGGCAAGCCACTCATCAACACGAGCGCGGTTTACCCCAAAATCTGACCGGCCAAACCTGAGACGAGCATAGATGCGAAGCGTGTCTCCGTCCTGTTGCACTGTCGTGTAGTCCGGAAAGCCGATCACTTTCGTACGTGTGATGTAGGTAATCATCCCTTCATCAACAGACCCGGCCAGAACTGACGTTCGGTCTGAAACGCGTGCGAACGCATCCAGCCGCAGCAGGCCATCCGGCCCCGTTTCGACCACACGGACGACACCCCCATCAAGATCACGGTCTTGATCACCGACCGGCGCAATATGCCATTTTGCCGGGTCTGATGGTGCAAAACGGATGTATGCTCCAAGCAAAATTACCAGAACAACAATCAGCCACAGCACCATTTTTTTCATCCCCGGACCAGCCCTTGCGCTGACCATATTCGGATAGCTTTGGCAAACAAGGTGCGAACTCTTCTACCGTGACGTCACGCCCGGCAATATGCACAGCAGTTCAAACAACAGGTTTGCTGCGGTTAGTGCCGTGTTGCCTGACGGATCGTATGGCGGCGACACCTCGACCAGATCGCATCCAACCACTTTCACACCCGAAAGCGCATGAATCAGCTGCAACGCTTGCGGCGTGGTCAGCCCTCCGATTTCAGGTGTTCCGGTGCCGGGGGCGTAAGCCGGGTCCAGACTGTCAATGTCATAGGTGATATAGACCGGGTGGTCGCCGATCGTTTTTCGGATTTGCGAGCCGATCTCGGTCAGGTTCTGCTGCCACAGCTCCCACGCCGGGAATTGGCAAAAGCCCCATTCCCGCGCCTCGGTAAAGTCGCTGGCCGCGTAACCCGAACCGCGGATACCGATCTGATAGGTCTTGTCCGGGACGATCAGCTTTTCCTCATAGGCGCGGCGGAAGACAGTGCCGTGCGTTTCACGCTCGCCAAACATCTCTTCATTCACGTCGGCATGAGCATCCACATGCACCAGCGCGACCGGCCCGTGCTTGGCCGCAATGGCGCGCAAAATCGGCAGCGTGATCGAATGGTCGCCGCCCATCGCAACGGGAATCACCGCCTGATCGAGAATTGAATCGTAGCTTTCCTTGATGATCTTCAGGCTGTCGGCCAGCGAGAACGTATTGATGGCCAGATCCCCGATATCCGCGATCTGCAGGCTGTCGAACGGAGCGGCCGAATTGGCCATGTTATAAGGCCGGATCATCGCGCTTTCGCTGCGGATCTGTTTCGGCCCGAACCGCGTGCCGGACCGCCATGAGGTGCCGATATCCATCGGAATGCCCAGCACGGCCACATCCAGTCCTGCCAGCGACTCCGCCTGCGGCAACCGCATGAACGTGTTCGGCCCGGAAAACCGCGCCAGATCATTGCCGCTGATCGGTTGGTTAAAGTCTGTCATGCCCGTATTTCTCCCGTCCGGCTTTTGGTTAATCAGATACCGGAAAGATGGCTAACCAAAGGTTAATCCTGCACCAGCTTGTTCCACCCCAGCAGGCAAATGATCTGAGTCGCCACATGAGCACCTGCAATGGCCGTGGCACCTGACGTGTCGTAGGGCGGCGACACTTCGACCACGTCCCCGCCTTTGATGTTAATCCCGGCAATGTCGCGCAGGATGATCTGCGCCTGAATGGAACTCAGACCACCCCAAACGGGCGTGCCGGTGCCGGGGGCAAAGGCCGGGTCCAGGCCGTCGATGTCAAAGCTCAGATAGACCGGGCTGTCCCCCAGAATGCCTTTGATCTTTTGCGCCACGGCGGCGGGGCCGGATTCGTATACCTCGCGCGCGTCGATGATGTTGACGCCCAGAGTGTCCTCGTTCGTCGTGCGGATACCGACCTGAACCGAGCGTTTCGGGTCCACGATGCCGGATTTCACCGCCTTATAGAACATCGTCCCGTGATCCACGCGGGACATATCGTCATCGGCCCAAGTGTCGGTGTGCGCATCGAATTGCAGCAGAGACATCGGGCCGTATTTCTCGGCATAGGCCTTGAGGATCGGGAAGCTGATATAGTGGTCCCCGCCTAACGTAACCGAAGACACATCAGCGGCCAGAATGGTGTGGATATGGTCGGTCAACGTATCGGGAAAGGCAGGGATATTGGCATAGTCATAAGCCATGTCTCCGTAATCCACGATTGCCAACTCGCTGAGCGCATCGAACGGCCAGCCGTAGGGCGCATCCGGCGATTGCAGCGCGCTGGCCTCACGTATGGCACGCGGTCCAAGACGGGTACCCGGACGGTTCGTCACCGCTTGATCAAAGGGCACACCTGTGACTGCGATATCCACGCCTTTCAGGTCCTTAGTGTAAAGGCGACGCAGGAACGAGGTCGCGCCGCCAAAGGTGTTCTCGTAGGACAGTCCCTTGAGATCAGGATTGGTGAATGCCTCGTCCACCTGGTTCTTTGCGTCTTCCAGTGCCATGTCTTCCCCCCGTCAGCCCAGCGGCTGCGCCTTTTCGACGATCCGTGCAAAGAACGAAGCGCCGATCGGCGCGATCTCGTCGTTGAAATTGTATTTCGGATGGTGCAGCCCGGCGCTCTCGCCCTGCCCTAGAAACAGATAGGCGCCGGGGCGCGATTGCAGCATGTACGAGAAATCCTCGGCCCCCATCTCGCGTCCCATGTTGCCCACCACACGCTCGGCCCCCGACACATCTCGGGCCACCTCGGCAGCGAACCCGGCCTTTTCGCCATCATTGATCGTGGCCGGATAGTTCTTTTCATAGTCCAGCCGCGCCTCGACCCCGTATGAGGTCGCCTGCCCCTGCACGATTTGCTGCATACGCTCGATCACCATCTGCTGAACGTTTGGATCGAAGGTTCGGACGGTTCCGTTGATGAATGCCGTGTCGGGGATCACGTTGTTCACTGTCCCGGTGTGAATCTGTGTCACCGAGACAACCAGATCGTCGAGCGCATAATGGTTGCGGCTGACGATGGTTTGAATCGCCTGCGCGATGCCACAGGCCGCCATTACCGGATCTCTGGTTTCATGTGGCATGGCGCCATGGCCGCCAACGCCTTGAATATGTATCTCAAACGTATCCACAGCCGCCATGATCGGCCCCGGAGTGGTGTGAAACGCGCCAACGGGCAGGTTTGGCGCATTGTGCAGCGCATAGACCTGAGAGATGTCGAACCGGTCCATGATGCCTTCTTCGACCATCACGCCCGCACCGCCGCCTTCCTCTTCGGCTGGCTGAAAGATCAGCGCCACGCGGCCACGAAAGTTCCGTGTCTCGGCCAGATAGCGCGCAGCACCCAGCAACATCGTGGTATGCCCGTCATGGCCGCAGGCGTGCATCTTGCCCGGCTTGGTCGAGGCGTACTCGACCCCCGTCTCTTCAGGGATCGGCAGCGCGTCCATGTCAGCACGCAGACCGATCGTCGGCCCGTCACCCCGCCCGTTAATGATCGCGACGATCCCGGTCTTGGCAATACCTTCGTGCAGCTCGTCCACTCCGAATTCGCGCAGACGGTCCGCAACAAATGCCGCCGTTTCATAGCATTCGAACTCAAGCTCGGGGATTGAATGCAAGTGTTTGCGCCATGCGGCCATGTCGGCTGAGTAATCGGCAATTCGGTTGACGACGGGCATCTGGGCTGGACTCCTGATCGGGACTGCGGAATGGATGCATCTGACACCGGAACGAAAGGGTTCGCAATGGCCGAAAATCCTCTGATCCACGACAGCGAAGCGGGTATCGAGCGCCTGCTGGAAATAATGCGCCGCCTGCGCGACCCGGAAACGGGCTGTCCGTGGGACATCGAACAGGATTTCGCCACCATCGCCCCCTACACGATCGAAGAGGCTTATGAGGTCGCCGACGCCATCGAACGCGAAGCCTATGATGAGCTGAAGGGAGAGTTGGGCGACTTGCTGTTTCAGTCTGTCTTCCATGCCCAAATGGCCGAAGAAGCCGGGCATTTCACCTTTCAGGACGTGGTCCGGACCATGTCGGACAAGATGGTCGACCGTCATCCGCATGTATTTGGCGATGAATCCCGCGATAAATCAGCGGACCAGCAGACCGTGGATTGGGAAACCATCAAGGCGGCTGAGCGCGCCGGCAAGGAACAGAAAGGGGCGCTGGACGGTGTCGCAGCCAACCTGCCTGCCCTGTTGCGCGCGCACAAGCTGCAGAAACGCGCGGCCCGCGTGGGGTTTGACTGGCCTGATGCCAGCCATGTGCTGGCCAAGATCACGGAAGAGGCTGCAGAGCTGGAGGAAGCGCGCAACGCTAAGGACGCAGACGCGCTGGAGGATGAATTCGGCGATCTTCTGTTCGTGATGGTCAATCTGGGCCGCCATCTGGGGATCGAACCCGAGGCCGCCCTGCGCCGCACCAATGCCAAGTTTACCCGCCGGTTCGAGCAAGTAGAAGCGCGGCTGGCTGCGCGCGGGAAAACACCATCTCAAAGCGATCTCGAAGAAATGGATGCGCTGTGGGACGAGGTCAAAATTGAAGAGCACCGCGCCAATGGCAAACTCCCGCCGGTAGGTGCGACGACCGAGGTCTGAAACCGCTGGACAAGCGTGGTGACACTTGCGAGTGTCCGCGCTTCAATACCCCGGAGGCAAAGCATGGCACCGCGCAAGATCATCATCGACACCGATCCCGGGCAGGACGACGCAGTCGCCATCTTGCTGGCATTGGCAAGCCCGGAAGAGATTGATGTTCTGGGCATTACCGCCGTTGCGGGGAATGTACCGCTGGAACTGACGGCCAAGAATGCGCGGATCGTCTGTGAACTGGCCGGCCACACGCATATTCCTGTTTATGCCGGGTGTGACCGCCCGCTAAACCGCCCTCTGGTCACCGCAGAACATGTGCACGGCAAGACCGGCCTCGACGGTCCCGTCCTGCCTGATCCGGAAATGCCGCTGGCTGACGGGCACGCGGTCGACTTCATCATCGACACCCTGCGCGCACACGAGCCTGGAACCGTCACACTTTGCCCGCTTGGCCCGCTGACGAATATCGCATCCGCCTTTCAAAAAGCGCCAGATATTGTCGACCGGGTCCAGGAAATCGTTCTGATGGGCGGTGCGTATTTTGAGGTCGGCAACATCACCCCGGCAGCGGAGTTCAACGTCTATGTCGACCCCGAAGCTGCTGATATCGTGTTTAAATCCGGCGTTCATGTCGTCGTTATGCCGCTAGACGTGACCCATGATGCGCTGGTCACGAAACATCGCAATGACGCCTTCCGCGCGCTCGACAGTAAGGTCGGGCATGCCGTGGCCGAGATGACGGATTTCTTCGAACGATTCGATATAGAGAAATACGGCTCGGAAGGCGCGCCGTTGCACGACCCGTGCGTGACCGCCTATCTGATCCGGCCGGAGCTGTTCTCGGGCCGACACATCAACGTCCAGATCGAAACGCAGTCCGAACTGACGATGGGTATGACCGTCGCTGATTGGTGGCGCGTGACAGACCACCCGCCCAATGCATTGTTCATTGGGGAAATCGACGCTGACGGTTTCTTTGCCCTGCTGACCGAACGGCTGGCCCGGCTATGAGCGCCGCACTTCGCCTTGCGCGCCCCGAAGATCTGGACCGCCTGATGGGCCTGGTGACTGCGTTCCACACCGAAGCCGGGATTGCGCAGGACATGGACCAGACCCGCAATGCACTCACCCCCTTGCTAGAGGGTATTCCCCACGGTTGCGTCTACCTGATCGGCCCAGGGCGCGCGCCGCTGGGCTACGTCATCCTGACCTTCGGCTGGTCGGTCGAATTTGGCGGCATGGACGGCTTCATAGACGAAATCTACATCCGCCCGGCCGTGCGCGGCCGTGGCATCGCCACCGAAGTGCTGCTTGACCTGCCCAAGGCTCTGGCCGAGGCCGGTCTGACCGCCCTTCACCTAGAAGTCGATCGCACAAACGAGGCCGCGCATAAACTGTACTTGCGCACCGGCTTCAAACCGCGCGATCGCTATGTTTTGATGAGCCGAAAGCTCTAAATCGGTCAGATACTTACGGGCGTCGCCGCCCGTCCCCCCATGAAAGCCCTAGCGGGCTTCACCGCGATACATGTAGGTCGGCGATTCCATTGCCAAAACCGGGTCACTTGCGGACACCGCCTCCCCGGTGATCGGATAAGTACCCGGCCCCGCACAGGCCGCCAAAAATACAGTGCTGATCACTGAAGCTACGAGAAGGATTTTCGAACCAGTCATGTCGTTCCCCTTTCTGTAATGCAGGCACATTACGAGACACCGGGATCGGACAAATAGGTAAAAGTTCACACAAAATTGAATTTATGTAGACGTATTTCTATCAAGTTTGATTTTTACAAGCGATAACAACACGAAAGACTTTGAAAAAAAATCACTCGATTTGCGAGTTTTCCGCCTGAGCATCGGACAAAGGCATCTCAAAAAACAATAATGTGTCTTTCGCGATCTCCGGAATCTCGGAATATGCGTCGCGCAGTTGAAAGCCCATCGACAGGTACAGACGCGTTGCCGATTCCAATGGTTTGCCCGTATCCATGCGAATACAGTCGAACCCCTGTTTTCGGCACTGTTCAATCAAGGACATCATGACCGCATATCCTGCCCCTGTCCCTCGGGCGGCGTCATTTACAAACACCCGTTTAATTTCGGCAATGCCCGGCCCGATTGTCCGGAACATTCCGCACCCAACGGCATGTCCATCCTTTAGTACCAGCCGTACACCACCGCCCGGTGGGGCGTGTTCGACTTCGATCTCGTCCATCAGCCGGGCATAAACGTCGCGGGGATAAAAGGTTTTTACGACGCGCACGGACTTGGTGTCCAACGTCAGCAGGAAGTCGCGATATTCCCAACACAAACGCCGAACCTCATCAAAGTGGTCCGGCGTTTCAGCTTCGATAACTTTAAGCAAAACACGATCCTCGAAAAACACGAGGATCAGTCTAGCATTATTGATCTCAGTTGCGAAGGATTGACGCGCCTGCGTATTCCGCGACTTCACCCAGCGATTCCTCGATACGGATCAGCTGATTATACTTGGCCAACCGGTCCGACCGCGCCAGAGAGCCGGTTTTGATCTGACCGCAGTTGGTCGCAACCGCCAGATCGGCGATGGTCGCGTCTTCGGTTTCGCCAGAGCGGTGCGACATGACGTTGGTGTAGCCTGCGCGGTGCGCCATATCGACGGCGCGCAGCGTTTCGGTCAACGATCCGATCTGGTTCACCTTGACCAGCATCGAGTTGGCGCAGCCACGCTCGATCCCTTCGGCCAGACGCGCCGGGTTGGTTACAAACAGGTCGTCCCCCACCAGTTGGACTTTATCGCCTATGGCGTCGGTCAGGGCTTTCCAGCCGTCCCAGTCATCCTCGGACATACCGTCTTCGATCGATATGATCGGATAGTCTTTGACCAAAGCCGCCAGATACTCGGCGTTTTCCTCAGACGTCAGCGAGATGTTCTCGCCCGACAGGACATATTTGCCATCTTTGAAGTATTCGGTCGCCGCGCAATCCAGCGCCAGATGGATTTCCTCACCCGGCTTGTAGCCTGCCTTTTCAATGGACTGCAGGATGAAATCCAGTGCTTCGCGGGTCGATGCGATATTGGGGGCAAAGCCGCCCTCGTCGCCAACACCGGTGGCCAGACCAGCCGCCGACAACTCACGTTTCAGCGTGTGGAACACCTCGGAGCCCATGCGCACGGCTTCGCGGATATTCGCGGCCGAGGTCGGCATGATCATGAATTCCTGAATGTCGATCGGGTTGTCGGCATGCTCACCACCGTTGATGATGTTCATCATCGGAACCGGCAATACACGGGCCGAGGTGCCGCCGACATAACGGTACAAAGGTTGCGTCGTGAAATCCGCTGCGGCCTTTGCCGTGGCCAATGAGACCCCCAAAATGGCGTTAGCGCCCAGACGGCTCTTGTTCTCGGTCCCGTCCAGTTCGATCATCGCACCGTCGATGGCCACCTGTTCGGTCGCGTCATAGCCGACCAGTTCTTCGGCGATCTCACCGTTCACAGCGGCGACAGCTTCAAGCACACCCTTGCCCATATAGCGGGATTTATCACCGTCACGCTTTTCCACCGCCTCATACGCACCGGTTGACGCACCCGAAGGCACAGCAGCACGGCCCATGGTGCCGTCTTCCAGAATCACGTCCACTTCGACGGTTGGGTTGCCCCGGCTGTCCAGGATTTCGCGTGCGTGGATGTCGATGATGGTGCTCATGAGGCCCGTCCCTATGGCTGCATTTGGTTGCATGCCTCATAACATTACCGGGCCAAAAGTAAACCAGCGATGTTATCGCTAACGGGCATATTCATGGGCGTTTAGGGCTAACAGCCACGTGTTTGCGCCAACGTGCGACGATCCGTCAGGCTGCAACCACCATGTCACGCGCCAACCTGCGTTCGCGAACAAAGGTGTACATGCCAGAGCCGAGGATCAACGCGGCACCGGCCACAGTCATCAAATCAGGCCGTTCGCCAAACATCAACATCCCTGCCGCGATGGAAAACACGAGCCGGCTGTACCGGAAAGGTGTCAGGGCCGAGGCCTCACCGATCCGCATGGCCGTCACGATGCCGTAATATCCCAGGACGCCAAAGCCGATTGCCCCCAGATACGGACCAATCTGGGCGTTCTGCAGCGGGACAATGGGCTGAGCCAAAAATACCATCAGAACCACCCCGGCAAGGGCAACGGCGATATACGCCTGCATGGCAACAACGGACGAGGCCACACGGACGTCCAGCTTGCGTGTGATCAGATCACGTGCGGCGATCGCAATAACGGTCGCCACCACGAACAGCGACTCGGGCTGGAACCCCTCCAGACCCGGACGAATAATCATCAGGACACCGATAAAGCCGATCCCGATGGCGCTCCAACGTCGCCAACCGACTTGCTCGCCCAGAAACAGCGCGGCGCCCATGGTCACGGCCAGCGGCATGGCCTGAAATACGGCGGCAACCGTAGACAACTCGACCAGAGACAACGCAGTGACAAAGGTCAGGGCACCAACCGCTTCTGTCGCTGCCCGCGCCAGCGGCAGGCCTTGCCACGCCACCGGATCTAGGATGCGTTTGCGCGTGGCCAACGACATCGCGACGAAGACCAGTCCACATACCAACCCCAATGCGATCATGATCTGGCCCGTAGGGACAGTGACCGACAGATGCTTGATGAACATGTCCTCAAGCGCGAAGGCCGCCATCGATCCGATGATCAGCAAGATGCCGTGTACGTTGTTCATGCGCGTGTCCGTTGGGATGGGCTGGCAAATCTGCGCCCTTGAGTCACCAAAACCGGAACATGCGCGACGTCGCAAGCCATATTGCGACATGATTGATGAATTGCCGTGCGGCAACCAATCGCGTTTCGTGATGAATCAGTCTTGTTCCAGCGGCACGCCGTACAGTTCCAGCCGGTGCCCTTTCAGCTTGTACCCAAGCTTGGCTGCGATCTTTTCCTGCAGGGCCTCGATCTCGGGGTCGACAAATTCGATCACTTCCCCCGACTGCATGTCGATCAGGTGGTCGTGGTGGTCCCTCTCGGCATCCTCATAGCGGGCGCGCCCATCACCGAATTCCAACCGCTCCAGAATCCCTGCCTCTTCGAACAGCTTTACGGTGCGATAGACCGTGGCAATCGAGATACCCGAATCCACTTTTGAGGCGCGCGCATACAGCTCTTCTACGTCCGGATGGTCATCGCTTTGCTGCAACACCTGAGCAATCGTGCGGCGCTGACCCGTCATGCGCAAACCTTTGGCTTCGCAACGGGCGATGATCGTGTCGGACATAGTGACCCTCAGAGTAGTTCGGGTTTCTGTCTTAATACGTCTGCGCCGCTGGCGCCACAGGGGAATTGCGCCTAAGCGACCCGGCGAAGATCAGCCCAGATCGGCAGGTGATCTGATGCGATATGCGCAGGCCGCGCTTTGTGGACGCCATGCACCACGGCCTCAAGCCCAGCGCCCAGCGCGATCCGATCCAGTGCGCCCAGAGGCTGTGCAGCCGGGAAACTGGGAACCGGGGGTAAAAATCGCATGTCGGGTGCAAGATGATCGAGCACTGGCTGGCGCGACCACTCGTTGAAATCTCCGGCCCATACGGTAGGCATCTGATCCAGATCCTCATCGCAGCGCCGGAGCTGGTGAATCTGCTGCCGCCGAGAAGCGGGCAGAAGGCCCAGATGCATCCCCATCACCCGAAGCGGCCCGATCTGGGTGTCGAACTCGACCCGAACAGCACCGCGGGGTTCCAACCCAGGCAAATCATGGTGCCCGGTCGTGCGCACGTCAATTTTGTCACCGCGCCAGATGACCGCGTTGCCGTGCCAGCCCAAGCTGCCTGCGCCCCCCAGATCGACAATCTGCCAACCGGCTTCATCCAACATGAAATGCGGTAAGGCCGCGGGTCGCGGCGGCAGCCTTTTGTCGGCCTCTTGCAGCACCACAATATCAGCCTGCATGCCTTCAATGACCTGCATGATGCGCTGCGGTTGGCGGCGAAAATCCAAGCCCACGCATTTCTGGATGTTATAGCTTGCAATCCGCAGGATTGAATGAGGCGACATAGGGTTCCGATCAAATGGTCGACTCCCAAAGTGCCATGCTGGTTGCGGGGTGCAACCCCAGTCTTTCTAAGGTCGATAAATTAACGCTGATTATCCTGACCATTTGCCCGAAAATTCGGCAGATCGCGAGATCAGGAATGCTGCGCTTGATCAACGGGGTGCCGATACTCTATCCCCGTGGAACGCGTCCAATTGAGGCCTGAAGTGGTTTCCAGCAACACACCCTCGAACAACCGCACCTGGGCAAGCATCGTTCTGGTGATCGGTGGCATGATGTGGGGTCTCTATTGGATCCCCGTTCGGTTTCTCTTTGACCTGGGCCTGACCGGGCCCTGGCCGGGTATTGCGATGTATAGCGTTGCGCTGCTGGGCCTGGTTCCCTTCATCTGGAAAGAGAGAGGGACGCTGGCCCTGCAATGGCGCGATCTGGTGTTCAGCGGAATGTTCACCGGCGCGGCCTTCAGTCTTTATTCCATCAGCCTTGTCTATACGGATGTGGTGCGGTCGATCCTTTTGTTCTACCTCACACCGATCTGGGGCACGATTCTGGGCCGCGTGTTCCTGGGCGAACGCCTGAGTCTGGGGCGGCTTGCAGGTCTTACTTGCGGAGTCGGTGGCCTGTTCGTCGTGTTAGGCGACTCAGGCGGTGTTCCGCTGCCCCAAAACAGCGGCGACTGGATGGCGTTGGCCTCTGGCATGTGCTGGGCGCTGGGTACGTTGGGGCTGTACCGAACCAGCAAGATCTCAGCCTCGGGTCAGGTCTTTGCCTTTGTCGCAAGCGCGCTGATCCTTTCTCTGGTCAGCCTCACGGTCCTGCCCGAACCTGTGTTGCCGACAATTGTGCAGGCGGATCTTCTTTGGACCCTTCAGTTCGTACTGCTGTCGGCCTTCTACACCTTACCCATGGTGTTCATGACAATCTGGCCCGCAACCAAACTGTCCCCTGCCCGCGTCGGCATCCTGCTTATGAGCGAGGTGGTCGTCGGCCTGGCCTCGGCCGCCGCGTTCTCAGGCGAGCCGTTCGGTTTGCGCGAGCTTTTAGGCGCCATCCTGATTGTCAGTGCCGCAGTGCTAGAAATCATGCGGGACTAGGCAACGAACCGCTTTGACCTTCAAAGCTACTGTTGGCCTATCCCTTTCGAGTGTTTATCTGTTGCCGAGTTTGTTGCCCTATCAGGACGTTACCAGATGTCGACGCCAAACGCGGAACGTAGAAAACAGCTTGAGGGGCGCGCGCTCATCATTGCCATGGGCGGCAACCTTTTCATGGGCGCGGCGGGTATTCTGGCCGGGATCCTGTCGAACTCCAACGCGATCATGATGGACGGCCTGTATTCGCTGGTCGGCTTTGGATCGGCATTCCTTGGTCGCCGTATTAGCCTGAAGATTGATGCAGGCCCCGACAAACGCCGCCCCTTTGGCTATGCAGCGGATGAGGCGATCTTTTCCACCTTCCGCTCTCTGTCTCTGTTAGGACTGGTGCTGTTCGCCATCTCGAACGCGATTAAAAACATCTACAGCTACTACAACGGCATGATGCCTGAACCGCTGATATTTGGGCCGATGTTCATCTACTTCGCTGCCATCGGCCTTACCTGCGTTCTGTTATGGGCGTTTCACTATTTCACTTGGCGGCAGACCGGGAAGGCCAGTGCAATCCTACGGCTGGAATCCAAGGCAGCGCTGTTCGATGGTCTGTTCACGGCCGCCGCAGCAATTGGCCTTGGAGCAATCTACTTGTTCCGGGATGGGGCCCTATCGGCGATCGCACCCGTCGGCGACTCAATCATCGTATTGTTCCTGTGCGTTCTGGCCATCGGATCATACCTACGCGACTTCCGTGGTGGGTTGGGTGAGCTGGCAAACGCCACCGCAAGCCCCGAACTTCTTGCTGCTGCGCGTCGTGCCTTGCGCCCGGCAATCGCAGAGGACGGTGGCGCATTGCGGGATATGTCCGTAACCAAGCAAGGTCGGACCATTTTGATCACCGTCTATTACAACCCTCTGCGCGCGATCACCGCCGACGAGGTCGACACGCTTAACCTGCGCATGGTCCGCGATGCGCGCAAGGCAATCGACGGGGCGGATGTCTACCTGATGATCTCGCAATATGCGCGGCGCTGGCCGGATGAGATCAATCCCTATCGTGATGAGGCCTGAGCGGTCGAACCTCAGGTTCCACAGAACGTGGCGTGCACCACTTCGCTGTCGGTCGGCGGACGCTTCAGATCATCCGCATTAGGCTGTTCCTCATAAGGCCGCGCCAACACAGTGTTCAGCCTTTGGAACGGCGCATAGTCGCCCTGAACGGCAGACTGGATCATCTGCTCAACACGGTGATTGCGCGGAATGAACGCCGGGTTTGCGGCGGACACTACGGCGGATGGGTCCTGCTCACGCCCCAGACGCGCGTTCCACCCTTCGGACCAGGTGTCGTACGCCGTGGGATCGGTGAACTGATCACGTGCGGCATCATCGCCCAGCGCACGGAAGGTGTTGGTAAAATCCGCCTGATTCTGCGCCATGCGTGTCAGCAGGTCCGAGATCAGCTCCAGATCGCCCTCTTCCTCGGTCACCAAACCGATCTTGGCGCGGAACCGCTTCAACCAGTTCTCCTGCAGTTGCGCAGGCATGGCGTGTACGATCTCGGTCGCCTCTTCAACGGCAGCGTCCTTGTCTTCCATCTGCTGAATCAGTGCCGTCGCCAGTTGTGCCACGTTCCAAACGGCAATGTCGGGCTGGTTGGAAAAAGCATAGCGCCCCATCCGGTCAATCGAGCTGTAGACCGTGTTCGGATGATAGCTGTCCATAAAGGCGCAAGGTCCATAGTCGATGGTCTCGCCCGCGATTGAGCAATTGTCGGTGTTCATCACCCCATGGATAAATCCTACGCTCATCCATGCCGCGATCAGCCGCGATTGTGTTTCAACCACTCCACGCAACAGGCCCATCGGACCGTCCGCATCCGGGTAGTGACGATCAATGGCGTATTCCGTCAGGCGGCGCAGGCTGTCCAGTTGGCCACGTGCGGCGAAAACCTGGAATGTCCCGACCCGCAGATGACTTTTCGCCACACGGGTCAGAACCGCACCGGGCATCGGCCCCTCGCGCAGAACGACCTCTCCGGTCTCAACAGCGGCCAGCGCACGGGTTGTCGGGATGCCCAGCGCATGCATTGCCTCGGACACCACGTATTCCCGCAGCACGGGTCCCAGCCAAGCGCGGCCATCCCCCTGACGGCTGAACGGGGTCGGTCCGGACCCTTTGAGCTGGATATCCCGACGAAGACCATCTGTCCCGATCGTTTCGCCCAGCAGTACAGCGCGGCCGTCGCCAAGCTGCGGGTTGTAGTTGCCGAACTGATGTCCCGAATAAAGCTGCGCAATCGGCTCTGCGCCTTCGGGCAGCGTGTTGCCGGCGAAGGCTTCGGCCATCTCCTCTACCTCCCCCGGTGTGACCTTCAATACCTTCGCCAATTCCGAGTTGAATGCGATCAGGCGTGGGGCACGCACAGGTATAGGTGCCTGCCGCGCATAAAAGCTGTTGGGAAGGCGGGCGTAGCTGTTGTCAAACGGGATGGTCAGGGTCATGCGGCAAACATATTCCTTGCGTAGACGAATACCATAGCGGATCGCACCTTCCCGTGCATAATCATCGCAAAAGGCAAGAGGCCCCATGACCGCACTAGAGATCATCGACCACCTGAAACTGGAACAACACCCCGAAGGTGGCTGGTTTCGCGAAACCTGGCGCGCGGATAACGCGGGCCGCGCCACCGGCACCTGCATCTACTTCCTGTTGGCCGCTGGTGAAAGCAGCCACTGGCACCGCGTGGACGCGACCGAAATCTGGCTCTACCACTCTGGTGCTCCGCTGATCCTGTCGCTGAGTGCAACCAATGACGGTCCAGCCACCGATCACATCCTAGGCCCCGACCTTTCAAAGGGCGCACCGCAATTAATCGTGCCCGAAAACCACTGGCAAGCGGCGCGCACCACCGGAGACTATACGTTGGTCAGTTGCACTGTTTCGCCCGGGTTCCAGTTTGACGGGTTCGAACTGGCCGAGCCAGGGTTCGACATAGCGCGCGGATGATGCATGGATCACCGCGCCCTCATAGCATCGCTGCCACCCGCGGCCAAAGATCAGCTACAACGGCGCTCGGACTCAGCAGGTCTGCGTCATCTTCTGGGCTATCTGGTGTTACTGTCCGCCACCAGCGCGGGTATCGCGTGGCGGGTCCCTCTCTGGCCGCTCCTGATCCTGCCACAGGGTGTCTTGATGGTGTTTCTGTTCACGCTCAGCCATGAATGCACCCATAAGACCCCATTCAAGACCGGCTGGCTGAACGACGCTGTGGGGCATCTTGTTTCAGTCCCGATCGCCCTGCCCTTTACGTGGTTTCGGTATTTTCACCTTGCGCACCACAAATGGACGAACCACCCTAAGAAAGACCCCGAGCTTGGCGGTAAGCCACGACCGCAGGACCGGCTGAGCCTGCTGACCTACCTGTCTGGCTGGCCTTACTGGAAAGGCATGGCACTTGTCCTGTTCCAAAACGCCTTTGGTCGCATCGACGCCCCGTACCTACCTGCGCGCCAACACACCGCCATGCGGGCTGAGGCACGTCTGCTGTTGATACTCTACGCGGCCGCAGCCCTAAGCCTGCTCCTGTCGCCGCTGCTCTTCTGGCTTTGGATTTTACCGGTTCTGCTGGGGCAGCCATTCCTGCGCCTCTATCTACTGGCGGAACACGGCCTGTGTCCGCCAGTCGCCAACATGCTCGAGAACTCGCGCACCACGTTCACCAACCGGATCGTGCGTTTTGTGGCCTGGAATATGCCCTTCCACGCAGAGCACCACGCATTTCCGAATGTGCCGTTCCATCAGTTGCCCGCGTTGCATCATTGGACACGGGAACATCTTAGATCGACTTCGGACGGATACTCGGAGTTTACGATTGATTATGTACGCAGTGTTAAGCGGCAATCATTCAGCTAGTTGGTTACGAATTGGCTGCTTTGAGCCCATTTTGCCGATTGCTGCAATGTGCACGAATGACCGCTGAACAGGTGCAGGCAAGGACCCAGCATTCGCTTATCAACTAAATGCAATGCTTGATGGATTACTACGGTGTCCCCAAATGCCGAATACTTGGCGAAAATAATCAAACTGGCGGCTGATTAAACATAGCTCCGAATCCAATTTGAAATAGATTTAACCTAACATCGGAGACGCAATCATGACTGATACAGATACAATTTTTTTTGGCTATCATGCTGATCCATCGCGCTCCAGCTCATTGCAGGCTGCTGCCTACACCGAGCGCAAGTGGTTTGACGCAGACCTTTGCGCCATCCTCACCAAAACTTGGCAATGGGTATGTCATGTTGAGAAAACACGTGAGCCGGGATCTTATGTAACAGTGGATATTGCCGGCCAACCCATTGCCGTTGTGCGTGACAAAGAGGGTAAGCTTCGTGCCTTTTATAATGTCTGCAAACACCGTGCGCATGAATTGCTGTCGGGCGAAGGCAATACAACGCGGATCATGTGCCCCTATCATGCTTGGGTCTATAAACTTGACGGGCAATTGGCCCGCGCACCACATACCGAAAACCTCGAAGATTTCAGGAAAGACGAGATTTGTCTCGATGCAGTGCAGGTCGAGGAATTTTGCGGCTTTGTTTTCGTCAATTTGGATCCGATGGCAGCTTCTTTGTCAGAACAATCCGGCAACTTGGAAACCGAAGTGCGCCATTGGGCACCGGATGTGGATCAACTCACTTTTGGCCATCGTCTGACCTATGACATCAAATCCAACTGGAAGAACGTCGTGGACAACTTCCTAGAGTGCTATCACTGTCCTACAGCGCACAAAGATTTTTGTGACCTCGTGGATATGGATACCTACAAGGTTACGACCTACGGCATTTACTCCAGCCATATGGCTGACGCGGGCACAAGTCCGAATTCCGCATATGACGTGTCGAATGCCACCGTGAAAACCCATGCGGTTTGGTGGCTCTATCCGACGACCTGCCTGATGCGGTATCCGGGGCGATCAAGCATGATCGTGTTGAACATCATCCCCGTTGGGCCAGATCGGACGCTTGAAACTTACGACTTCTTCCTTGAGACGCCGGAACCCGACGCGATGGAGTTGGACGCAATTCGTTATCTGGATGAAGTTCTTCAGGTCGAAGATATCAGCCTTGTCGAAAGTGTGCAGCGCGGGATGAACACACCTGCGTTCACCCAAGGTCGGATCGTCAATGACCCGGATGGTTCCGGCAAGTCCGAGCACGCCGTACATCACTTCCATGGCCTAGTCCTGGATGCTTACGCAAAAGGTGCTGCGTGACACGGCCAAACATCCTTGTGATCATGGCGGACCAATTGGCACCACACTTCACTGGGGCATACGGGCACAAGGTTGCCAAGACACCCCACCTTGATGCGTTAGCCGCACGCGGCATGCGCTTTGATGCGGCTTACTGCAATTCTCCACTCTGTGCACCTTCACGGTTTGCCTTTATGTCGGGCCAGCACATCAGCCGCATTGCAGCTTACGACAATGCATCCGAGTTCAGAGCCTCGGTGCCAACATTTGCGCATTACCTTAAATCGCTAGGCTACCGGACCTGTCTTTCAGGCAAGATGCATTTCGTTGGCCCAGATCAGATGCATGGGTTCGAAGACAGGGTAACAACCGATATCTACCCCGCAGATTTCGCATGGACCCCGGATTGGGAAGCGCCTGATGAGCGGATCGATAAGTGGTATCATAACATGCAAACCGTCAAGGAAAGCGGTTTGGCCCATGCGACCTTCCAGATCGACTATGACAATGAAGTTGGCTTTGCCGCCAATCGCTGGCTCTTCGATGTTGCCCGAGACAAAGCACGTGGGAACGATGCGCCCTTTGCGATGGTGGTAAGCTTCATTCACCCGCATGATCCTTACGTTGCGAGGCCCGAATGGTGGAATCTCTATTTGGACGATGAGATCGACATGCCGTCCTTTACACCCGCGACAGAGGATCAGGACCCGTTCTCGCGTCGATTGATGGATGGGATCGAAGCATCATATGTGCCGCTCAGTGATGAAGAAATCCGTCGCGCGCGTCATGCTTATCTGGCCAATGTCAGCTACTTCGACAGCAAGATCGGGGAGCTGATTCAGACCCTCGAAGAGACGGGCGAGTTGGACAATACCATAGTGTTTGTAACTGCGGATCACGGCGACATGCTGGGAGAACGTGGGCTGTGGTATAAAATGAATTTCTTTGAACACTCTGCGCGCGTTCCACTGGTCATGGCCGGGCCGGGCGTTGCAGTGGGGACAACGCAGAATGCAGTGTCGCTGGTCGATTTGCTGCCGACCTTTATCGATATTGGCGGCGGTAACGAGACAATGATCGGAGAACCGATCGACGGCCGCAGTCTAATGCCTTTGGCCCGTGGCGAATACGACCCAGTTGATGAAGCCATCGGTGAGTATTGTGCCGAGATGACGGGCTATCCCGTAATCATGATCCGGCGCGGCCCTTTAAAATACATTTATTGCGACAGCGATCCGCCGCAGCTCTACGATCTAAACGCCGACCCGCTGGAAACAAAAAATGTTGCCACAGACCCTGACTATGCTGACCCGGCAGCCCGCTTTGCAGCCGAAGTCGCGGAACGGTGGGACGGTAGTGAATTGCGAAAAAAGATTATCGCCACGCAGAGATCACGCCGCGCGTTACATGCCGCGATGGAAGCAGGTGCCAGCGAGTCATGGGATTACAACCCACCATCTGATGCAAGTCAGCAGTATGTCCGCAACAACTTGGATTGGACGGTGGCCGCTAGTCGCTACCGCTATCCGCCTTTGAAGGATTGAAGCCAATGATGCTGAACGGAAAAATTGCCCTTGTGACCGGCGCGCGCGGTGGCATCGGGCGTGCAATTGTCGCGCGGTTCCTAAAAGAAGGGGCAACAGTATTTGCCGCAGACCTCACACCGGAAGGATCGTTAGACCAGCACGACGAAGATGGCAGTCATTTTGTTAAGCTGGATGTGACTCAAGAGGCAGACTCGGTTGCGGCGATGGATCATGTGCGCGCCACACACGGAAAGTTGGACATCCTAGTAAACGCGGCCGGGATCGAGATCGAAAAAACCGTTGAAGAGACCACGCTGGAGGAATGGAACCAAAGCTTTGCCGTGAATTCTACAGGCACGTTCCTGACCTCGAAATACGCCATCCCATTGATGCGCGAAGCGGCGAAGACAGGGAATAGCGCAAGCCTCATCAATTTTGGCTCCTACGATGGGTTCATCGCTGATCCGGGCCTTGCGGCCTATTGCGCAACCAAAGGTGCAGTACACGCTTTGACCCGCGCAATGGCTTGCGATCATGGCCCCGAAGGTATCCGCGTAAACGCCATCTGCCCCGGCTATATCGATACCCCAATGCTGCAGAGCTTCTTCAACGGAGATGGATCTGGTGGCGCCGGCGGCAATATTGAAACGCTGCAACAGGCCGTGCGCGATGTTCATCCGACGCGCACCTACGGGACGCCACAGGACATTGCAAACCTGGTTAACTGGCTTGCTTCCGACGAAGCACGGTATGCCTCTGGCCAGTTGTGGGTTCTGGACGGGGGGCTGTCTGCACAAGTGCAGCAGATGAAGCTCTGATGCCCAAATCCGTCATCATCACCTGCGCACCCACAGGAGGCATCCATACGCCGTCGATGTCACCACATCTGCCGATTAAGCCTGCCGAGATCGCGACAGCAAGTATTGAAGCGGCACAAGCCGGCGCGTCGATCATTCACTTGCACGCACGGCATCCAGAGACCGGCAAACCCGACCCCCGACCCGAGCTATTTCAGCAGTTCCTGCCTGTGATCAAACAGTCCACTGATGTGGTGATGAATGTCTCTACCGGCGGCGGTTTGGGTATGTCGATGGATGAGCGCCTGCTGGCCGCAACTTCGACTAGCCCAGAGATGGCATCTCTCAACATGGGTTCTATGAACTTTGGCATCTTTCCGATGCTGCAGAAATACACCGAGTTTCAGCACGAATGGGAACAGCCATTCCTGGAGATGACAGAGGACTTCATCTTTCCCAACACCTTCAAAACAATTCGTTACGCCATTGAAAAACTTGGTGGTGATCATGGCACCAAGTTCGAGTTCGAATGCTATGATCTTGGCCATCTCTACAACGTCAAATGGTTCGTGGATCAAGGCCTGATCAAACCGCCTTTTTTCATTCAGATGGTGTTCGGCATCTTGGGTGGAGTTGGCGCGGATGCAGACCATCTAACCCACATGCACAACACAGCGGACAAGCTGTTCGGGGCAGAGAACTACGAATGGTCTGTCCTTGCCGCTGGCCGTCACCAAATGCCTTTTGCAACCCAAAGCGCATTGCGCGGCGGAAACCTTCGGGTGGGTCTCGAAGACAGCCTGTTCATCGGCAAAGGTGAGTTGGCCAGATCTAACGCGGAGCAGGTCACGCGCATCCGATCAATTATTGAAAACCTTGGCCTAACGGTCGCGACCCCAGCTGAGGCGCGCGTGCGGCTTGCACTTAAGGGCGGCGATCAGGTTGGGTTCTAAGGAGACGCATATGCAGACCAAAATGTTGATCAACGGTGAAATGGTGGAAGGTACCGGAGAAGCCTTGCACATCCTGAACCCTGCAACAGGCGAGACTATAGGCGAAGTAAAAGAGGCCAGCGATGCACAGATCGAGGCGGCCGTGCGCGGCTCGACAGAGGCATTTGAAGCTTTTTCAACCTCGCCCCCTGCAGAACGAGCCGCGATGTTGCTTCACATAGCTGATGTTATCGAGGCGAACAGCCAGGAGTTGGCAGAACTTGAAAGCCTGGATGTGGGAAAGCCTTGGCCATCCGCTCATGATGACGAGATGCCGCTGACGATTGATGTCTTTCGCTTTTTCGCTGGTGCTGCGCGAACCATGATGGGATCTGCTGCTGGCGAATATGTTGCGGGTCATACCTCGATGATCCGGCGTGATCCAATTGGTCCCGTAGCGGCCATAGCGCCTTGGAACTATCCGCTGATGATGGCGTCCTGGAAGATTGCCGCACCAATTGCGGCAGGATGTTCCATTGTGTTGAAACCGTCCGAGATAACGCCCCTATCTACTCTGCGACTTGCAGAATTGTTACAAGATGTTCTGCCAAAAGGCGTGCTAAACGTGATCCATGGTCGCGGGCTCGGCGTGGGAAATACCCTGATGAACAGCCCACAGATGGAAGGGATCAGTGTTACGGGTTCTCCGGCGACAGGCATGGCTGCAATGCGGGCTGCTTCCCAGAAAATTAAACACGTTCATCTGGAATTGGGCGGCAAGGCGCCGGTCATTGTCTTTGATGATGCTGATCTCGATGCTGTGGCCGAGACGATCCGATATGGCAGCTACTTCAATGCCGGTCAGGACTGCGCACAGCCATGCCGCGTGATGGTTGCAGACAGTGTTTACGACAAACTTGTGGCTGCGATTGCCGATCAGGTAGGCCAGATCCAGACAGGTGCACCGAAAGCTGAAGGAACGGAAATGGGCCCGCTTGTCTCTGCAGTTCAGCGGGATCGAGTAGCGGGTTTTGTTGATCGCGCACGCTGCAGCTCTGAAATCGTTTCCGGTGGGGCGTCTGGCGAAGAAGACGGCTTTTTCTACCAGCCGACAGTCATCGCTGACGTGGACAATACTGCGGAGATAGCTTGCAACGAGGTGTTTGGACCTGTTGTAACAGTCTCCCGTTTTTCTGACGCAGAAGAGGCGTTGAAGATTGCCAACAACGGGCCTTACGGGTTGGCCTCATCGGTCTGGACACGAGATGTTGGACGCGCGATGCAAATGACATCCAAGCTGCGCTATGGGTTTACGTGGGTAAACACGCATGGGGTCGCGACACCCGAGATGCCATGGGCCGCTATGAAGGGGTCCGGTACGGGTAGCGATATGTCGGTCTATGCGCTGGATGCTTACACCGCAGTCCGTCACGTTATGGTGGCACACTGATGCGGTTGGCTGGAAAATGTGCCTTTGTCACAGGCGGCAAGCAGGGCATTGGGCGGGGCATCGTTGAGGCGTTCGTGGCTGAAGGGGCCGCTGTCACTACCTGCGGGCGTGGCCCTCAACCCGATGATCTGCCGGAAAACGTAATTTGGTACACGCTGGATGTGTCCGAAGCCGACGCGGTTGCAGAGATCGCTAGGACAGTCTGTGGGACTGATATCCTTGTAAACAACGCCGGTGTTCAGGTCGAAAAAACAGTGACCGAAAGCACAGACGCGGATTGGGACTTAGTGATGGGCGTAAATGCGCGAGGCGTTTTTAACTGTTGTCGCGCCTTCATTCCAGAAATGTCGCAAGGTGGCTCGATCATCAACATCGGGTCGATCTCGGGCAATGCCGCGGACCCATCGATGGCGCTCTACAATGCGTCAAAGGCGTTTGTGCATGGGCTGACACGCTCTATCGCAGTGGACCACGGACCAGCGGTGCGCTGCAATGCGATCTGCCCGGGGTGGATTGAAACGGGCATGCTGGACGCAGCGTTCGACCTCGCTCATGACCCGGAAAAAGCTAAATCCGACGCGCTGGCTCGCCACGCGGTCAAACGCTTTGGCAAACCTGCCGATATTGCAGCGATGGCTGTGTGGCTGGCCTCTGACGACTCGTCTTTTGCAACCGGCCAGTTGTTCACGGTGGACGGTGGCCTGACGGCGGCCTCCCCCCTTAATCCGGGACTCTTATGATGTCAGAAATTGAAAGAACCGCCATTCTTGGAGCCGGTGTCATCGGGGCAAGCTGGGCAGCTTTGTTTCTCGCCTCGGGCCGTAGCGTGACGGTCTTTGACCCCGATCCGAATACCGAAGCATCCGTTCGCTCTTATATCGAAAAAGCCTGGCCGGCATTGGACGAATTGAATCTCACAGATAGGGCCACACCTGACGCTATCACTTTCGTTTCAACCGCCGAGGCGGCTGTCCAGGGCGCACAATTCGTTCAGGAGAACGTGCCAGAAAGACTGCCAATTAAGCATTCGACCTATGCCGGGATTGAGCCAGAGTTGAACCCTAACGCAATAGTTTCAAGCTCAACTTCCGGCCTGACGCTCGAAGCTTTGCAAGAGGGATGGCGCGATCCTAGCAAATTGATCCTAGGTCATCCATTTAACCCACCGCATCTCATCCCACTGGTCGAATTGACCGTCAACGATTCCACCGGTTCAGATGTTTTGGACCGCACAGAAGCTTTCTACAAAGACATTGGTAAAATCACGATCCGGATCAAGAAAGGCATGCCAGGGCATGTCGCGAACCGTTTGCAAGCCGCAGTTTGGCGCGAGGCCGTTCATATGGCGGTCGAAGGTGTCGCCAGTGTCGAAGACATCGATAAAGCGATGTGGGCTGGTCCGGGACTCCGATGGGCCGCGATGGGTCCCACAACGCTTTTTCACTTGGGTGCAGGCAATGGTGGCCTGCAGGCCTTCTGTGACCATTTCAAAGACACATTCAATGGCTGGTGGGACGACCTGGGCGACCCTCGTCTTGATGAGGATGTCATCAATAAACTGGTCGACGGCATAAAGGATCAAACACAGGGGCAAAGTACCGAAGAGTTATCAGCGCAACGCGACAAGATGCTTACGGCGATGCAAAAAGCTACCCAACACCTTCGGACTTGATGTCAGGCTTGAACATTGGCCAAGCGCGAAACTCGAACGGGGTGCGGCCTTCAATGCGATCCGCACTGGGGGTCAATCCAAATCGTTTGCGGTATGCCCGGCTGAAATGAACCTGTCCATTAAACCCTGATGCTTCCGCAATCTCGCTGAACTTAAGCTCAGTTTGCGTCACTAATCCGCGCGCGCGATCAAGGCGTATGTCGCGGTAATACTCGATCGGTGACTTATGGACATATTGCTGAAACAATCGGCTAAGTTGCCGTTGCGAAATCTTCAACCTCGCTGATATTTCAGGGATCGACAAAGTGGCTTCCAAGTGCGCCTCCATCAAATCGATCGCGTCCCTTACCACTCCAGAGGTGACGTACCCCAGCGGCTCTACGTCTTTGGGGTTCTGTGATTGGCCTTCTCCGCGCACATTGTGATGAAAAAGGTATCGAGCAGATGCATTGGCGATACTCTCACCAGCGACAGAATGTATAAACCGCAATCCCAGATCTGTTGCTGCAGAACCCCCGCAACAAGTGAAAATCTTTCCATCCATAACAATCATGTTCTCCGACACGGTGGTGTCATGGGCCGTTTCGGCAAAGGCGTCGATGTGTTCATAGTGAACCGTTGCGGTCTTTCCTTTGAGTAGTCCAGCCGTCGCAAGAACAATTGCGCCGGTATCCAAACCACCGAGGATTGCTCCACTCGATTCCCATTTCTGTAGGGCTACCTTGAACTGAGGTGTCCCGTGACGCTCAGGTGTCCAACTTGTACTCACCAGAACCATCCAAGGCTTGCGCGCCACCACCTCCGCCAATGGGGCAGTGTCAACGACCAAGCCGCTGCTGGTTTCAATTGGACCACCAGGGTCTGAGACATAGGTCCAAGAAAATCGAGCCGAACCTGTCAGGTAATTTGCTACTCTGAATGGATCCACGAAAGACGTTGTCGCCGAAACATTAAAATGCGAACTCACCAAAACAACTATGTCTAGCTTGCGATCTAATGGCTGCGTCATGACCGATTTTGTAAAACAGCGTCCAAAATTGTCAATTATGTTTCGGAATTACGCAAAAAACACCAGTGTACTGAGCCAAACACTGCCTAAGTGCGAAGGCTAGGCCGAGGGGATCAGATCTCAATCAGTTTCTGAAGCTAGAATGCCGACATTCGCTTCACCGCAGCGAAGGCCCACTTTGAGCCCAGAGCAGTTTTTTGAAAGTCAAAACAAACGTCTGAATGATCATCCCTCGGGCTATGGCGATTTATGTTAAGCTTTACAGAAACCAGCAGAGACATAACAGTTCTAAGGAATAGAGATGGAACGCAAATTGGCGGCCATACTGGCCACGGATGTTGTTGGTTTCGCGGGGCTGGTTTCGCGCGACGAGAGCGGAACATTGGCCGAGTTGGTACGTCTGGAACGTGAAATCATCCGCATGCAAGTTGAGGCGAACCGAGGCCGTGTTTTCAAGTCTACTGGCGACGGATTCTTGGCTGAGTTCTCAAGCGTTATTGAGGCGGTCAACTGTGCAATTGGCATTCAAAAAGCGTCTGCGCTCGAAGCCCGTCAGTCGAACACGGAAAATGCACTCATCTTGCGTATCGGGGTCTCTCTTGGTGATGTCGTTGTACATGGGGCAGATATATTGGGAGATGGTGTTAATATTGCCGCTCGGCTCGAAGCAATGGCCGAGCCAGGAGGAATAGCGGTCTCCGGCGAAGTGATGGCGCAAATAAATGGTAAGGTAGACATTCCACTTGCGGATTGCGGGCACAAAAAACTGAAAAGCACGGATACTTCAGTCCATGTTTACATGACCCAGTCAAAGCACGGTGAAGAAGGCGGGTTTCTGGATTTCGACAAGGATGAATTGGCAAAGACTATGGTAAAGGGCGGCTGCATTTGTGGAGCCGTCCGGTACGAAGTCAATGCACCAGCGATCAGTACAGGGTATTGCCATTGCAGCTGCTGTAGAAAATTCTCTGGGTCAGCGGTCAATGCGTGGACGGCTTTTCCCGTTTCTGCTGTTCGATTTCTTGATGAAGAGCCCGTGTATTTCGCGACTACGCCAATAGCCAAACGGGGCTTCTGCGCCAAATGCGGAGCAAGCCTGACCTACCAACTCGTTCAGCCGAGGGAAACGGCTTACTTGGTTATGCACACTTCGAGCCTCGATAACCCAGAAAACTTCGCTCCATCGGTCCACTCCGGGATAGAAAGCAAAATGCCTTGGTTCGACATTTTGGATGACTTGCCTCGTACACGGTCAGCAGATTCCAAGGTATTATTGGAGGCATGGTCAAGTGTCGGCTTACCTGACCCGGAAACTTGGGGGCCTCTGGCCAAACCGCCTGAAGTTTTCTAGAACCCGCGCGATGTCGGCTTTGTCCGCGTCTTGCCTGTTCATGCGACGCGCAGCGAATGTCGATCCATACCAAACCGGCCCTTGGTGCAGATCGCGGTGAAGGTGTCAGGAGAGCCCAATCTGTCTTATGCTGTGGAACAGCCGAATGTCCGCATTTCTCTCAGGAAACCATCACGGCACGCACCATCGCAATGACCTTAAGCCAACGTGGAATAAACCTCGGCAACTCGCTGAAAGGTCCAAAAGCAGGCGATAGCCGCACATCCACCGGCTAAGCCCACTCGTAAGGACATCCACAAACTGGAGTTCACGCGCCGACACATTATTAAGGCAGGCCAGAGCGCAAGAATAATGGCGACCTGGCCAAGCTCGACGCCAAGATTGAAAGCAAGCAAGCTCTGCCAGATGTTTGGGGATGTAACCTGCAAAATCTTGTGCAACACAAAGCTAAACCCAAGCCCGTGCAAGAGGCCAATCAGCGTTGTCAGAAGCACCATCGTGACTTCAGAGCGCGCATTGTCCTTAAAACCCACAAACGCTGCGACGGCTGCAAATATGATAGAAAGCGCGATCCCAGTTTCGACGGCAGGAACAAACCACGCGCCCGATGGCACAAACCCGAAGAACCCCAGAGACAGCGTCACGCTATGCCCAATGGTAAAACCGGTTGCACGCAGCAATAGCGCCCTGAGTGTCTGCGCTCCAATGACCAAACACACAACAAAAAGAACATGATCCAATCCTTCGAGGATATGTCGTATACCTTCCCAGACAAAACTCAGGAATCCTCCATACCCCTCTTGCTGAACCACCAATGGTTCAGTCATCAGGCCCCGAGATCGGAATATCTGCGGTGTGTCCGAAGCGTAATCGAGAATGAGGTTGGCCGTTTGGTCCTGATCCGGCAAGCCGGGGTCCAGCACGTTGGCAATGCTGTACGATTGGACCGGGCCGTCCGTGTCATAATGCAGGACGAGATCGACAATTGTGTCACCAACAAAAAGCGGTGGCGTTAGGGCCGTTTCGCTGTCCTCGGCCTGTTGAGCTTCGGCCAAAGTTGCAAATCCGGGCTCATTTCCAATTCGATGCAAGCGAACGGACTTAACTGTTCCTCTTATGCGCTGATTGTCGACCAACAGATGCAACCCACCTTCGGCGAATTGCCCCAGACCGTTGGGATCGCTCATGACAGCCTGCAAGTCGACAAAGTGGACCAACTGACCGTCGCTCATGGCATTAGTCGTGAATGGTGCAGCTATCGGCAAGGCATCACCTTCCTGATCACCGACCTTGTCTGCAACCAGATAAGGCATGGGCGTACGGATGTAGACGCGCAGACCGTCTTCGGAATGCTCGACATGCGAAATTCGAACGTTGAGGTTAAGCAAAAAATGTGCCGAGGCTGACAGCGTCAGTGACAAGAACACACCGACAAACAAAGCGCCGAAAGCAAAAACCTTTGGTCTTAAACACTTACGCATTTGGATCGCGAGCCTCGATTACAGTTAATCCATCCAGCTTCCATTGCCCTGACTCAGGTATGACCTCCGCCAGCACCCGAAATGTAACGGCGCGTATGTGGGCGTGCCCCCAATGACCGCCTTGTGCTTTCACTGTCCATTTGGTCAGGGCACTAAATCCTCCCGGCGTGTGGGTTGGGTTAATGCGCTCCAATTTCAGGTCGCTGATATCAGTAACCGTAGCAAGACTGCCTCCTGGCGTTCGGATCGCGAGACCACGTTCAACCTCTGTTGCGATGTCACCTAGAGACGCTTCCGTTACAATGTGCGCCAGCTCTGCCTTTCTTGCGGCCGGCGAAATTTCCAGACTCACCGTGCTCAAGTTCTCGACCATTGAGCGCAGTATATCTTCCGCAGCCTGCAGCTCAGGGGGCTCAGACTTCTTCCAAGGCAAGTCCGGCAAATATCCCGAAAATGCGACGGTTGCCGATGTTGCGGCAATCATGGTTGCGCAACTGGCGCGCTTTGCAACTTTGCCCCTGCACATGAGGAAGAAACCAAGTGAGACGGCACTGATAACTCCGGTGATTAAAGCGATTGCCGGGTTCTGCTGTATCTGCTGCTCGACTGGAACCTGAGTGACAGATGCTTTTTCGTATTGGAGCAAGTGGTTCTGCCACTGAAACTGAGGGTCCACTGGTGTCACAGCTCCAAAGAACGGCCCGGCGATATCGTTTGAAATGGTCGCGACGCGGGTAATTTCCTCGTCAAACATATCCCATGTGACTGTCACCTGTTCGGGAAGTTCTGCCGATGAGAAAGACAGGATAGCTCCGATAAACGCATTGTTCACGGACACTTCCTTTCCAGGCTCGACAACCTGAAAACCTTGCGATGTTAGCTCCAGGAGCTTTGCTGTTGCGTTTGACGGTTGCACTGATTTGCCATCAATTGTCACCGGGTTACGAGAAGCCAGGAAGGGCGCTGCCTGGTTTACGATCAAGGCGCTAAGTTGTGGCGAAAGTGTCTGCCCTACGTCGAAAGTTTCACCGATCCAAGGCGCCAGTTCACGCAAGCGGATCAGCGTCTCATGCCGAACTTCACGAGGTTCGATATAAAGAAATGTTGAAGTTCCGTCCTGGGCTTTTCGATTCAGGCTTTCTGCGGAAAATCGGGTTTCCCAAGGGTCAGGCCAGGAAATCTTTAACTCTGCCTGCTTTGACAAGAAGCTGAAATCCGTGACCGGAACCTCTCGGTCAAAAACCTGCATCCCGATAGTCGCCAGTGGTACACCATCCCACGATGGAGGCACTATCGTCAGCTCCTTGGGAACTGAGTTTTGAAACGGAAAGAACACTTCGACGAACAGGACACGCGGATCTTTTGGCGGGCTGGGAACAATTTGACCCGAGAATGGGTCGCGCTGACCTGCAAGCGGCGAGGCCCGGTCGATGCGCGTTCGGTATTCTAACTTTCTGATTTCAGCGTTTAGCGGCTGTTTGTCCCTTCCAACAATCGACAGCGCCCGACTTAAAGCCTGCGTAGAACCCTGATTGAAATCTTGTTCAGCCTCCGGCTCACCCCCGACGAAATCTGATGACCAACCAATTGGCAACATATCAGCAAACAACGGAATATTTTCGACGTAGATCTCAAGGTCGACGTAGACCCCATCATCTTTGACATGAAGGACAGCGATATTGGGGGCGACTTCTGATCCGTTAGTCAGAACGACATCCGCCGAAACGGCCTGTGCAACTGAAGCCATCAGGCTCAGCATCAGGAATAGTCGGTACAGATACTGCCAAATCGGAATTTTGTTCACCCCTGAACGTTAATTATCCGGCATTGGCGGTGGTGTGTAACCCTCCCATTTTCCCGCTTTGACTTTGTCGGACGGCTCTTTTTCTTTTGAGCGCGGGGCATTGATGTACTCGTCGCTTACAGCTGGTGGCAACGCATAGTCATCAACACTCGCTTCCCGAACAACGATCTGGCCCTTGGTTACGTTGATCACCTGTAGATCTCGCGCCAGCGTCAGAGGCCCATCGTAAGTCGAACGGACGCCTTCCAAAATCGCCTGATAGTTTTCGGGTGAAAGAACAGAGTGATACCCCAGCGCCATGCGCGGTTCGACTGCGGACATCACTTTGCCAAAAGCCGCAGGTTCGGTATGAACGCGCGTAGCTACATAGGTCGCCTGTTTCATGTCCCAGCCAAAATACGGGGCCAGCGCATCCGGTGGTAGAAAAGCCTCGTGAGAAGCGATGTCCGCCCCTTTGGCATATTCGACATACCATTTGTTTGGGTAAGTATCGCCACCAAAGACGTATTTTAGCCCATTCCATTCCAGTGAGTAGCTCACGGAACCATCAAGGCTGTGGATCGCTGGCCAGGACCGGATCGTGACATCGTTCTCCTGATAAACAATTTCGTTTTCCTGCATGTAGTCGAATTCAGTGACATCAAGCTTTGCGCCATCGTCCGGCAGCGCGCCCGTTCGCGTGGCCAAGTCCCAGGCGTAAGCCTTGGACATGCCATCAACATAGGCTTTGGTCCCAAGCTCGTCCTCTGACCCAGATGGACCGAAGACGCGAAGCGGAGTATATCTGCCCGAAAGCCACCCCCCAACATGAAGACCCATGAAGTCTCCAACGTGGTCGACATGCAAATGACTGAAGAAGACCTTGTCGATTTTTGCAAAATCCGGTCGCAACGAAAACAAGTTTCCCGTTGCACCCGTTCCCACGTCAAACAGAAAGACGTCCCCATTCCCAAGTTCTACATAAAACGAAATAGATACGGCCGCCTTGGTTTGGTTTGGCATCCCCGTGCCCAATGCCGTGATACGCATCTCATCCTCGCCGAGGATTTCAGTGTTGGGAAAGTAAGACGCGGGATATACGTCGTTTTCGATTGCAGTGGCACTCCGACCCGTTGGCAACGCGTTTTGCGCCGTGGCTGTGCCAGCCAGTGTCACGCCTAAGGCCATCAATGTGCCGGCTGCGGTTTTCATTAAGTTATTCATTGATCCCCCCCCCTTCAAAGCGAAGCCTCTTAAGAGAACACAAATTTGTGATCCCCTCGTTCACCATAGACATCTCTACGGTAAGCCCATAGACTGCTCTATGTCAAATAAAGAATGCTGTAATCTGAATGTCAGAATCTATCGCTCGAAACTCACCCAAAAACGCCGCGACCAAGGAAGACTGGATATTGCTGGCCTACAAAGTACTCAACGAGGGCGGCGTTGCCGCGATAAAGGTCGTGCCAATGGCAAAGCGGCTGAACCTGACAAGCGGTAGCTTTTACTGGCATTTCAAGAACGTCCGCGAGCTTTTGGATGAAGTTCTCAGATATTGGGAGCAAGAACTGACTGACAAAGTGATCGCGCAGGCAAAGACATTTGGCGGCCCCCCAGAAGACCGAATTCTTCTTCTTATGAAAAAGGTCATTGAAGAGGACGCCGCCTTGCCGGATCACGCTGTCTCAGTGTGGGCGAATACTGATGAGAAGGTGAAAGAATCGTATCAAAGAACCATCGGCAAACGGTTCCAATTCGCCGCCTGGATGTTTGAACAGGCCGGGTTCTCGAAAGAGGAAGCGAAAGCGCGTGGAAGATTGATGGTTACTTCGCTAATGGGAGACTCTTCAACCGGTCTGAAAGCGCAAGGCGATTGGGAAAAGGTTATAGAGAGGGAACATGCAATTCTTGTCGGAAAGAAGAAGACAGAATAAGTATATCGCCCGGCATTGTTAGTTTGCTCGAAACGGACTGCCAGTTTTTAATCGCCCTGTAGGAAGAGCACACGCAACAGTGCCAGAAGCCGACGTTCAGTCTGTGACCATCAAGAACCGCTTCGTCCGCGAAAGCAGAAACCGGGCAATTAGCTTTTAACCCACCGCCCCATTACGCAACCGAACTCACAACCCCACCGCCGACCAGCGCCTTCACACCTGTCGTCCCCGGACACGACGTCGGCAGCCTGCGGGCGACGCGTGCCGCCAAATAGGCGAAGGCCTGCGCCTCAAGCATATCTCCGTCCAGACCCACGGCCTCGACTGGTTCGACCGGGCAGTCCAATGCAACGCGCAGCATCTCCATCAATACAGGGTTGTGTCTACCGCCCCCGGTGACCAACATGCGCGAGGGTGGTTTGGGGCAATGTTCCATCCCCTGCACCACGCCCGCGGCACACATGCCGGTCAGCGTGGCCACCGCGTCCGCATCGCTGAGTTCCTGCACCAGTTTGATCATCTCGGAAAAGTCGTTCCGGTCCAGTGATTTTGGCGGCATGCGTCTAAAGTAAGGCTCGGACAAAAACAGCTCGAGTGCGCCCATCTCGACGGTTCCGCCGCGCGCGACGGCTCCGTCGCGATCCATCGGCAGGCCCAGACGCGCCTGCATCAGATCGTCGACCGGTGCATTCGCGGGACCAGTGTCGAAAGCCAGCAACGCGCCGGGGGCTTCGGGGCCATCGTAACTGGGGTCCACATACGTCAGGTTCCCGACACCACCGAGGTTCAGAAAGCACAGCGGCTGGGTTGCCTCGATCCACTTGGCGCAGGCAAAGTGAAAGAACGGCGCCAACGGGGCGCCTTCGCCGCCCATCGCCACATCGTCGCTGCGAAAATCCCAGACGACTGGCACCCCCAATGCCTGAGCCAGCCCTTTCCCGTCGCCCACCTGCAACGTCCCGCGCCCACTTGGTTCATGCGCAAGAGTTTGGCCGTGCACACCGATCAGATCGACCTCATCAAATTCAGACAGCGCCTCGGCATGGGCCAGGGTAACAAGCTCTGCCGCGGCATCCACGTCAGGCCCGTGCCATTGCCCTAAAGCGGCGCGCAATACCGCGCGCTCGTGATCGGAGTAGGCACGATACCCACTTGGACCAAATCCCAAAATCCGGTGCCCGTCCGTTTCGACGACCGCAGCATCCACCCCATCCATCGAAGTGCCGGACATCGCGCCCAAAACCCTGATCGCACCTGTTCGTTTGATGGCCCGCCCCACTTTAATCTCTCCTGCCGAATTCTGTTTGTACCGTCATGGTTGATCGGCACAGCCCGTTTAACCTGCCCCTACCGCTGAAGCCAAGGCAAGCCAGATCACACGAGTGTCGCGCTTTTTCCCGACAATTTGGTATAAGGAACACAAATCGGTTTTGGGTGCATATGTCAGACACATACTCACAGAAACAACCATCCGAAGGCCGGAACTATTTTCTGATCTTCTGGTCCGGGGCTCTGGCCACGATCGGAGGGCAGTTGATCAACCCAAATCTGGTGCTACCGTTCCTGTATCTGGCTCTGGGCGCGCCAACGTTTTTTGCAGGAATGCTTCTGCCCTTTGTCACCGGATCGCGCCTGATTGCCGAGATCTTTGTCGCACCTTTCATTAACCGGGCAACCCGCGCCAAGCTGGCCGTTTACGCACCGAACCTGTTGACAGCCGCAGTATTGGCGGCGGTGGCCCTGTTTTCAACAAAACTACCCAGTGTGATGATCGTACTGCTGTTCCTGACCACCGCGATGGTCCTGGGATTGTGCCAGGGGATCACCAGCCTTGGAACCAGCCAGATCTACGGCATCTCCGTTCCCGAAGCGAAACGAAACCGGATGGTGTTTGCGCAAGCCACCATCTCGGGCGTTTTGGCCATCATCGTCGTTCTGATCACGCGCGACCTGCTGTCCGGGGACCAACCGATGCAGCGCCACATCGTCGTTCTGTGGTGCGGCGTGATTGCCATGTTTGCCGCAGGTGTTGCCTTTGCAGGAGTGCGACTGCTTGAGGATGAACAGCGCGCCCCATTGCCGGAGCCAAAGAAAAAACCCAAACCCCTGGCCGAGTTGGCGACAGGATTCAAAACCGGCATGGCCTATCCCTGGTACCGCAAGTTTCTTTCGGCCCGACTGATCTTTGTGTCGGTCGAGCTAGCGATGCCCTTCTACACGATCCATGCTGCGACGCTTCATATGGGGACCAAGCATTCACTCAGCTATTTTGTCATAGGGGCCAGCCTTGGAATGGTGATCGGCTCGCTTCTGTGGGGATGGCTCAGCGATCGTGTCTCGGTCAAACCTGTGATGTGGCTGGGGTGCATGATCGCCGCAATCTCGGCTCTGATGGCGCTTGGCTTTACGTTCCTCGGCTACGCTCAGAACGTCTGGGTCTACGTGCTGGTGATCCTGCTGCTATCGCTGGGCGGGAATGGGGTGATCTATGGGCGCTACCTGTATCTCATTCAGATGAGCGTTGAAAAAGAGCGCCCCTACCTGGTTGCACTAGGGGATGTCAGCGCTGGCCTCGTAGGAATTGTTTTTGCTGCGATCCTTGGCGCAGTCGCACATCTGCATGATCCGATCACGCCGATTGTTGTCCTTGTGGTGTTGAACACCATCGCAATGTTCTATGCCTTCCGCCTGCCCCCGGTCAAAAGCTGACACAGCCCGCGTTTTCTTGGAAATGGTGCCTTTTCCTTACCCAGTGCGCCGCCTATACAGTGCCCCGCAACATAAACCCAAAGGGCACGATATGACCTACCACCCCAAATCGGATTTCATCGCCACGATGATCGAGCGCGGCTTTCTCGCCGACTGCACCGATTATCAGGGCCTTGACGAGGCGCTGATCAGTGGGTGCAAACCGGCATATATCGGCTTTGATGCGACGGCCAAGTCGTTGCATGTGGGCAGCCTGATCCAGATCATGATGCTGCGCTGGTTCCAGAAAACCGGACACCAGCCAATCACTCTGATGGGCGGCGGCACCACCAAGGTGGGCGACCCGTCGTTCCGCGCGGATGAACGCCCCCTGCTGGGTCCCGAACAGATCGACGAAAACATTGCGGGCATCAAAAAGGTGTTCTCGGCCTATATCGATTATGACAGCGATGCCGAAAACAAGGCGCTGATGCTGAACAATGCCGAATGGCTTGATGGCCTGAACTACCTCGATTTCCTACGCGATATCGGGCGGCATTTCTCGGTCAACCGGATGCTGGCGTTTGAATCGGTGAAATCACGGTTGGATCGCGAGCAATCGTTGAGCTTCCTTGAGTTCAACTACATGATCCTGCAGGCCTATGATTTCCTTGAGCTGAACCGCCGTTACGGCTGCGTCCTGCAGATGGGCGGCTCGGATCAGTGGGGCAACATCGTCAACGGTATCGACCTGACGCGTCGCGTGCTGGATCATGAGATCTACGGCCTGACTTCGCCGCTTCTGACCACCAGCGACGGCAAGAAGATGGGCAAGTCGCAGGACGGTGCGGTCTGGCTGAACGCCGAGATGCGCTCGCCTTACGAATTCTGGCAGTTCTGGCGGAACACGACCGACGCGGATGTTGGCCGTTTCCTAAAGCTTTACACCGAAATGCCGGTGGATGAGTGTGACCGACTGGGCGCGCTGCAAGGGTCCGAGATCAACGAGGCCAAGATCCGCCTCGCCAACGAAGTCACCGCCCTGCTGCACGGAACTGAGGCTACGGCCAACGCCGAGGCCACGGCCCGTGAAGTGTTCGAAAAAGGCGGTGTTGGGGGCGATCTTCCGACCCTGACCCTCAGCGCGGCTGAATTGGGCGACGGCATGTCCATCGTACAGGTCATCGTGAAATCGGGTCTGGCAAAGTCCGGTAAAGAGGCCAAACGGCTGATCGCGGAAAACGGTGCCAAGCTGGATGACGCTCCGTTGACGGATGCCGGGTTGATGATCGACGCGGGTGCTCTGTCGTCACCAATCAAGCTGAGCGCAGGTAAGAAGCGCCACGCGTTGGTTCAGCTGGGCTAGCGAGCCATTCACCATGAAGTAGACGAAACGGCCACCCTTTGCGGTGGCCGTTTTTTGTTTTAGGTATCGGCTAAGCTTAGGGATGCCCTTGCAAGAACCGCGTCACCTTTCATCATCGTGGGCATTGTTACCCTGGCCCGGGCTATTGCCTTCCGGCCCGTTGCCTCCACCGTTGTTCCCTTTACTGCCGCCCTTACCGCCACCTTTACCTTTGCCGCCTTTGCCGCCACCTTTACCGTCGCCGCCCTTGCCGCCACCTTTACCGTCACCGCCTTTGCCGCCACCCTTACCGTCGCCGCCCTTGCCGCCACCTTTACCGTCGCCGCCCTTGCCGCCACCTTTACCGTCACCGCCTTTGCCGCCACCTTTACCGTCGCCGCCTTTGCCGCCACCTTTACCGTCGCCGCCTTTGCCGCCACCTTTACCGTCGCCGCCCTTGCCACCGCCATCATTGCCGCCACCATCGTTGCCGCCGCCATCATTGCCGCCGCCATCGTTGCCGCCGCCATCATTGCCGCCGCCATCGTTGCCGCCGCCATCGTTGCCGCCACCATCGTTGCCGCCGCCATCATTGCCGCCGCCATCGTTGCCGCCGCCATCATTGCCGCCGCCATCGTTGCCGCCGCCATCGTTGCCGCCACCATCGTTGCCGCCGCCATCATTGCCGCCGCCATCGTTGCCGCCACCTGGGCTGTTGCTTTCGCCACCGCCGCCAGGGCTGTCGCTTCCACCGCCGCCAGGGCTGTTGCTTCCGCCATCGCCAGGGCTGTTGCTTCCGCCACCGCCAGGGCTGTTGCTTCCGCCACCGCCAGGGCTGTTGCTTCCGCCACCGTTGTTGGTACCTCCGGTCGAACTACTGCTGGTATCGCCAGAACCAGACTCACCGCGCGGGCTTGGGTCAGCTTGTGCAATTTGATCGCTGTCCCGATCTTCGCCACCTCGTGCCGAATTTCCGCGGACTGAAGCTGTCTCCAAATCCGTCAACAATACGGCCAAACCCGGGCATTGTTCGCCAGTGTAAGCTAGTGTTGATTCGAAATCTGACCGTGTTTGTAGCCGCTTCAAAAAACTGGGTGTCACGTGCGTACAATCACAAAGCGTCTGATAGTCGCCGGCGTTGGCTGCTATCCGCGCAGTTCTCGCATTGCACACATCCGTCGCAGCATACGCAGTGGTTACTATCATAGCTCCTATGAATGGAGAGGCCACCAATGCCGAAACAGTGGATTTCAGTTTAATTCGCATCACTTAGCTCCTTGCGCCTTAATACCCAGGTGCGTCAGGGTCTTCGGTTACACTGTGGGAGCCGCAAATGAAGCGCAGGTAAGTTCCCGCTAAAGATGCGTTAATGAAGGCTCGCCACAACTCGTTACAATGATCACGGCACTAGTTGTGACGATCTCTTGTCGTGAATATACAACATCTACCCAAGCCGCAAAGTTTAATGAGGCGGGAAAATGTCAAAATCTTGAGAGGTCGCCTAATGCAACTTTCAAATTCAGCCACAATTATCACCGGCGGGGCGTCGGGGTTGGGTGAGGCGACGGCTCGGTACTTCGCCGAACAAGGCGCGCAGGTCACGATCCTGGATCGCGACGCCGAGCGTGGCCCCAAGGTCGCCGAGGACATCGGCGGGCATTTCGTACAAACAGATGTAACCGATGAAGAATCGGTTGCGGCGGCCATCGAGCACGCTAAGGGCAAGATGGGCCGCATTACGGCTGCGGTGAACTGCGCCGGGATCGCATATGGGATCAAGACAGTCGGCAAGGATGGCCCCCACCCGTTGGACGCGTTTCAGCGCACAATCGACATCAATCTGGTGGGCACGTTCAACGTTTCGCGCCTGGCCGCAGCTGAGATGGCAAAGAATGATCCCGAACCGGACGGCGCGCGCGGAGTAATCATCAACACGGCTTCAATCGCAGCCTTCGACGGGCAAAAGGGCCAAGCGGCCTATGCAGCCTCGAAGGGCGGCGTCGTTGGCATGACGCTGCCGATGGCGCGTGATCTGGCCTCGACCGGAGTGCGCGTAATGACCATCGCTCCGGGAATTTTCATGACGCCGATGCTGGCGGGCCTGCCTGAAGAAGTACAACAACAACTGGCGGCAGATGTCCCCAACCCTGCCCGCCTCGGCGATCCGAACGAATACGGGCGGTTGGCGGGTTTCATTGTCGAGATGGGCTACTTGAACGGAGAAGTCATCCGCATCGACGGCGCCCTTCGTATGCGTTAAGCCTGTCCCATGACAGAGCGGGAAAAGATGCAGTCCGGGCAGTGGTATAACTGCCTGGACCCGGAACTTGAGGCGCTGCGCACCCGTGCCCGGCTTGCAGTCCACACGCATAACACCTGCCCTCCTGATGCCCGTGGTGCCATGGCACCCGAGCTGCGAGCGTTGTTCGCAGGCGTCGGGCCAGGCTGCTTACTCGAGGCTCCGTTTCATTGCGCCTACGGGCTTAACATCCACTTCGGCGCGCGGGTCTATTTCAACGCGGGCTGCGTGATTTTGGACACCGCTCAGGTTCGGATCGGTGATGACACAATGTTTGGCCCACACGCACAGATCTATTGCGCGCAGCACGCCAAAGACCCCGTTGAGCGTGCAAAAGGTTTGGAAATCGGGATACCGGTGACCATTGGCCGAAACGTCTGGGTTGGCGGAGGTGCCATCGTGATGCCCGGCGTCACCATCGGCGACAACGCCATTATTGGCGCAGGCAGCGTTGTGACCAAAGACGTCGCGGCCGGAGAAGCGGTTGTCGGCAACCCTGCCCAACCGTTGACGCGCCCCTAAGCGCCCTCGGCCTTTTCCTCAAGCACCAGCCACTCTTCTTCTGCGGCGGCCAGTTTCTCTTGCCGTTCGACCAGCGCCTCGGTCGCCTTCTGGAACTTGACTGGTTCACGGGTGAACAGCTCAGGATCTGACATAAGCTCTTCCAGCTTGCCGATTTCGGCCTCTAGGCGGGCAATCTCGGCAGGCAATTTCTCAAGCCGATGCTTTTCCGAGAAAGATAGTCCTGATTTCGGCTGCGCCTCTTGCTTTTGCTTTGACTTCGAAGTCTTTGCTTTTTCAGCTTTCTTTTCCGCTACGTCACCCCGTTGCGCGATGTAGTCCGACCAACCGCCCGCATAAACGGTCGCGCGGCCATTGCCCTCCATCGCAATCGTGGTGGTGGCAACGCGGTCCAGAAAATCCCGATCGTGGCTGACCAGCAGGACGGTGCCGTCATAGTCGTCGAGCAGTTCCTGCAACAGGTCCAGCGTTTCAACGTCCAGATCGTTGGTCGGTTCGTCCAGCACTAAAAGGTTCGAGGACTTGGCCATCAGTTTCGCCAACAGCAAACGCGCTTTTTCCCCACCTGACAATGACTTAACAGCGGCTCTTGCTTGCGCATCATCAAACAGGAATTCCTTGAGGTAACCAACCACGTGCTTGGGCTGACCCCCAACCATCACTTGATCCGCTTTGCCTGACACCCGCATTTCGGGGTCCCCGGTCAGGCTGTCCCACAGGGTCATTTCGGGGTCCAGCTGCGCGCGGGCCTGATCGAACACCGCAATCTCAAGGTTGGTGCCCAGCGTCACCGTCCCCTCATCGGGCTGTTCCTGTCCGAGCAACATCTTAAGCAACGTCGTCTTGCCCACACCGTTGGGCCCGACAAAAGCCACGCGATCCCCACGTTGTGCCAGAAGATCAAAGTTTCTAACGATCTGATGCGTGCCAAAGGTCTTGGACAAACCCTTGGCTTCAATCACTTTTCGCCCAGACTTTGGTCCGCCTTCCAGCGACATTGCCGCTGATCCCTGACGCTTGATCTGCGCAGCCTTTTCAGCGCGCAAAGCCTGCAAAGCCCGCACCCGGCCCTGATTTCGCTTGCGCCGTGCACTGATACCTTCGACAGCCCATTTGGCCTCGGACTTGATCAGACGATTCAGCTTGTGACGCTGCTGATCCTCTTCTTCCCAAATCTTGTCGCGCCAGGTTTCAAAAGCCTCGAACCCTTGCTCCTGCCGCCGTACCATGCCGCGGTCGATCCACAACGTCGCGCGGGTCAACGCGCGTAAAAACGCACGGTCATGTGAAATCAGAACAAAGGCTGCTCGGGTCGATCCCAGTTCGCGTTCGAGCCAGGCAATTGCTTCGATATCCAGATGGTTCGTCGGCTCGTCCAGCAGCATCAGGTCTGGCGCTTCGGCCATCAGCTTGGCCAATGCCGCCCGGCGACGCTCGCCACCCGAAGCGGTTTCAACCGGGCGGGAGGGATCGAACTTCAGCCCCTCGCCCGCGCGTTCGACCTTGTACAGCTCACCCGGTTCCAATCCGCTGGACGCGTAATCGCCCAATGTCGCGAACCCTTCCATGCCGGGGTCCTGCTCCATGTAGCCAACAGATTTTCCGGGCGGCACCACGATGTCACCCTGATCAGGCTCGACCAGACCTGCCATGACTTTCATCAGGGTCGACTTTCCCGACCCGTTTCTCCCAACCAAGGCCACGCGGTCGCCCGGCTGAACCACCAGGTCCAGCCCCGAAAACACCGGATCGCCCCCGAAAGTCAGGGATATGCCGGACATCTGCAACAAAGGAATTCTCGCCATGCCGCCAGCTAAACCGGTGGGCACAAGGCGTCAACGTCCCTGTTTCACCTTTTCGAAAATACTCAATCTAGCGGACCACTGCGCGCAGCAACCGTTTACGGGCCGGGGGGATCGCTCCGATCTCAAGCCCGGTGAATACATGCAGCGTATTCATATGCCGATCCACCACCGCATGGTCACTGACCCAGCCGCCCATCATCAGATAGGTGCGCAACAATGGAGGCATCCGCGACATCGCCTTTTTAACGTCAGGCCTGCGCCGCAAGCGAGAAGCAAACTTGAATACATCGGGGGCCTTGACCCGCGGCAACCAACGCTTTGGCGCCAAATGCCGTTGCTTCAACATGGCAAAAGCGTCCAGATACTCGACCGTTTCGGTTCCTGCAAAGGATGAACAGCCGAACAACATCTTGACGTTGTTCTCGTCCACGTAATTGGTCATCGCCCCCCAGGCGACCCGCAGGATATCAGGGTCTGTCCATTCCGGGTGAATGCAGAAACGGCCCATTTCGACCATGCGGCCGTCGAACCCTTTGAGTGCAGACAGATCATAGAACTGGGCAGAATAACTGCTGTCAACCTCGGCCCCGTGCTCCATTGTCAGCATTCTGAAACAACACACCAGCCGTCCATCGGAGCGCGAATCTTCAACAAGGATATGCGCGCAGACCGGATCAAATTCATCCCGGTCAATCTGATCCGTCCCGAATGCCAGAGTTCGCAGTTTCTGCGCCGCCGCCACATCCTGAGGGGACTGCGCCAAACGAGCCCGGTATCTGCCCTTGCCCAGCAATAATGCCATGGTCGCATCCTCCGCGGTTGCTGACCTGCTTCATGTTGCAACGGTTCTACCACAGAACATGTGACTGTCCTGTGACCGTCGCAAGAGGCAGTGCAGACTTAATTCGCGCCCGGAATGTTCGCAGGGTTGAAGTTGCCGATATTGCCCAGCAGCTGGCGCAGGAAGCCACGGTTCTGAACGCTGGATTCGGTCACGCGGCGGTCCAGTACCACCACATATCCATCCTCAAGACCAAAACGTTCTATGTTCCGCACAACACCACGCTGGTCAAAGCTGATCGCAACCAGTTCGCGCGACACCACTTCGGGGCGCTTCGGACCGTAGTGGCGCACGCGAGAGCGGACATAGTAAAAACCCGAATCCTTCACCAGCCCGGCAGAGGTGGGCGCTCCGATTGATTCAACAACGCTGTCGCGGGTATCGACGCCCACTTTGATCTCAGCCAGTTGGTCAGCCGGCGGGACGTATCCGTGATTCTTGAAGATTGGCGTGCAAGCGCCAGCCGCAACCAAACAGGCCGCAAAGACAAGCCTTTTGGACGCCGGTTTCAACCTGTTCACAACCTTCAACATTTACATCCTCTTGCCTTGGGACCTTGCGGACCCTATCCGATTACATAAACCGCAGCCCCGGTTCAACACACGAAAGGGTCACGAATGACGACTAATACATCTCTGCGGGTGGCCGACCTGCCCCAAAACGCGCCCACGCCGTTTGATCTGCGCCCCGATAGCAAGGGCCTGGACGCGATCAAAACCGAACTGGGATTGTTGGGCCTGCGCAAGCTCAGCTTTGTGGGTGACGTAAGGGCACAAGGTAAACGCGATTGGATTCTTGCCGGAAAACTGGGGGCGACGGTGATTCAACCCTGTGTCGTGACGCTTGAACCCGTAACCACGCGCATCGATATTCCTGTATCACGGGTCTATCTGAAAGACTGGCAAAACCCCGACGAGCCTGAATTCGAAATCCCCGAAGGCGATGAGACCGAAGCGCTGGGCGCGGAAATCGACCCCGCATCGGTGATGATTGAGGCGCTGTCGCTTGCCCTGCCCCAATACCCACGGAAGGACGGCGCAGAATTGGAACAGGCCGGCTATACTGAGCCGGGCAAACAGGCGATGACGGACGAAGACGCAAAGCCCTTTGCCGGACTGGCGAATTTGCGCGATGCTTTGAAAAAAGACGAGTGACATAGGTCTGTTTTCCTGTCATAGCAGGCCTCCAGAAAAATCGCTTGAACATGCCGAGAATCGCAGTATTTTCGCGCGCTCAACGGAATTTGGGTTGGACATTGCGGGGCCCGTCCCCTAAACGCGCGTCAAACCACTAGAAAAACGAAGAATGAAACCCGGCCAGCAGCGAATCTGCTGACCCTTAATAGACAAAGGTTGAGACCATGGCTGTCCAACAGAACAAAGTTTCCAAGTCGCGCCGCAACAATCGCCGCGCACATGACGCTCTGGTTGCTGCAAACCCGAACGAATGCGCAAACTGTGGCGAACTGAAGCGCCCGCACCACGTCTGCGCGTCCTGCGGCCATTATGATGACCGTGAAGTCGTCGCTCAGGCCGACGAAATCGACCTGGACGAAGACGCGGCCTAAGCCTCATAACTCGTAGGCCAAGGCATGACGGAACAGCCCACGCAAACCGGACGGATTACCATCTCGGTTGACGCTATGGGCGGAGATTCGGGGCCCGCGACTGTTGTTGCGGGCATTGCCAAATCGGCAAATAAGAACCCCGATATCGCCTTCGTTCTGCACGGGCCCGAGCAAAAGCTGCGCAAACTTGTCGCCAAACGGCGTGTCCTGCAGGGACGCGTCGTTTTTCGTGATTGCCCTGACGTAGTCACGATGGAGGACAAGCCCAGTCAGGTCGTCCGCAGCGGCAAGCAGACGTCAATGTGGTCGACACTGGAATCAGTGCGCAAAGGCGAAGCCCACGGCGCAGTTTCCTGCGGCAATACCGGCGCGCTGATGGCACTGTCGATGATGCGTTTGCGCAAATTGCCAGGTGTGAACCGCCCGGCAATTGCGATTCTGTGGCCGTCGCGCAACCCGCAAGGGTTCAACGTAATGCTGGATGTCGGCGCCGATGTGCGGGCCGACGCCAAAGATCTGCTGCAATATGCGCTGATGGGGGCGTCTTATGCCCGCAACGGCATGGCGCTGGATCGGCCCCGGATCGGTTTGCTGAATGTCGGCACCGAAGAACACAAAGGTCGGGCCGAACTGAAAGAAGCCCACGCGATGATCACGGAATTCGCAGAGCAGGCGAATTTTGACTTCGTAGGCTTCGTGGAAGGCAGCGACATTCCCGGCGACAAGGCGGATGTCATTGTTACCGATGGCTTTACCGGAAACGTCGCGATCAAAACCGGCGAAGGCACGGCCAGCCTGATCGGTGATCTGTTGCGCGAGGCCTTCAAATATTCCCCCCTGTCCCGGCTCGCATCGGTTTTGGCCATCACCTCGCTGCAACGGTTGAAGAAACGCATCGACCCACGCCGCGTGAATGGCGGTGTCTTCCTTGGCCTCAACGGAACCGTGGTCAAATCACATGGTGGCGCAGATGCCACCGGAGTTTCGGCGGCGATCAAACTGGCCTTTACCCTGGCCGAGTCGGGTTTTGCCGAAAAATTGGCGGCACGGGTTGCATCGACAGCCCAGCTTGCACAAGATGCCGCGCACGTACCGCCAAAGGCGGGCGAATAACAATAAAGGCAGTACCCCCAAATGGCAGGCCGTTCAGTTGTTGTAGGTGTCGGACACTATTTGCCAGAGCGCATCGTTCCGAACTCTGAATTTGAAAAGACGCTAGATACGTCGGACGAGTGGATCAAAGCTCGCTCGGGAATCGAACGCCGCCACTTTGCTGCTGATGGCGAAACCACGTCCGATCTGGCGACCAACGCTGCCTTGGCCGCCCTGGCCGATGCTGGCCTGAAGGCCGAGGATATCGACGCCATCATTCTGGCGACATCAACGGCTGACCTGACTTTCCCTTCTGCCGCGACGATGGTGCAGGCGCGCCTGGGCATGACCCATGGATTCGCGTTTGACGTGCAAGCCGTCTGTGCTGGCTTTGTCTTTGCCCTCAGCAACGCCAACGCTTTGATCGTGTCCGGTCAGGCCAAACGTGTGCTGGTCATCGGCGCCGAGACGTTTTCGCGCATCATGGATTGGACAGATCGATCCACCTGTGTGCTGTTTGGCGACGGTGCCGGCGCGTTGATTCTTGAGCTGCAGGACAGCGAAGGAACCGCGCAGGATCGCGGCATTCTTTCGACCGACCTGAATTCTGACGGACGCTACAAGGATTTGCTCTATGTCGACGGCGGTGTGTCGACCCAATCGACTGGGCATCTGCGGATGCAGGGCAATCAGGTGTTCCGCCACGCGGTCGAAAAGCTGGCGAAAACTGCAGAAACCGCCCTGGGGCGTGCCGGTCTGACCAACGCGGACGTCGATTGGATCGTGCCACATCAGGCCAACATCCGCATCATTCAGGGCACTGCTAAGAAAATGGGCCTGCCGATGGATAACGTCGTCGTAACGGTCCAGGATCATGGCAACACGTCTGCCGCATCGATTCCTCTGGCCCTGTCAGTGGGCAAACAACGGGGCCAGATCAAGACCGGCGATCTGATCGTGACCGAGGCTATCGGTGGCGGCCTGGCCTGGGGCGCGGTGGTTCTGCGCTGGTAACCGGCGCAAAACGGCTTACACAGCCTCGTGCAATTCATTGATATTGACAGCGAATTTGCCATCACCATATTCTCTTATATCAACAGGGGAAATGGTATGGGCGATAAAACACTGACGCGAATGGATCTGAGCGAGGCTGTTTTCCGCGAGGTTGGCCTTTCACGTAATGAAAGTGCGCAGCTTGTCGAAAGCGTCTTAAACCACATGTCGGACGCACTGGTCCAAGGTGAACAGGTCAAGATTTCATCGTTTGGTACGTTCAGTGTTCGGGACAAAACCGCCCGCATCGGCCGTAATCCAAAAACCGGCGAAGAGGTGCCAATTCAGCCTCGCCGCGTCCTGACGTTCCGCCCGTCGCACCTGATGAAGGATCGCGTCGCCGCAGGGAATCGCAAGTAAATTCGGGACGAAACGGTCATGAGCAAGTCCCCCGACGCCTTTCGCACAATAAGTGAAGTTGCGGACTGGTTGGGCGTTCAAGCTCATGTCCTGCGCTTCTGGGAAAGCCGTTTCAGCCAGGTAAAACCCGTCAAACGCGCGGGTGGCCGCAGGTATTACCGGCCAAACGATATGCGCCTTTTGGGCGGTATCAAGAAACTGCTGCACGAGGACGGGATCACCATCAAAGGTGTCCAGCGCATCCTGCGCGAACAAGGCGTGGCCTATGTGTCCTCGCTGTCGCCCAGCCTGGATGAGCCCGCTGCGCCTGAAAGCGCCCCGGCAGACGACACTGTTGTCGTGCCCTTTTCCGCCAAGCCTGCCACGCCCAGCAATCAGATCGATCTGGACCTGGGCGAACCGGCCCCGATGGCCAAGACGACTGCGCCGGCTGAACAAGCCCCTCAAGCTGAGACGCCCCCCCAGCAATCAAAAGCAGAGCCACCTCAGCCCGCGCCCGAGTATCTGGATGAAGCCCCCTTGATAGGCGGAATCGCCACACAAGCGTGGGAACGGACCGATTTTGACGACGACCTCCTGCGTCGGATCGCGCCTATCGCCAAGGACTTGCGCGCTGTCATCAACCGAATTGAGAACCGGTCGGCAGGATAAGAAAAAAGGCGATGATTTCCTCTTGCCCCTGCCGGGAAAGTCTTTATGAACACCTCAACGTCGGGCTATGGCGCAGCCTGGTAGCGCGTCCGTCTGGGGGACGGAAGGTCGCAGGTTCGAGTCCTGCTAGCCCGACCAAATCACACCGACGTTTATGGCAGACAGGCCAGATCCCGCTCTGGCAACAGAGGGGATCGGAATGACAGGTGTATGCCCAAACCAACAGATCGAGGCAATGATCGGCCGCAGAGAGATCACCGCAAGCCCCGAGGTTATCCCGGCACAAATCCAACCCGCTAGCCTTGATTTACGTTTAGGTACAGTTGCTTACCGGGTCCGCGCCTCATTCCTGTCGGGCGAAGGACGCACGGTCGCAGATCGTTTGGCCGAGTTTGAGATGCACCGCATCGACATTACCGACGGCGCAGTGCTGGAAAAAGGCTGCGTCTATCTGGTGCCGCTGATGGAATCACTGGCCCTGCCCGCCGATACCAGCGCGGTGGCAAATGCCAAAAGCTCGACAGGGCGGTTGGATCTTCTGACACGTACAATCACCGATGGTGGCACCGAGTTTGACCGCGTACCAGCAGGCTATACCGGGCCGCTTTTTGCCGAGATCTGTCCACGCTCATTCTCGGTTCTGGTTCGACCGGGCATGCGGCTGAACCAGATTCGCTTTCGTCAGGGTCAGGCAGTGCTCAGTGACGCGGAACTGACCGCGCTGCACAACGACTCGCCACTGGTCGACGGACCGGCAGTCATTCAGGATGGGCTGGGGTTCTCGGTCGATCTGCAATTACCCGACACTGATCTGGTTGGTTATCGGGCCAAGCCGCATACCGGTGTGATCGATCTGGACCGGATTGGCGAATACGATCCACAGGAATACTGGGAAGAAGTGCGCACCACCGATGGTCGCATCATCCTTGACCCCGGCGCATTCTACATCCTGGTCAGCCGCGAAGCAGTCCACATCCCGCCCATGTATGCGGCTGAAATGGCCCCCTATCTTGCAATGGTCGGCGAGTTCCGGGTGCACTATGCCGGATTCTTTGATCCCGGCTTCGGTCACGCCGCAGCGGGTGGGGCTGGATCACGTGGCGTGCTGGAAGTCCGCTGCCACGAAGCCCCCTTTGTTCTGGAACATGGGCAGGTCGTCGGGAGGCTGGTCTATGAGAAGATGGCCGAAATGCCCACGCAGCTTTACGGTGCGGGTATCGCGTCAAACTATCAGGGACAGGGGCTGAAACTGTCCAAACACTTCAAGGCTATTGGTTAACACTTCTTGAACCGGCGCATATGCGCTTCACGCGCTGCGCCGGGCTTACCTGCTAGGCTTGACGATTGCTGTCGTCATTTGTGCCCGAGTCATGAGGCACAGCCGATCTTTGTTTCGGCTTTCCCATCCGGCCCGCCACATCAAAACCCTTGTCGATTCCTTTGTTGACGACCCGCCGCATGATCTGGCGGATGATCATGTCGATGATGCGATTCATATTCATTGCTCAACTCCTCAGCTTGGCCACAACATAGGTGATTCCAACGGCAACAAAAGAGCCAAGTTATCACTCTTCCTCGAACAGCTCGGTCTGGTCCTCATCTTCGCTGTCATCACGCCCCTCGCCCAACGGCATCGTGCCCGGGGGCGGCCGGTTTTCAAGTAACCCAGCAGCCCGCAATTCCTTGAGCCCCGGAAGATCGCGGGCGTTTTCCAACCCGAAATGATCCAGAAACTGTGGCGTCACAACAAAGGTGACCGGACGGCCGGGTGTCATCCGGCGACGGCCAAGACGGATCCACTCCATTTCCAACAGTTGATCGATTGTACCGCGCGAGACCGAGACGCCCCGGATCTCTTCGATTTCAGCCCTCGTACAGGGCTGATGATAGGCGACGATGGCCAGCGTTTCGATGGCGGCGCGGCTTAGCTTGCGGGTTTCGACCGTTTCCTTTTGCATCAGAAAACCCAGATCGGGCGCAGTGCGAATGGCCCAGGCCTCACCCACGCGCACAACACGGACGCCCCGGCCCTCATACCGTTTCTGAAGAATTTCAACCGCTTGCGCCGCATCGCTTCCATGCGGCATCCGCGCCTCAAGATCGGCGACCGTTACCGGCTCGGCACTGGCAAAAAGCACGGCTTCGACCATGCGTTCCTGTTCCGCCAGGGGTGGCGCTTCGAACAGGGTGCCGGTGCCTTCGTCTTGCGGTTCGTCAGTCACGTGTGTCAGTCCTTTTGCGCAAATGGATCGGAGCAAACGTCTCGGTTTGCTTCATCTCCATATGTCCTTCTTTCACCAGTTCAAGCGAGGCAGCAAAGGTCGCTGCAGTGGCCGAGCGGCGACGCACCGGGTCAGCGTCCCAGCCCTCGGGCAGATAGGATTCCATATCCGTCCAAGCTCCGGCAAACCCGATCAGCGGGCGCATCCGCTCTAGCGCCTGTTCCATTGTGAAAACTGAATCGCGGTCCATAACAAAGGGGCGGAACTCGTCACGAGTTCGGATACGGGCGTATCCCTGCATCAGATCCAGCAGCGTGGCAGAGTAGGTCACGGTGCGAATACGGGTGATATCCTCACCCTGCCCGCGTTTAAAGAAATCGCGCCCCAGTTGATCACGGGCCATGAGACGCGCGGCTGAGTCGCGCATGGCTTGCAGGCGTTCCAACTGGAACGCCAGGTGCGCGGCCAGTTCTTCGCCCGAAGGACCATCATCATCCGGGTCCGGTGGCAACAAAAGCCGGGATTTGAGGAAGGCCAGCCATGCGGCCATGACCAGATAGTCTGCCGCCAGTTCAATCCGCAGCGCGCGGGCCTTTTCCACAAAGGACAGATACTGCTGCGCAAGCGCGAGAACCGAGATTTTCCGAAGGTCGACCTTTTGGGTTCGCGACAGGGTCAACAATACATCCAACGGGCCTTCGAACCCGTCGACATCAACAATCAACGCCTCTGCCGCAAGACGATCCGCGACCGAGGCCGGGTCTTCGCTAAAGAGATTATCGTTCATATACCTGCCTGCCCATTAGGGCAGATAGTTCAGCCTCAGTCGCTTGGATGTCAAGTTCCACAGGCTTCTGTCGCATCGACAACGCCTTTTCCGCGCGCTTTTGTGCCTGCGCGGTCATTTCCCCGGCGGCTTCCAGCACCTTGGCGCGCGCGTCCAACGTTCCGTTACAGTGCAGAACCACGTCGCACCCTGCGGCCAGTGACTGACGCGCAATGTCTTCGGGCGCGCCACTCAGCGCTTTCATCGAGATATCGTCAGTCATGATCAGACCGTCAAAACCGATATTGTCGCGGATCAGCCCGATCATCGCAGACGAAATTGTGGCCGGTTGCGGATCAATCCGATCGTAAACCAGATGCGCCGTCATCCCCATCGGCAGATCGTTCAGCGCCCGAAACGGTTCGAAATCCGCTTGCTCCAGCTGGTCCTGTGTCAGGTCCACATGCGGCAGGTCATGGTGGCTGTCCAGCGTTGCCAATCCATGCCCCGGCATGTGCTTGAGAACTGGCAACACACCCCCATCCAGATGGCCTTTGGCAACCGCGCGCCCAAGAGCTGAAACCCGTTTGGGATCAGAGCCATAACAGCGGTTCTTCAAAAACGCATGGGTATCGTCGCGCGCCAAATCGACCATCGGGGCGCAGTTGCTGTCAATGCCAAGCTCGAATAGCTCTTTTGCGATCAGTCGATACCGCAGGTACATGGCGCGTTCCGCCTGATCCCCTGCGCGGCCCACATGATCCAGGGGCGGCATCCATTCGCGTGCCAATGGCGCGCGCAGACGCTGCACACGGCCACCTTCCTGATCGATGGTGATAAGGCAATTGCGCCCTACGGCATCACGAAAGTCATCGCATAGGGCGCGAACTTGTTCAGCTGTATCAATGTTGCGCGCAAACAAAATGAACCCGAATGGGTTCATCTGCTGGAATAGTCTCTTTTCCTCTGACGTCAGGCGCAGCCCTTCGGCATCGGTGATCGCAGCGCCGAATGTCACCGAACGGCAACCGGGATACAGTCTGCACCTTGTGCGACCAGAGCGGCACAGAACTGACGCGAGTCGCTCAGGTCATCAAACCCAAGAACACGCAGACGATAGAATGTCCGGCCGCCACTTGAGGTTTTCTGGATAACACGTTGTTTTCCATCCATATACTCACCAAATCGGCCATTCATGCGATCCCATTCCGCGCGAGCCACATCCGAGCTTTCATACGCACCCAGCTGGGCCATGCGCGTGCCTTTGGACAGGGTATTCGGATCCACGTCCACCCCAACGGCAGCTTTGACAGCGGCGTTGATCGCAGCTTCGGTACTGCTGTTGGATGAAATCCCGCTTGGCGTCGCTCGGGCTGGCCGCGTGGACGGACGCAGGGACCGGCGAACACCGGGCAGCGCCGCCAGTTCCGGGTCCGGCAATTGTGCGGCCAGATCAGCAGGATCAATGGCGGGCTCTTCCTCGGGCAGTGCCAACGAGGCGAGTTGTACGCCCTGCTCTGCCGGTTCATTCGCTTTCGCCGCCCCACCGGCCAATTCGGCAACCAAGGCATCGACTGTATTCTGGCGCAGCTGCGCGGCCTCTTGATCCGAGATCTCTTCTTCGACGACATGCACGGCCTGCGTCGGCTTCAGCGGTTCAACTGGCGTATCTTCGTCTGTCAGCGAAACCGGGCGCGGCGCGAGGATCAGGCGATCTGCTGGCGGCGCTGCCGTTCCAACGGCTGCCACGGCATTGACGGCCAGACCCTGGTGATCGGCCGGGGTGCCGCCGGGGTTTTCCGGCTGAATGCGCATTGGCCCTTCGATGGCGCGAACAACAGGCACGCCACTAACGTCGCGCATCACCAGTTTGAAGCCCCAGACGCCGATCCCGGCGACCAATGCCAGCGACGCTACTGCACCCATGACGTTGACGATACGGCCCAGCCCTGCCCCTCGCGGAGCCTGTTCATAACCATAGGAGTCGTCGGGATACTCATACCCATCCTCAGGATGTGGCTGATTCGTGTAATGCATATCCTCAGGGCGCATCTGCCCCGAGTAATCGTAACTTGCCATGTCCGCCTCACCGCCCGATTGCGCCTTAAAAAGTGGCGCGCGGGTCATTTCTTGCCTACCTCGTACCGGCGCGTCGGGCGGTGTTAGTTACCGCATCTCCTGCGCCGGAGTGACGCCAAGAATACCCAAGCCCGCTGAAATCACAACAGAAACGGCCCGGGCCAATGCGATTTTTGATTGGCTTGTGGCAACATCGCCATCCTGAATGAATCGCAGTTGGGTTTCATCGTTGCCCTTGTTCCAGAGCGCGTGGAAATCGCCAGCCAGTTCATACAGGTAAAAGGCAACCCGATGCGGTTCATTGGTGCGCGCGGCGATTTCGACCAGACGCGGCCATTCAGCCAGTTTTTTGGCCACCGTCAGCTCTGAGGCATGGTCGATCTTGCCCAGATCAGCACCCTTGAGGGTCGCGTCATCCGTAGCGATTTCCGCCTCGGCAGCCCGGCGCAGCACGCTCATGACACGGGCATGGGCGTATTGCACGTAGAACACAGGATTCTCGCGGCTTTGTTCCAGCACCTTGTCGAAATCGAAATCCAGCGGCGCATCGTTCTTGCGCGTCAGCATGACGAAACGGGTCACGTCCGGGCCAACCTGATCGACCACATCGCGCAGGGTGACAAAGTTCCCTGCCCGCTTGGACATCTTGAACGGCTCGCCATTCTTCCACAGCTTTACCAGCTGCGTCAGCTTGATATCTAGCGGCACCTTGCCATCGGACAGCGCGGAAACAGCCGCCTTCATCCGTTTTACATAGCCTCCGTGGTCTGCACCAAACACGTCGATCAGTGCATCAAAGCCACGGGTCACCTTGTCATAGTGATAAGCGATATCCGGGGCGAAATAGGTCCAGCTGCCATCCGATTTCTTAACCGGGCGGTCGACGTCATCGCCATGCTCGGTCGATTTGAACAGGGTTTGCTCGCGCGGCTCCCAATCCTCGGGCTTCTTGCCTTTGGGCGGCTCAAGCACACCTTCGTAGATCAGGCCCTTGTCAGTCAGTGACTGTAGTGCCGCCTCGATCTTGCCGGTGCCGTAGAGCGACTTTTCTGAGTAGAACACGTCCATCTCGACACCCAGCGCCTTCAAGTCCGCGCGGATCAGATCCATCATCGCGTCGGTCGAGAACTCGCGAAGCTCTTCCAGCCATTCGCCTTCCGGCTTGTCGATCAGGCTGTCGCCGTATTTCTCTTTCAGCGCCTCGCCGATCGGGATCAGATAGTCACCGGGATAGAGACCTTCGGCAATCTCAGGGCTCAGACCGTTGGCCTCACGATACCGCTCATACGCGGACCGCGCCAATACATCCACCTGCGCGCCGCCATCGTTGATGTAGTATTCACGGGTCACGTCATGGCCCGAATACGCCAACAGGCTCGCCAGGGCGTCGCCGAACACGGCACCACGTGTATGGCCCACATGCAGCGGGCCTGTGGGGTTCGCGGACACGTACTCTACGTTCACTTTCTGGCCATGCCCCATGGACGAGCGGCCATAATCAGTGCCCTGTTCCAACACCGCTGCCAACACACCTTGCCACACCGATGCCGCAAGCCGCAGGTTCAGGAACCCCGGCCCGGCCACTTCAGCACTGGTGATCCGGTCATCCGCCGCCAGCTTTCCGGCTAACACGTCGGCAATGTCGCGCGGCTTCATCTTGGCCGGTTTCGCCAGCACCATCGCGGCGTTGGTTGCCATGTCGCCATGCGCTGCATCACGCGGCGGTTCGACCGCTACGTTGTCAAAACTCAGCCCCTCGGGCAATGCGCCTTCGGACTGCATCTGTGCCAGCGCGTCCAGCACGAGGCCGCGGATCTCGGAAAACAGGTTCATTTCGGATGTCCTTTTGCTTGCCCGGCGGTTTACCACGCAAGGCGGCAAGGTCAATGGAAGCGATCAGTTTGGGCTTGGATTAGCGGTAGACTCAGCTAACGTCGGTGGAAATTCAAGCCGGAGACACTCCTATGCGCCTTGCCCTGCCAATCGCCTTTGTTTTGACTTCTGCCCTGCCGCTTTGGGCCGACATGCCTGAACCGCAAGGCCATGTACTTTTGACCCTTGGCGGAGCGATCACGGAAACCAACCTGCCTGCCCGCGGCGAAAACGATGGCGGTCTGCTGGGATACTTGGAGGTTCAGCACGACGGGGCCGCCGGCTTTGATGCGGCCATGTTGGACGGTCTGGAACAGGTTGAATTCACTATTCCTTACGGCCCGGAAGACAATCAGAGCGACATCGCCTTTTCCGGGCCACGCCTGTCGGACCTGTTGATCATGGCCGGGGCCGAAGGAAAAACCGCCAAGCCAATGGCCATGGATGGCTATCAGTCTGAAATTCCTTGGGACAGCATAACCGCCCATCAACCCATCGTCGCGACACACGCCGACGGTGCGCCGATGGGTGTTGGCGGCTACGGCCCCACTATGATCGTCTTCCCCCCGACCGATGACCCCGACCTGGCCGCCGAACAGTCGGGCCAGCAGGTCTGGGCGTTGGCTTACATCGGGGTCGAGTGATCAGGCACCAGCCAGCCTTGCGTGATCCTGCAGGGCAAATCGGTCGGTCATGCCTGCAATGTAGTCCGAGACAATCCGCGCCAGCGCTGTTTCATCGCTGGCCGCCTCAATATCCTCATGCCAGCGCGCGGGCATCTGTTTCGGATCGTTCATGTAGATTGGGAACAGATCTTCCACGACTTTGCTAACCTCGGCGCGCACATCCATGACGCTGGGCGCGCGGTACATCTGCTTGAACAAAAAGGCGCGGATTTCCCTGAGTTGTGCCCACAAACCGCCCGAGAACTGGATGACCGGATAACCAAGATTGCGAATTTCCTCGACGGTCTCCGCGCCCGAACTCGTGATCAGCCCACGCGACGTGACAATTACATCGGAAACCATGACGCCGAAAACACGGCGCAGCGCCTCATGCCGGCGCCGATAAGAATCCAAACCCGGATATCTCCGATCCACCGCGGCATAGCAGTCACCGACGATAGGCAATTGCCCGATTTCATCATCCGTGAACAGACCCGCCCTCAACCCGTCCAACAGGTCATGGTTGTTATAGGCTATGTCATCCGAAAGGGCGGCAACTTGTGCTTCGGCACTGGCATGAGTGTAAAGCTCAAGATCGAAACTCGCGTTGCACTCGGCCAGTGCCCACGGCAAATCACCGGTGACCGGCCCGTTATGCTTGGCGATCCCCTCTAGGCACTCCCATGTCAGGTTGCATCCGTCAAACTCGGCATAGTGGCGTTCCAGCTTCGTGACGATGCGAATGGCCTGTGCGTTGTGGTCAAATCCGCCGTAAGGCTCCATGAGCGCATGTAGGGCATCTTCGCCGGTATGTCCGAACGGTGTGTGTCCCAGATCATGCGCCAACGCCACGGCCTCGGTCAGTTCGCCGTTCAAGCCCAAAGCTCCGGCGATTGTTCGCGCGACCTGTGCAACTTCGATAGAATGGGTCAGGCGCGTGCGATAGCTGTCGCCCTCGTGCTCAACAAACACTTGTGTCTTGTGCTTAAGCCGCCGAAACGCGCTGGCGTGAATGATCCGGTCCCTGTCGCGTTGAAAGCATGACCGGAAACTGCTTTCCTCCTCTGGCACAAGCCGCCCCCTGGCGCGGCCTGGGTTCGAGGCAAAACCCGCTATGTTCAAAGGCCTTGTCCTTGTCGCCTGTCCTTGCACTTTCTATATTGTAAGGCGTAAAGGAAATAAACCTTTGGAGTTTGGCATGAATCTGCCCCCCACAGTTACAGAACGCGCCTTTGAACGTCTCGCCGAGATCGGTGCAGCCGATCAGGGACAAGCCCTGCGCGTCGCAGTGGAAGGCGGCGGATGTTCCGGATTTCAATACGAAATCGCACTGGACGAACCGAAAGAAGACGACCTTGTGCTGGAAGGCAAAGGCCAGAAAGTGATCGTCGACGCGATTTCGTTGCCGTTTCTGGAAAACGCGGTGATCGATTTTACGCAGGAACTGATCGGCGCGCGGTTTGTGATCGAGAACCCCAACGCAACCTCTTCCTGCGGCTGCGGCACTTCATTTTCAATGTGAGCTTGCTCTGCCCGCGCGGTTAAGGGATAGATCAACCGGCAGCCAGCCGGAGGATCGCGCATGAAAATCGCCACGTTCAACATTAACGGCATCAAAGCGCGGGCCGAAGCCCTGCCCCGTTGGCTGGATGACGCGCAGCCGGACGTTGTGCTGCTGCAAGAAATCAAGTCGATCGACGAGAATTTTCCCCGCGAGCTGTTTGAAGAGCGCGGTTACAACGTCGAAACCCACGGGCAAAAGAGCTTCAACGGCGTGGCGATCCTGTCCAAGCTGCCACTTGAAGATGTGACTCGGGGCCTTCCTGGTGACGACGAGGACGAACAGGCCCGTTGGATTGAGGCGACCGTCATTGGCAAAAAAGCCCTTCGGATCTGCGGTCTGTATTTGCCGAACGGTAACCCGGTGCCGGGTCCGAAATACGAATACAAGCTGTCCTGGATGGAGCGGCTATATGACCGCGCGCGCGATTTGCTGACGAGCGAAGAGCCCGCGCTAATGGCTGGGGATTACAACATCATCCCGCAGGCCGAAGACGCAAAACGTCCAGATGCATGGCGCGAGGATGCTCTGTTCCGGCCGGAAAGCCGCGCCGCGTTTCTCAAGATCCTGAATCTGGGGTTCACGGAAGCGTTCCGCGCCGTCACCCAAGGTCCTGAGCATTATTCGTTCTGGGACTACCAGGCCGGTGCCTGGAACCGGAATGACGGGATCCGTATCGACCATTTTCTTCTTACGCCGCAGGCCGCCGATCTGTTGCGCGATTGCAGGATTGATGCCGAGATTCGCGGGCATGAAAAGCCCTCGGACCATGTCCCGGTCTGGGTCGACTTGGACCTGTGAAACCTCAGGCCGTCGCGTCGTAGCTGTATATCCAGTCGTATTTCCGAGACAATCGTGGCCCGACCGCCATCAGAGCCGCCTGTGCGGCCAACCGCATCGGGCCGCGCAGGTGGAAATTTCGGGCATTGGCACCAGCCGCAGCCACCACGCGCTGCGCCCTTCGGTGACGGCGGGTTTCATAGGTGGACAGCGCCTGCTCTATCCCGGATTGATCATCAAAAGATCGGGCCAGGACCCACGCATCTTCAAGCGCAAGACAGGCACCCTGCGCCATAAAGGGGAGTGTCGGGTGAGCCGCATCCCCTAACAATGCAATGCGCCCGTTCTGCCAGCGTTCTGCGACGGGTCGCAGAATCAACGCCCAGATGTGGGGTTCCTGTACCTGCCCCAGAATTTCCCCGACCACGCCGCCAAAGTCGGAAAATCGAGCGCGCAGTTCCTCGGGGTCGCCGCGTCGGCGCCAGCCTTCTTCCTGCCAATCGGATCGTTCCTCGATCGCGACAACGTTCATCAAAGTGTGATCGCGCAGAGGATACGTGACAACGTGCCGGCCCGGCCCCATCGTCAGAACGGCGCGCGGTTTGGGATCGCGACGCGCCCAAGGAATCGTCGCGCGCCAGGCCACCTGATGGGTGAATTTTGGTGCTTCGGGCCCGTTCAGGTCTGCGCGGATCGTGCTTCGCCCACCGTCGGCGGCAATCACACAATCAACGTGCCGGTCTGTTCCATCTTCCAGAATAATCTCGGATCCGGAGGGATGTTTGCGCACCTGCGCAACTCGTGCGCCCAGTCGAAACTCGACACCGTCCCGAAGCGCTGCTTTGTGCAGCAATCCCAGCAGGTCAGCACGATGGTAGTAGTAGGTCGGTCCAGCGGCCGGTGCCGGTATCTCACTGACAGATCGCCCTGCCCGATAGTCGCGCAACACCGTTCCGTGGGACCGCTGGCCCCCCTCCGGCGTTTCACCGACAACGTTCAGAGCACGCAGTACGACCATTCCGTTGGCGCTGATCTGCAAGCCGGCGCCGACCTCGGTCAATTCGGCTGCCTGCTCAAAAACCACGACCTGAGCGCCGCGTTGCCGCAACGCCAGAGCGGCGGCGATCCCACCGATACCACCACCGATGATGCCAAATTTCAGACCGTTGATATTCATATCACTGGCTTAAAGCAAAAACGCCGGAGCAAAAGACCCCGGCGTTTGAGAATTCTGATTTTTCCAGCGATCAATCGTCGCGGTGGACCTTTTCGCGGCGCTCGTGGCGTTCCTGCGCCTCTAGCGTCATCGTCGCAATCGGGCGCGCATCAAGACGTTTCAGCGAAATCGGGTCGCCCGTCTTCTCGCAATATCCGTATTCGCCTTCGTCGATCCGACGCAGGGCCGAGTCAATCTTGGCCACCAGCTTGCGCTGGCGATCACGTGTCCGCAGTTCCAGCGCACGATCAGTTTCCTCGCTTGCGCGGTCTGCGACGTCCGGAATGTTGCGAGTGTTGTCCTGCAGCCCTTCGATCGTATCGCGGCTGCCTGCCAAAAGTTCAGTTTTCCAATCCAGCAGCTTACGACGAAAATACTCTAACTGCTTGTCGTTCATGAATGGTTCGTCTTCGGCTGGACGATAATCCTCTGGCAGAAATACTTCCTGCTTCATTTTTGCTCCCTCGGTGTGGCCTGCAACGCCGGTCACCTTTGCTTCACCTGACATGCGGCAATCCCCTTCTGCGGAGCGTTTATCCGACAGCGGGGGGAATGTCACTATGGAAACTTAGCCCGGCTGCGTGCTGTTTCAGGTCGTCTAAATATGAGACTTTAAACAACAAATCCTTGTTTTTCTGTGAAAATTGACAGGCATTTTTGGGGCGTTCCCAAAATTGTCGCGCCCTACGTTGGCATCCGAATCAACCAAAGGCATTGGAGTCGCACGTCAATTTCGCCCTGCGCGACGCAGCGACCTGTCTTGTCAAATTTTTCACCCCGCTATAACCCCAAGGACACATGCCGCGCGATATTGAATGAGGGGCCCATGACCGCACGTTTCCAAGGTACAGCCGAATATGTTGCCACCGATGACCTGACAATTGCAGTGAATGCCGCCGTTACGCTGGAACGCCCCCTGCTGGTCAAGGGTGAACCCGGAACCGGCAAGACCGAACTGGCCAAGCAGGTTGCCGGTGCGCTGGGGCTGAAGATGATCGAGTGGAACGTCAAGTCCACCACCCGCGCACAGCAGGGCCTGTACGAATATGACGCGGTCAGCCGGTTGCGCGACAGCCAGTTGGGCGACGAGCGCGTGCATGACGTGTCGAACTATATCCGCAAGGGCAAACTGTGGCAGGCCTTTGAATCTGATGAGAAAGTCGTGCTACTGATCGACGAGATCGACAAGGCCGATATCGAATTTCCCAATGACCTGCTGCAAGAGCTCGATAAGATGGAGTTCCACGTCTACGAAACCGGGGACACCATCAAAGCCAAAATCCGACCGATTGTGATCATTACGTCGAATAACGAAAAGGAACTGCCCGACGCGTTCCTGCGGCGCTGTTTCTTCCATTATATCCGCTTTCCGGATGAGGCGACCATGCGCCGGATCGTCGACGTGCACCACCCGGGCATCAAGGATGCATTGCTGACCACAGCGCTGACCCAGTTTTACGAAATCCGTGAAACGCAGGGGTTGAAGAAAAAACCGTCAACCTCGGAAGTGCTGGACTGGCTCAAGCTGTTGCTGGCCGAAGACCTGACCGCCGAGGATCTCAAACGCGACGGGGCCAATGCGTTGCCCAAGTTGCACGGCGCGCTGCTGAAAAACGAACAGGACGTTCACCTGTTTGAACGTCTCGCCTTCATGGCACGCAGCAAACGCTGAGAATATTGAACACTTGGGGATCCCCGCTTGCCTTGCGGGGGGCCGGGTGTCAGCATTGGCCAAAAGGCCGTCCGGCGTCGTCGGGCAGTCCGGCCTGACGACATAGGAGCCAATGCTTGTCTGACACCCTTAATATCCGGGCGCTGCAGCCCGAAGATCGCGCCGAATGGGCCGAGATGTGGCGCGACTATCTGGCGTTCTACGAAACGACCGTGCCAGAGCAGACATATGACAGCACCTTCGCACGGCTGCTTGGGGATGATCCCAATGATTTTTCCTGTTTCGTGGCCGAAGCGGATGGTCATCTTGTTGGCCTGACCCATTACCTATTTCACCGCCATGCGTGGAAAGAGGAAAGCGTTTGCTATCTGCAAGACCTGTTCGCCCGGCCCGAGGCGCGCGGAACCGGCGTTGGCCGCGCCTTGATACAGGCAGTCTATGACGAGGCCGACCGGCAAGGCGCGCCTTCTGTCTATTGGCTGACACAAGAGTTCAATCACACAGCGCGCAAGCTCTATGACCGGATCGGCAAGCAAACGCCCTTTATCCGGTATCAACGCCCATGATCAGGGTCGCAGCGGTCCTGTTTGGCTTTGCCGTCGCCGGATGCACCGCGGTCACCACCCCTGAACCGCCAACACGCGTTAAGGCGATCGAGGCAAACCTGCCGCCCGCCAAAGCGTTCACGTCAACCCGACCAAGACCACCCGCTAGGTCGAACGCTAATATTGCAGCCGATTTCCTTTCTTTGCACTTCGCGCTCGAAGGCGGCGCCACCCTGCCCGTATTCACCCGGTTCGAGGGCCCCGTCACCGTTCGGCTTACTGGATCACCCACACCGTCAATGCAGCGCGATCTGACCCGGTTGTTGACGCGTCTACAACGCGAGGCCGGGATCGACATTCGCCAGATGACGGAGGGCCAGGCCAACATAACAATCGAGGCCGTCAGCCAGGAGCAGATCCAACGCATCTTGCCGCAAGCCGCCTGTTTCGTGGTTCCCAACGCATCCAGCTTTGAGGAATACCGACAGGACCGGCGCAAACGGAAGAGCAGTTGGACCGCGCTGCGCAGCCGCGAACGGCTGGGCATTTTCATTCCCTATGACGTGAGCCCGCAGGAAAAGCGCGACTGCCTGCACGAGGAACTGGCACAGGCTCTGGGGCCGCTGAATGACCTGTATCACCTGCCGGATTCGGTGTTCAACGACGACAACATCCACACCATTCTGACCGGTTTTGACATGCTGATCCTGCGCACGGCTTATTCGCCCCAATTGCGCAGCGGCATGACACGCGAACAAGTCCAGGCCGTCCTGCCCGGCATTCTCAGCCGACTGAACCCGCGCGGCGATACTTTGCCGGCGCAACCTGTTTCGGACACACCGCGCGAGTGGATCAACGCCGTCCAAAAGTCGCTTGGATCAAGGCCAAGCACACGCAACCGGGTGAAAGCCGCGGAAAGAGCGGTTCAGATCGGGCAGGAACAGGGCTGGACCGACCATCGGCGGGCGTATCCGCATTATATTCTTGGCCGCATGGCGCAATTCGACAATCCGCAAGAAGCGATCCGACACTACGAAACTGCCATGCAATTTCTGCGCTCTGCTCCGGGAACTGAAATTCATCAGGCTTATGTGACAACGCAAACCGCGGCCTTCGCGCTTTCGCAGGGAAAAGGACCAGAGATACTGCCCGAACTGGACAAGGCAATTGCAGTCATGTCGCGGGCCGAAAACGCATCTCAATTGGCCACTCTGTTACTGTTGAAATCCGAAGCGCTCAATCAGGCCGGACGCCCGAAACAGGCACGTACCGTCAGGCTGGACAGTCTGGCATGGGCGCGATACGGCTTTGGCTCGGAAGTCGTGGTCCGGTCGCTGATGCAGGAAGTTGCCGAAGGTCCGTCCACCAACAACAGAGGCGGATAACGCATGGTCGTAGTTTTGGGAATGGCGTTATTGGGGGCGATCCTTGGCGCGATGAAGGCTCGCAAACGCAATGGCAGCGGCGCGGATATTGCCCAATATGCGGCCGGTTACGGCATCGCATTTGCCATTGTAGGTCTGGTGCTTTCCCTGATCCTGGTTCGTTTGGTGGGTTAACGCATGTTTCTGCCCTTTTTCGAAAACCTCCGCAAAGCTGGCATTCCCGTATCACTGCGCGAGTATCTGACTTTTCTGGAAGGCATGAAAAAGGGTCTGGCGACCTATGATGTCGAGGCGTTCTATTACCTCGCTCGCGTTTCGATGGTGAAGGACGAGCGCAATATCGACAAGTTCGATCAAGCTTTTGCCGCCAGCTTCAAAGGTCTGGAAGAGATCAGCTTTGATCAGGTGCTCGAAGCTGTCGATATCCCAGCCGAATGGCTGGCCAAGATGGCCGAGAAACACCTGTCAGACGAAGAAAAAGCCGAGATCGAGGCCATGGGCGGCTTTGAAAAACTGATGGAGACGTTGCGTGAGCGTCTCAAGGATCAAGAAGGCCGCCACCAGGGTGGCAACAAGTGGATCGGCACCGCCGGGACGTCGCCGTTCGGGGCTTATGGCTATAACCCCGAAGGTGTGCGGATCGGCCAGAAGGAAAGCCGTCATCAGCGCGCCGTAAAAGTGTGGGACAAGCGCGAATTCAAGAACCTGGACGACACGGTTGAACTGGGTACGCGCAATATTAAGGTCGCGCTGAAGCGCCTGCGTCGCTGGGCCCGCGAAGGTGCGGCCGAGGAACTGGATCTGGACGGCACCATCCGCGCCACCGCCGAACATGGCTATCTCGACGTCAAAACCCGCCCCGAGCGTCACAACGCAGTCAAAGTGCTGTTGTTTCTGGATGTGGGCGGCTCGATGGATCCACATATCAAAGTTGTCGAAGAGCTGTTTTCCGCTGCAAGAACCGAGTTCAAGCATCTGGAATATTACTACTTTCACAACTGCCTGTATGAAGGCGTCTGGCGTGACAATCACCGCCGATGGGATCAGCAGACTCCGACCCACGAAGTACTGCGCACCTATGGTTCAGACTACAAGTGCATCTTCGTCGGCGACGCCTCGATGAGCCCTTATGAGATTGCCTATCCCGGAGGCGCGAACGAACATTGGAACAAAGAAGCCGGTCAGGTCTGGCTGCAGCGCGCGCGCGAGCAGTGGACATCAAATCTGTGGATCAATCCGGTGCCGGAAAAGTACTGGGAATACACCCATTCCATCGGCATGATCCGCGAGGTTTTCGAGGACCGCATGGTGCCGATGACGCTGGCCGGTTTGGAACAGGGGATGCGGGAACTGACCCGCTGACCGTCATATCTGCAGGACCGGCGCCCAGGCAATACGGAACGAAACCGCAAGGAAAAACAACACGCTGCCTGTCAGAACGAAGACATGCCAGATTGTGTTGTGGAACGGCAACCAATCCAGAAGATAAAAGGCGATGCCCGCGGTATAGACGATGCCTCCGGTGATCATCAGCGCCACAACAGGCTGCGACAAGTCGGCCAGCAGCGATTGACCCGCCCAGACGGACGCCCATCCCATCAACACATACAGCGCCAAACCAAACCAACGGAACCGGTGAGGGTCGATCATTTTCAGGATTGATCCAAGGGTCGCAGATGACCAAAGACCGATCATGAGTCCGGTCATTGGGGCACCGGAAAGTAAGATGAATGGCGTGTAAGTACCTGCAATTTTGACGTAAATCCCCGAGTGATCGAGGCGGCGCAGCAACTCACTCCATCGATCAGATTGTACCATATTGTACAAAGCCGAAAACGACAGCATCAGAATAAGAGTGAAGCCGTAGACCGAGACCCCAAGAACCGCAGCAGGCTCAGTCCGGTATAGGGCGGTCAACGCGATCAGCGCCGGAACGGCAACGATAGCCGCAGTGACGCCAAGGATATGAACAACGCCATCACTGACACGTTCAGCCCTGCTATAGGCCGGGCGGATATCGGCAAATGACCACATAATTTCAAAGTTATGGCGCGACCTGCCCTGCGACAAGTCTGGCAGCCACTGTGTTTCACACTGTGACGATATATTGATTGTAAAAATGCGCCGCGCAAGCCGCCGAAACGACGACTAAGCCGATATGAATGGGCGCGTTTCTTCAGTACTCATCGACTCATACGGGACTGACGTAGGCTTCGCAAATCAGCGCTTGTAGTCGGTGGCGGCGGAGGTGCTGCGCCGGGCAGCGGTGAAGGACCGGGCTGGCTTTTGTCCGGCAGAATTCCATAAATTAGGGCGGTCCAGCCCAAACCAACCCCCAAAGCCCATGCGGGAAGCGCGATCAGAATAGAAAGCGATTTACCCAGTGAAGCGTCTAGTTCCATGGGCAGAACTACGGTCATACTGACGATCCCGAATAGAAGAACGAGCGGCCCCGAGCCCACAAAAATGACAAAGGCTTTGATCATTCCAGCGGGGTCAGCCAGCCAACTTGGCGTCAGCTTCGAAATGGCCATCGCCAAACTGATAGCTAACGCAATCGATGTGGACAAAACCAACGGTCCAATGTGGAACCCCTTAGAAAAGCCGACGGCCAGCGCCCCGGCCGATGCTACAGACACAAGAATGCCGTACATCCCCAATGATCGCAGGCAAAATATGTACATCCGCAAACAGAAACTCTTCATAACAAAATCTACCTTGTTGAAAACCTTGCATCGAATTCGTGCTATGCGGGAAAATGGGCGAGAATTGGACCCATTCACCTTTATGGCACAAAAGCTCAAGCGCGGTTGCCTAATCCCCGGCCCGGAACCATATTTGTAAGATGCTACGTCTGACCCCGATCCTGCTGGCCATTGCCTATGCCCTTGTGATGTACCGGATTTCCGTCTGGCGCACACATAAGGATCTGGATGCAAAATCCACCGAGCTGGCCGACCCTGCCCTGAAACGCATGACCGACCGGCTGGCTGCAGCGTTAGAGATCGACCGGGTGCCGGTCTACATCTATGAGATTGACCCGGTGAACGGTTTGGCAGCACCTGACGGGCGGATTTTCATCACGCGTGGATTCTACCGCAAATTTCGCAGTGGCGAGGTTTCCGCCGAGGAAATGGCCAGCGTCATCGCGCATGAATTGGGTCATGTGGCACTGGGGCATGCGCGCCGCCGGATGATCGATTTTTCCGGGCAGAATGCGCTGCGGGCCGCTTTGATGATGCTGCTGAACCGCTTTATCCCGTTCATCGGCGCGTGGATTGCCAATATGCTGACACACCTGTTGGCGTCGCGCCTGTCGCGCAGTGATGAGTATGAAGCTGATGAGTATGCCGCCGCTTTGCTGACCAAAGCCGGGATCGGAATCGGACCGCAGAAGTCGTTGTTTCACAAGCTGGAAGACCTGACGCAGCAGCGTGCTGGCGTTGTGCCCGCCTGGTTGATGAGCCATCCGAAAACGGACGAACGGATCGCTGCCCTGGAGGCATTAGAGCAGCGTTGGACCCGTGGCTGATCTAACACCGAGAGGCCAGCCTATCGCGCTCTCCGGGATATTTTTAGCCAGATGAAGCTGGATACCGATTACGTAGAGAGCGCTTTGCCCAGGCGTGGGAGACGGGCTTTTTTCATCAGCGGGCGCAAGGTCCATTGGTCGCCCGACAGGCGGTTGGCCTCGGCCAGGACACGGTTGGCTGTGCCGCTTATGCCGTCGGGATCGGATTGCCAGAAGCCGTGCAACAGATTGTCCGGATCACGGCGGTCCAGCCCTTCCTCGGACAGGATGTTTCGGGGAAAGTCCTTGGCGTTGACAGTTACGATCACGTCCGCCGAGGATGCAACAGCCGTTGCCAGAACGTGGATATCTGCGCTGTCCGGCAGCCAGAGCCGCTGTTCGACATTGGTTGCCGCAGGAAACTCGGCTTTCGGCCAATTGGTCTGCGCTAGTGCGATTTCGGCGCGTGCCTGAGCCTCGCCTGTTGGGCCCAGCTTACGAGCCGCACGCGCCCATTCCTCGAGGATGCGCGCCGACCACACGGGAGTAAAATGGCCTAGTTTGGCAGCGCCGAGCAGCATCTCTCGCATCACCGTAGGGTAGATGACGCAGGTATCCAGAACTGCCTTCACAGCCGGTAGAACACAGCTTTGAGATAGCCGCTTTCAGCCAGTTGCGGCAGTTGTGGATGGTCGGGTCCGGCAAAGCCTGTATGGATCAGCTGCGCCTGTCGCCCTGCCCGACCAATCCCACGAGACGACGCGTCGCGGAACCGGCCCAGATCAGCCGCGTGCGAGCACGAGCACAGGCCCAGATAGCCGCCGGGTTTGACCAGAGCTGCCGCCAAGCGGGCCACACGTTCATAGGCGCGCAGGCCCGCGTCCAGCGCTTGTCTGGAAGGCGCAAAGGCGGGCGGATCGCAGATGACGACGTCGAACTGCGCGCCCTCTTCGCCCAATTGGGTCAGGACCTCGAAGGCGTCGCCTTGGCGGGTTTGGAACGTGTCAGCAAAACCAGAGGCCTCGGCCCCTTTGGTCGCGAGATCCAGCGCGGCTGCAGATCCATCCACAGACAGCGCCTGCCCTGCACCACCAGCCAGCATGGCCAGTCCGAAGCCACCCACGTGGCTGAAGACGTCCAATACCTGCGCGCCCGGTTGCACCAATCGCGCGGCGAAAGCATGGTTAGGCCGTTGGTCGTAGAACAGACCGGTTTTCTGGCCGCCGGTCAGATCGGCCATATAGGTCGCGCCATTCATCGGCACTGGTAGCGGCGCATCTGGCGCTGTACCACGCAGTGTAACGTTCACGTCGTCCAAGCCTTCCAGCCCTCGGGTTCGCCCCGAGGCGTTTTTGAGCACGGTTGTCACGCCGGTGACAGTGACCAAAGCCTCGGTCAGAGTTTCCAGATGCGCCTCGGCCCACGCGGCATTGGGTTGGATCACACAGGCATCGCCAAACCGGTCGATGATGACACCGGGAAAGCCGTCCGCTTCAGCATGGATCAGGCGATAATAGGGTGCGTCGAACAGGCGTTCGCGCATCTCGAGCGCGCGGCGCAGGCGGGTTTCGAACCACGCTGCGTCCAGTTGCCCGTCCAGATCGCGGTCCAGAACGCGGCACATGATTTTGGAGTCAGGATTCACCGCAACCAGCGCTATGGGCGCGCGTTTGTCATCCTCAAGCACCGCCAAAGCCCCTGCTGGGATCTTTCGTGTCCGACGGTCCGTCACGATGTCATTGGCATACACCCACGGAAAACCGTGGCGCAGGCCACGTGCGTTGGCTTTGGGTTTCAGGCGGATACGGGGGTGATCGGCAGTTTGGGTCATGACGCCCTCATAGTCGCGAATACCCCGAGGGAAAAGCCCTAGCGGTCGCGCGATCGCCAACCGCCCCGCCGCTTGGGGGTTTTGGCAGATTGTAACCCCTCGGCCAATACCTGCGTCATCGGGTGATCGGCGTCCTGCTGGGAATAGGCGGCATGCAGGTCGATTAACGCCTGGGATTGGTCCCGTTCAGCCGGCAGGCTCAGCGCCCAGTCCAGAAAAATGCTGCGGCATTCAGGCAATGTGATGCCTTCGATCCGATACGCCTCGCGGATCAACCCTTTGTGATCATTTGGATCTTTACTCTGCGCCATTATCTTCGTCCCTGATCACGCCGCCAATGATCCCGGCGGCCGTGCTGTAGTTGTCTTGCAGCGCGCTTTGCAGCTGTTCAACCTGTTCAAATCCAGTCGCGCGGCACAGGAAGGCAGCCCCCCCTTCGCCGACCTTGTCAGCTTCGATGACCTTGCCGGACAACAAGCGCGCCGCACATTGCACGGACCAGCATAGGTCGTAGCAGTCCTTCAACGTTTGCGCCTGAGCGACGTCCAACAAACCAGCAGCGACGGCGCCGTCCAAACCGGAATGCACATCGCGCTGTTCCACGCCTGACAACATCGCCCCGGTTTCGGCCATCAGCTCGATATCCATCATCCGGCCGGGGCCGTTCTTGGCGTCCCAGATCCCTGCTGGTGATTTGGCTGCGGCCAGGCGGGCGCGCATCTCGGCCACTTCGCGCAGGGCCTTCTGCTGGTCACGCGGTTGCGACAGCAGGCCTGTACGGAACGCCTCGATGTCTTTGGCCAGACCTTCGTCTCCGGCGATCACGTGGGCCCGTGTCAGGGCGAGATGTTCCCAAACCCACGCTTCGTTCTGCTGATAGTTGGTAAAGCTGGCCCAACTTGTCGCCACCGGCCCCTGATTGCCCGACGGGCGCAAGCGCATATCGACCTCATACAAACGCCCCTGTGACATCGGCGCGGACAAGGCCGTGATCAGCGCCTGCGTGAACCGGGCATAATAGGTGCGGGTCGCCAATGGGCGCGGTCCCTCGGACATATCCTGATCCAGCGGGTCATAGATCACGATCATATCCAAATCGGATTGCGAGTTGATCCGCCCAGCCCCAAGTGACCCCATGCCCAGCACGGTTGCACCGCGCCCCGGTGCAGGGCCGTGTTTACGGGCAAAATGATCCGATACGCGCGGCAGGATCGCGGCAATCACCGCGCTTGCAAGCTGAGCGTATTGCTGCCCCGCCTGTTCACCATCAATCAGCCCGCGCAGGTGATGAACGCCAACGCGGAAGTGCCATTCCTTGCACCAGCGGCGGGCCAGATCCAACTGGCTTTCGTAATCTGATTCCTCTGAAAGGGCCTGATCTAGATCCGCCTGCAGCGTAGCCTGCCCCGGCCAGTCGCTAAAGAAACTCCCGCCGATCACCGCATCAAACACCGATGCATTGCGCGACAGATGCGCCGCAAGCGCGTGGGATGTCCCGACAATATCAATCAGCAGGTCGATCAGTTGGGGGTTGGCCTCGAACAGTGAAAACAGTTGAACGCCGGCGGGCAGGCCTGACAGAAAACCATCAAGTGCCCGCAGCGCCTCGTCCGGTTGCGCCGTTTTTGCCAAACGCGATAGCAGCTCGGGCTTGAGGCGTTCGAAAATCCGCGCGCCGCGTTGCGATCGCAGTGCGGGATACGTCGTCCAGCGGGCCAGAACGTTCTGGTCAAAATCCACCTCGCCAATTGGCGCGCGCGTCGAGGAACCGGGCGCAAAAAAGCCTTCGGTCAGGTCGTGCACTTCGGTCAGTCTGTGGGTCAGGTCACGGGTCAGTTCGTCGACGTCGATCCCCATCAGGCAGGCAACGCGTTCTATCCCGTCCGGCGATTGCGGCACCTTGTGGGTCTGAGCGTCATGGATCATCTGGATACGGTGTTCGACCTCACGATGGGCGCGATAATGATCAGTCAGCTTGTCTGCCACGTCCTGCGGGACCCAGCCTTTTTCGGCAAGCGCCGCCAATCCGGGTACCGTACCGCGCACGCGCAGGTCAGGGTCACGACCACCAGCGATCAACTGGCGGGTCTGGGTAAAGAATTCGATCTCTCGAATACCGCCCTGCCCCAGTTTCATGTCATGACCCGGAATGGTCAGTGCACCGCCGGTCCCCTTGTTCTCACGTATACGCAAACGCATGTCATGGGCGTCCTGAATGGCGGCAAAATCCAGGTGACGCCGCCAGACAAAGGGGCGCAGCGTATCCAGAAACCGTTGTCCTGCCGCAATATCGCCAGCGCATGGGCGTGCTTTGATATAAGCCGCGCGCTCCCACGTGCGGCCCAGGCTTTCATAGTACCGCTCGGCCGCCTCGGCCGCCATGCAGACCGGCGTCACTGCCGGATCCGGACGCAGGCGCAGATCGGTGCGGAATACATACCCATCCGCTGTCTTGTCGCTGAGCGTGGCGCAGAAATTGCGTGTCGCCCGCACCATGCCTTGTCGCGCTTCGTAGAAGTCATCGGGATCAAACCGGGTCTCATCGAACAGAACGATCAGGTCGATGTCCGAACTGTAGTTCAACTCGTACGCGCCCATCTTGCCCATCGCCAGGATAATCATCCCGGCTGCGGTTTCGACATCGTCCGGCCCCATGCCCGGTAGTTTACCGCGCCGTATCAGGTTGGCGATCTCGGCCTTGGCCGCCACATCCGCCGCTAACGCGCCAAAATCGGTTAGCGCAGCAGTCACCTTTTCCAACGGCCACGCGCCCGCCAGATCGGCCAGAGCGGTCAGCAACGCCATCCGTCGCTTGGCCAGCCGCAGCCCCGGTTTCAACTGATCCGGCGGTAGTATTTGCGCAGCCTGCAAAACGTCGGCCAGCGCTTGATCGGGGTGTTGCAGCGCTGAGGCCAACCAATCGTTTTCGTGATCGATCAAGTTTTTCAGATAGGGGCTGGACCCAGCTGCCCCTGCGATCAACTCGCCCTGTTCGGATGAAATGCCACTTACCGCTGCGCGCGCATCATCGCCAAGCGACTGATCGAATGCTCGTGGCAAGCGCTGAATGGAAAGAGGCGCGGTCATTTCCCCTCCAGAGGCGTATCCTGGCTGAAACTGTTGACCCAGACATCGTGCCGCCATTCCCAAAGCGACGAGATTAGCATTGCCTCCCAACCCTCGGCCTTGGGTCGCTGATAGTCGGCCCGGTATGACAGCAGAACAATGTCCAAGGTCAAAACCCGCAACCGGGTGTCGCTTAGCTCATAGCGCGCCATCGTCGGCGCGTCGGCAAACTGCCCCACATGATCATCCCGGTTCGCAAATCCCGTCGGATAAACCCCAAGGAAATCCGAGCTCAGCAAGGCCCGGTCTGCGGCTGCATTGCCTTCCATCAGGGCAGTCCAAACCTGCTTTTCCAGGTTCAGAATTTCATCCAGCGTCGGAGGTGTCGTATTTTCAATATGTTGCATAGGCGGAAAGTGCGCCCGTTCCACAGCAAGGTCAACCACCGCAAATTACAAAATGTAAATCATTTTTACATCGACCCCTTGCAACCCGCACTTCAGTCCCCATCTAGACAATGTGAACGCAATTTACATCAAACCCGGAGAACCCAAATGACCGCATTGTCCGACCACGCCGTCCCACAAAATCCGGGGTGGCTCTCTCGTGCCGAAGCCTGGATGGATGACAAGGGCAAAGGGGCCTGGATCGCCGCCATGGTCCTTGGTTTCATCTTTTTCTGGCCCGTTGGCCTGGCGCTTCTTGCCTATATGATCTGGAGCAAACGCATGTTTAGCAAATCCTGCAGCAGTCGCAAATCCTGGCACAGCCACATGAGTGCGATGAAGCCATCCGGCAATAGCGCGTTTGACGCCTACAAGTCCGACACCCTGGCCCGGCTCGAGCGCGAACAACAGGAATTCGAATCCTTCCTGCGCCGCCTGCGCGACGCCAAAGACAAGGCTGAGTTTGACCAGTTCATGGACGAACGCGCCCGTGAAAACAACGATGAGGCTGAAAACGGCGAACGCGCCTAAGCCGACCTTGCCCTGTCCCGACATTCGGGACAGGGTGCCCTAAATTCTCAGCCGGAAATCAAAATATGACCCACCTGCCCGACCCAGACCGACAGCCGGAGTTTTACCAGTCTGTCGCGACCAAGCGTTTTATCGCCTGGCTTTTCGACATCGCCTTTATCTCGCTGTTGTGTACGGTAGCCATCCTGCTGACCTTTGGTCTGGGCTTTTTCGTCCTGGCCTTGATCTACGCCGTCGTCAGTTTCGTCTACCGCGTGATTACCATCGCCAATGGCTCGGCCACACTGGGCATGCGCTTTATGGGGATCGAACTGCGCGATTCATTCGGATCCCGGATGGATTTGGGCAAAGCGGTGGCCCACACAGCCGGTTATTTTGTCAGTATGGCGTTTCCGGTCATTCAGATCATCTCGGTCATCATGATGCTGACCAGCGCACGCGGCCAGGGACTTACCGATGCGTTCCTTGGAACTGTCATGATCAACCAGCGCGCGTAAAAAATTCAACGACGTGAATCACTTGGCGGTTTTAGGATCGGTTGTTATCATCCGGTCCAAGGAAACACGGAACGTTCATGCGACACACGCTGCCAATCGCGCCACAATTTTATGTGACGGCCCCACAGCCTTGCCCTTACCTTGAGGGCAGGATGGAGCGTAAATTGTTCACTGCCCTTCAGGGGGAAGGTGCGGATCAGCTGAATAACTCATTGTCCCAACAAGGGTTTCGCCGATCGCAAAATGTGTTGTACCGCCCGTCCTGCTCCGATTGCGCGGCCTGTCTGTCGGCCCGGATCGACGTGACGGCCTTCCGCCCAAGCAAAAGTCAGAAACGCGCGGCAAAACGCAACGCGTACCTGCAACGCAGGGCGAACTCACCCTGGGCCACGGACGAGCAATACGAACTCTTCCGTCGCTACTTGGATACCCGCCACGCGGATGGTGGAATGGCCGATATGGACGTTTTCGAATTCGCCGCGATGATCGAAGAAACTCCGATCCGCAGCCGTGTCGTAGAATATGGCGACCCAAGTACCGGAGATCTGATCGGCGTCAGCCTGACGGATGTTCTGGATGACGGCCTCAGCATGGTCTACTCGTTCTACACCCCCCAGCAACCGCAGAACTCGCTGGGTACGTATATGATCCTCGATCACATCGACATCGCGCGCGAAGCCGGATTGCCCTATGTCTACCTCGGATATTGGGTGCCGGGCAGCCCCAAGATGGGCTACAAAGCGCGCTTCTCAGGGCTTGAGGCCTATTACCAGGGCGAATGGATCAGCGTAAACAACCCATCTGAACTGACGGATTCCAGCCGCCACCCTTTGTCCACCGCGCCAATCGCGGAACAGGTTGCCAGCATCCAACTGCCCGACCGCCACCCTACCAAAGGCTGATATCCCATGCCCCAAAGTCTTTTCGCCGTCACCCTCGTGGTGCCGGACTACGATGACGCGATCGCCTTCTATACCCAAACACTCAGTTTCACCCTGCAGCAGGATATTGATCTCGGCGGTGGCAAACGCTGGGTCCGGGTTGCCCCGCCGGGTTCGGGCGACGCATCCCTGCTGCTGGCCAAGGCAGATAGCCCAAGCCAGACCGCTGCCGTTGGAAACCAAACCGGCGGGCGCGTCGGCTTTTTCCTTCAAACCGATGATTTCCAACGTGACCACAACGCAATGATCACTGCAGGCGTCCATTTCGAGGAAGACCCACGCAATGAGCCCTATGGCATCGTCGCCGTCTGGCGCGACCCGTTCGGCAATCGCTGGGATCTGATCCAGTTCACCTGATCTGCACTTCATCTGGCAAAAATATCCTAGGGTTGAATTGGGCGCAGACCAAGAAGGGCCAGCGCGCCTTCCCCCAACACCAAAGCAAAGGGGGCCCAAAGGCCCCCTTTTCAATTTGGTTATGAACGTCGCATCAATTCGGGATCAGATCCGGAACAATGGTCACGATCGACGGGAAGAACCACAGGATCGCAATCCCGACCACCTGAATGATCACGAACGGAATGATCCCACGGTAGATGTGGCCTGTTGTGACTTCTTTGGGCGCGACCCCTCGTAAGTAGAATAGCGCAAACCCAAACGGCGGCGTAAGGAACGACGTCTGAAGGTTCACCGCCACCATGATCGTCACCCATTTCGGATCGAACGAGCCACCATAAATCACCGGTCCCACGATGGGGATCACGATGTAGATGATCTCGAGGAAATCCAGCACGAAGCCCAGAATGAACAGCACCAGCATCACGATCAGGAAGACCGTGAACTCGTTGTCAAAGCTGCGCAGGAACTGCTGAATATAGTGCTCACCCCCGAACGAGATCACCACCAGGTTCAGCAGTTGCGATCCGATCAGGATGGTGAACACCATCGAGGTCACCTTGGCCGTTTCACGCACAACAGGCGTCAGAACCCCGCTGGTGAACAAAACCCAGCACCCAAACAACAGACCGAACAGGGCATACAGATAAGCACCGTAAGCAATTATGAAGGCGACCCAGGTCTCAAAGTTCACATTGCTCTGATTGATGCGCAGATCAAAGTTCACGCCCATCAGCAGCGCAATGATCACGGCAAAAGTGGCCCAGATGATCACCTTGCCGGAACGTTCCTGATCCTGCAGCTTGCGATAGGCTGCCAGCATGATCGCTCCGCCCGCCCCAAGTGCTGCTGCGGGTGTTGGGTTGGTCACACCGCCCAGAATTGATCCTAGCACCGCGATAATCAGAACCAATGGCGGAAAGACCACCCGGATCAAATCATTCGTGGCACACCGGGCTGCCGCCTCCTTGCAGCCGTACATTGCCAAGGCAAAGGGCAGAGCCAGAAGGACGAAGGTCAATCCCGAAGACGTTGTTGGTGCAATCAACAAAACATCAACCAGTAACATCAACAGCAGACCGATAGCGCCCAAAATCAACGGCTGCGTCGGTTTGGACGGCGCAATGCCGCGGCCCATGACCAGTGTCAGACCCAGCAGAACCACAATCACCGCAACACCAGTACCAATCGGCGCCGCAACGGCGATCTTGGCCTCGCGCGCCTCGACCAGCGCCTCTTCGCTCAGTCGTTCGGCGTTGGCGACACCACCTGCGGCATCAATCGCCTCCTGCTCGGATACGGCTTGATCCCAGGCAGATTGCCCATGCAGTTCGATCATCGAGGCCTTGCACTGCTCGGACACATTGGTCCGCAACGACGCGCCCTCACCGATGTCCGAGAACGCCGAGACGTTGATATTCTGGCTGCCAATGACCCCCGAGCTGCCCAGCAGGACTGCGCCAACGATCAGGGCGACAGGTGCACCAAGCAACCAGGTCAGGCCTTCACTACGCGTGATCGGCTCACCACTGCCACCCGACATTGGCACCGCCGGTGCTTTCTCAGGGTTCAGCAGCGCATAGCCAAAGGCATACAGCGCATAGAGCAAGGCCAGCATGATCCCCGGCAACAAGGCAGCCTGGAACAGCGTCCCGACCGATACCACAGCCGGTTCCCCCAGATAGGTCAGCGCATCGGTACAACCAGCGTCCTGAGCGCGCGTTTCCTGCGCAGTTGAATAGAGATCACCCGCCAAGGTGCCCAACAGAACGATCACGATGGACGGCGGAATGATCTGCCCCAACGTGCCTGATGCCGCAATCACACCCGTCGCCAGTTCAGGCGAGTAGTTGTTGCGCAACATAGTCGGCAGCGCCAGCAGGCCCATGGTTACCACGGTCGCGCCAACAATTCCGGTCGAGGCCGCCAGGAATGCACCCACGACCACGATCGACACGGCCAGACCACCCGGCAACGGCCCAAAGACGCGCGCCATTGTGGTCAGCAGGTCGTTCGCGATCTTTGAGCGTTCCAGCGTGATGCCCATCAGAACGAACATCAGAACGGCCAGCAGGGTCTCAATAGACTGCCCCGCCAGAACGCGTTCGTTCATGCGGTTCACGATGAACGACACATTACGGTCCAGCGCGGTTTCCCAGCCTTGCACAAAGACCGGCTCGGCGATCCTTGGTAAATCCGGGAAGCGGAACACCGACACCGTGTCCGGTTTGACGCCCGAATTCACAAGGTCTCGGTATGCTTGGGAACTGGTATCAATTGCCTGGTGTATTAACAGACCGGCACTGTCCAGCGCCGCGATGATACCGAATGAGATGATACCGGCCCCGCCGATGGCAAAGGCCACCGGAAAGCCAGAAAGGATGCCCCCAAAGAGGCAGAAGAATACGATAATGAGGCCTATCTCGACGCCATCAAGTCCGAATAACATAGTCTGGGTCTCCGTCCCTAATGTGCGCCTTCGTAGGCTTCTTCACCCTCGCCAAGGCTGTCCTTGTCGAGGTATTTTCCAACGCTGTCCGGTCCTTCGACGTATTCCAGATACGAGCGGTACAGGAATGCGATTGCGTGCAGGAACACCATTCCGGCAAATGCAATCAGCAGGATCTTGAACAGGAAGTATCCGTTGAACCCATTTGGGCTGAACCCGATGGTTTCGATGTTCCAGCGCAGCGCACGGGATTTCATCACCAGACGATCCAGCGTGTCACTGGCCGACGGTTTCGGTACGATCAGGTGCCGCCACATGAAATACCAGCCATACATCCACGTCAGCACGGCCATCGGCATCATGAACAAAAGCGCGCCCAACATGTCCACCACACGCTTGGCGCGGTGGCTGATGCCGGCATAAATCAGATCAACACGGACATGGCCGCCCTGCACAAATGTGTAGGTGCAACACAGGCAGACGACCATCGCGTTGTAAAGCTTCAACTCTTCGGCAAACCAGCTGATATCCATTTGAAACGGGATACCCAGACCAAAGGACATATCCGGGCGGGTAAACACGCGTTGCATGAATACGATGACGATTTGCTGAATGACCATCAGCAAACCGGCCCATGCAAAGAAGCGCCCGGTGGTGTTGGCGAACCCTTCCAGGCCCCGCACCATCCCCCACATGAAATTCCGGTAGTACAGCCCGATGGCCGTCAGAACCAGAAAGAGGGTGAAAACCACAAAGAAGAACTCGACCGAGCCGCCATAGTAGACAAAGCGCATGATGGCTTCTTTGTCCGACCAGTTCAGCCAGAGTTGCGGATGCGTTATGGCGTATCCGAAATTATAGAAGGCTTCGGCAATGTTTTGAACGAACCACACAAGTCCGTTCCACAGGGCGCCGAAGAACGAGATACCGTTTTCGTCCTGCATGTTGTCCCCAGGTCGTATCAGTTGCACTGCTGATTATAGCGGTTTGATGGGTCCGCGCATACGCAACAGAGAAAGGTTTCCCCGCGAAGGCGGGGAAACCAATGGAACGTTTGGAAAACGTTTAGCCGCGGACGCGGTTACGCTGCGTGGTGTAAACACCCGACGACAGGTCCAACCATCCAGCCGACGAGGCCGACGACGCCATGGCGCTGTCGTGGATTTTCTTGAACAGCTCGTCGCCCATGTTTTCGTCCAGCACTTCCTGGCTGGCCGCACCAAACGCATCCCAAACGCTGTCCGGGAATTCCATGACCTTGACGCCGCCTGATTGCAGGCGCTGCAGAGCGGCACCGTTGTTGGCCAGGAATTGTGCCAGGTTCCACTGGTGTGCTTCGGCAGCGGCAATCTCGATGATCTTCTGCTGAGCAGGTGTCAGGCTGTCGAACACGTCGCGGTTGGTTGCCAGCGACAGGCCTGCGTTCGGCTCGTGGAAACCGGCGGTGTAGTAAACCTTGGTGATTTCCTGGAAACCGGCTTTTTCGTCAGCCCACGGACCGATCCACTCGGTACCGTCGATCGCGCCGGACGACAGCGCCTGATACACTTCCGAACCCGGAATGTTCTGCACGGACGCGCCCAGTTTACCCAGAGCTTGGCCACCCAGACCGGGCATACGGAATTTCAGACCTTGGAAGTCTTCTGGACCGTTGATCTCTTTCGAGTACCAGCCACCCGCCTGCGCGCCGGTGTTACCTGCCAGGAACGACTTCAGACCAAAGATCTGGCCCAGCTCGTCATGCAGCTCCATGCCGCCGTCCTGATAGTACCAGTTCACCATTTCCTGAGCGGTCATGCCGAACGGAACAGCGGTGAAGAAGGCATAGCCCGGGTGCTGGCCAACAAAGTAATAGTCCGCCGCGTGATACATGTCGGCCTGACCCGACGAAACCGCGTCAAAGACTTCAAACGCACCAACCAGTTCACCGGCAGCCTTGATGTCAACGGTCAGGTTGCCGTCCGACATCGCAGTGATGCTGTCGGCGCAACGCTGTGCGCTGTCGAAAACACCCGCCAGGCCGCGACCCCACGAGGTTACCATGGTCAGCGTGCGCTTGCCCTGCGCATATGCCGGTGCCGCCAGTGTGGTGGCTGCAGCTGCCGAGCCGCCCAGAGCAGATGTTTTCAGAAATGAACGACGATCCATATGAGTGTTCCTCCCCTACATATTCAAAACCCGAGCGATTGCCGGGCGTAGTCGTTTTCAGTGCGCGTCAGCCTAATGACCAAGATGTGAATGTGAATACCTAGTACTACGTAGGGCATCGCGTTTTTGGTGTTTTACCGGGTGCAAACCGTGACAAATGCAAAATAATTCTGCGCGCCGGCCCTCTCATATGCGCCAATTCACCAAAAATTTTGCAATTTCCTGCCTGCTTGCGTATCGATTCGCCTATGAGGGGATTCCGGAACCTGATCTCGCTGACCTATGGCCAGAAATTGTCGCTTGTGGCGGCGATCCCTCTGGTCGTCGCAGTGGCCGCGATTGCTTTCTTTGTGGTTCAGGAATCCCGGGCAACCGCCGAACGCGAAATTGAAGCGCTTGAGCGGCGACTGATTGAAGCCAAGAAAGAAGAGCTTAAGAACTATGTCACGCAGGCTCGAAACGGGTTTGCCTATATCTACGGACGGGCATCCACAGAGGATAAGGTTGCGCAGAACCTTGTGACGCAAATCCTGTCAGCGATGATCTACGGCAAGGACGGGTTCTTTTTTGTCTATGACTATGACGGCAACAATCTCGTCAGCCCGCGCCAGACCGAATTCATCAACCGGAACTGGGAGGGGCTAACCGATAGCGACGGCACCCCTGTTGTGGACGAATTCATCAGCCTGGCCCGTCAAGGTGCGGGCTGGCACAGTTTCATGTGGCAAAAACCTTCGACAGGCGAAGAGGCGCAAATGATCGCCTATGTGGTCGGCCTGCAAGATTGGCGGTGGGCTGTCGGCACAGGAGTTTTCATCGACGATATCGTCGCAACAGTCGCCAACGCGCGGGCTGAGGTCGAGGCCCGCGTGCAACGGACGTTCTCGTATATTGGCGCAATTGTTCTTGCTGCGGTGTTGGTCGTCTTCGCCTCGGGCATGTTGCTGAACGTCCGCGAACGCCGTCTGGCAGATGCCAAACTCAAGGAACTGACACAGCGGGTTTTCGACGCGCAAGAAGAAGAGCGTGGCCGCGTGGCGCGCGAACTTCATGACGGCATCAGCCAGATACTCGTAGGCGTGCGCTATACCCTGGATAATGCGCGCCGCCGTTTGTCGCGCGGTGATGACGACGGTGCGCGCGAGCCGCTGGACAAGGGGATCGATACGCTTGGGTCCGCCATTACCGAAGTCCGCCGCATCAGCCGAGATCTACGGCCCGGCGTTCTGGACGATCTGGGCCTTGGCCCTGCCCTCAAGGCTCTGACCGACGATTTCTGTGAACGCACCGGGATCGAGACCGAATTCTCAACCGTGGTGTTCCGCAATCGGCTGGATCAGGATAGCAAGATCGCCCTCTACCGTATTGCCCAAGAGGCATTAACCAATATTGAACGCCACTCCGGCGCGACCCGTGTTACAATCGACCTGCGCGGCCACAAGAAAGGCGCAACAATGCGGATAACCGACAATGGCCGTGGGTTACGCACCACTCCTGATCCGGCCAACCCCGGTATCGGCCTGCGCAACATGCAGGAACGGATCGAACAGCTTGACGGATCGTTGCGCATTCTGTCATCACGCGCCCCACGCAGCGGAACGGTGATTGAGGTCAGCCTGCCCCTCAGCCACATGCTGCCGCCGCAAGAAGACGCAACGCCTAACCGAAAGGCCGGTACATGAGCGATCAGACAATCCGGGTTCTTATCGTCGACGACCACCCGATGGTCGCCGAAGGGATTCAGTCGATCCTTGAAAGCTATGACGAGATCGAGGTGGTTGGGACGCTAAGCAGCGGACAAGAGGCCGTTGATCGGGCCGCCGATCTGGCACCGGACGTGATCCTGATGGACCTCAACATGCCCGGTCTTGGTGGGCTCAGCGCGACCGAGATCATTCTGGAACGACTGCCCCAGACGCGCATCCTGATCCTATCCATGCACGACAGCCGCGAATACATCTCGACCGCGCTCAGCCACGGCGCCAGCGGTTACGTCCTCAAGGACGTTCCCACGGACGAGATCAAACAGGCCATCGACGCGGTAATGCGCGGCGAGCAGTACCTGTGCACCGGGGCCAGCGGATCGCTTCAGCCCAAAGGCGATAGCGCCCGCGAGGCGCTGACCACGCGTGAACAGACAATCCTGCTGGAACTGGCGCAGGGCAATTCCAACAAGGAAGTCGCCGCGGCGCTGGATATATCAGTCAGAACGGTTGAAACGCACCGCAAGAACATCAAGCGCAAACTGGGGATTTCATCCACTGCCGGCCTGACCCGCTACGCGCTTGAACATGGCGTTTTGCAGGGCACAAGCCCCGGCTTTTGATCCCGCAGCGCGGAACGCGCTGCCCGGCCCAACCGGAGGTGGTGCGCCAATGGCGCATCGACGACGGGCGGGAGCTTTTGATTTCAGGGCCTTGGTCGAATGTCCTCACCAAAAAAAACCAGTGTTCCATCCTCATCCAGGACGTGAAACTCGCGTTGCTGATACGGCTGATCAAACGGCGGACGCACGCGCCCCTCTGGTAAATCAGCCAACCCTGCCTTGAGGGTTTCATACAGATCATCAATCCCGGCCACATCGATGTAAAAGGACTGATCATCCCCCAAGGCGCGTCCATCATCGCGCGGCGGACATTCAAGCAAGCGGATGGCGACCTTACCACGCGACAGAAAGGCATAATTGTCCTGCCTGAAACCGCAGGTAAATCCCAATCGGTCGCAATAAAAATCAATCTGCTTTTGCAGTGACGAGCACAGAACAAAAGGCGTAAGCTGTAGCAATTCCGGCATATGCCCCTCCGACGGTAGCCTCTGCTCTCGATTGTAACCTGCAGCCGGTCAATCCAACAACTGATCCTTGCGCAATCCCACTCGCTGGTGATGATGCGGTAGAACCCGCCCATACAGCTGCCTGGTACGTTCAATCCCACCACACATGCCTTCGGCTTCGACAAAGGAAAAGATACCGACATACCGGCTACGCGCCCCTTGGACCGGGGCGACCCGGTGCAAGGCGTATCTGCCCTTGAAGATCTGCAAGTCTCCGGGCTGCAACTCCAACGTCCTGACCAGTGCCCGGTTTCCATCCAGCACAGAGGCCACGGACGAGAAATTCTCGTCCTCGGCGCTGCGCAGGTTCGGCACATATTCAAAGGCCCCACCCGTCTCGCCATTCTGGATGGCCATTGTCACGGTGTAGTTGTTTGTATCGAAATGCCAGGGAAAGCCCTGCCCTTCCTCGACCACGTTGACGATCACATCCGCCAGCGGATCATCATAGCGAAAGAACCGATCCTCCGGCTCATCCAGCCCATCGCGTATGAACGGCAAGAAGCCCTCGAATTCATAGATTCGGCGCAGTGGACCCGATTTGGGGAAGTTGTCCGCCGGAACGAAGGCGTTCGACCGGTCATAAAATCTGCGTATCGGGTGGTTCAGGTCCAACCGAGGATCGTCCTTTGAAAAATAAGCGTTGGTGCGGTTGAAAGACCGATGCGCGCGGTCGGCCACGGCATCCGCCTCTTTCAATAGCTGCGCCAAACCTTCGGGGTGGATAAAACCGGGCAAAACGGCACAACCGTCCTGATCCAACTCGCGGCGCAGATCACCGATCAGTCGTTCATATGCGCGCGAGTCCGGGCAATCGATCGGATACCGCCCCAGATCAACCAGATCATGGATCATCCTCCGCCTCCCTTCCTTGTTCGGTCAATCTCAGCGTGCCGCAGTCAAAACTGCTCATCATGCTTGTTTCGGACATCGCGATGCCGCTTTTTGACTACCCTCAAGTCAGAAAGCCGAAGGTCAAAGGGGGTATTTTTCCTGAATATTCCCTGCATGCGTCAATCTGCGCAATAAAATGTCGCAAATTTCACCCTCAGAGTTAGAAAATTGGTGCAAAAGCCTGTTGACGCCCCTTCCCCCGGCTCATAATGTCCCTGCACGCAAAGAAGGAGCCTCTGGCGATGAGAACGCTAGTCGTAATCGTAGGAACCACGCGCATGGGCCGGTAACGGTAAACCATAATCGAACCCATGCGCCTCCGAAAATCTCGGGGGCTTTTTTTTGTCAAACGCAAGACACATGTCGCGAACGGAGCAAAGCAGATGACACGTGAGATGACCGGCGCAAAGATGGTAGTTCAGGCCCTCAAGGATCAGGGCGTGGACACGGTATTCGGATACCCCGGCGGTGCTGTGCTACCGATCTATGATGAGATTTTTCTGCAAAACGATATTCGTCACATTCTGGTGCGGCATGAACAAGGCGCGGTTCACGCAGCGGAAGGCTATGCCCGTTCGACCGGCAAGCCCGGCGTTGCCCTTGTGACCTCTGGCCCCGGCGCGACAAATGCCGTGACCGGCCTGACGGATGCGCTGCTGGATTCGATCCCGATTGTGGTTCTGACCGGACAGGTTCCAACCTTCATGATTGGCTCGGACGCGTTCCAAGAGGCCGATACCGTCGGCATCACCCGCCCCTGCACCAAGCATAACTGGCTGGTCAAGGATACCGACTCGCTGTCCGACACGATGCACGAGGCATTCCATGTCGCCACCTCCGGCCGCCCCGGCCCGGTGCTTGTCGACATTCCCAAGGACGTTCAGTTCGCCTCCGGCGAGTATAGCGCGCCCAAGCCTTCGACCTCGCATTATCAGCCGGTTCTGAAAGGCGATCTGGAAGAGATCACCGAACTGGTGGCCGCAATTGAGACCGCCAAGAAACCCGTCTTTTACACCGGCGGCGGCGTCATCAACTCCGGCACGGCGGCCAGCCAGTTGCTGCGCGAACTGGTTGATGCGACAGGCTTCCCGATTACCTCGACCTTGATGGGTCTGGGCGCCTACCCGGCGTCGGGCAAAAACTGGCTGGGCATGCTGGGCATGCATGGTCTCTACGAGGCTAATCTGGCGATGCATGACTGCGACCTGATGATCAACATCGGTGCGCGGTTCGATGACCGGATCACCGGGCGGATCGATGCGTTCTCGCCCAATTCGAAAAAGGCCCATATCGACATCGACCCTTCCTCGATCAACAAGGTGATCCGCGTCGACATCCCGATTGTCGGCGATGTTGCTCATGTGCTGGAGGACATCCTGAAGGTTTGGAAAGCGCGTGGCCGCAAGACAGATGAGGCGTCGGTTGCCAAGTGGCAGGATCAGATCACCGAATGGCGCAAGGTCAATTGTCTGGCCTACACCAACAGCGAAAAGACGATCAAACCGCAATACGCGCTTGAACGGCTGGAAGATCTGACCAAAAAGCACGACCGTTACATCACCACCGAGGTCGGTCAGCACCAGATGTGGGCCGCGCAGTATCTGGGCTTCGAAGATCCGAACCGCTGGATGACGTCGGGCGGATTGGGCACGATGGGCTATGGCTTCCCGGCCTCCATCGGTGTGCAGATGGCGCACCCTGACGCGCTGGTCATCAACGTCGCGGGCGAGGCCTCGTGGCTGATGAACATGCAGGAAATGGGCACCGCAGCGCAGTACCGTCTGCCAGTAAAACAGTTCATTCTGAACAATGAACGCCTTGGCATGGTCCGTCAGTGGCAGGAACTGCTGCATGGCGAGCGGTACTCACATTCCTGGTCCGAGGCCCTGCCCGATTTCGTCAAACTCGCCGAGGCCTTCGGGGCCAAGGGCATCCTGTGTTCCGATCCGGCCGATCTGGATGACGCCATCATGGAGATGATCAACTATGACGGTCCGGTGATCTTTGACTGTCTGGTGGAAAAGCACGAGAACTGCTTCCCCATGATCCCGTCGGGCAAGGCACATAACGAAATGCTGTTGGGCGAGGCCGAGACACAGGGCGTAATCGATTCCAAAGGTTCGGTTCTGGTCTGACACAATTCGACAGATTTTGTCGGGTGCACCGGCACCCGACCATCACAGGATTATGAAAGGGACATAAATGTCTGCCCTACATATCAAAAAAGGTGCAACGCGCCATTCCGCCTATAACCTACGCCCCACGTTTTCGGACGTGCAGGAACGCCATACGATTGCTGTCTTGGTCGAAAACGAACCGGGTGTGCTAGCTCGCGTGATCGGGTTGTTCTCGGGCCGGGGTTACAACATCGAAAGTCTGACCGTCGCCGAGGTGGATCACACTGGCCACCTAAGCCGCATCACCATCGTCACCACCGGCACCCCTCAGGTGATCGAACAGATCAAAGCCCAATTGGGCCGTATCGTTCCGGTGCACGATGTTCACGACCTGACTGTCGAAGGCCCATCGGTCGAGAGGGAACTGGCGATCATCAAGGTTGTCGGCGCGGGCGACAAGCGGGTCGAGGCGCTGCGTCTGGCCGATATCTTTCGCGCCAGCGTTGTCGATAGCACGTTGAATTCGTTCATCTTCGAGCTCACCGGTGCCCCTGACAAAATCGACGCCTTTGCAGATCTGATGCGCCCGCTGGGCCTTGTCGAGATTGCACGCACCGGCGTGGCCGCCCTGCTGCGCGGCGACTGACTTTTTCGCCTCGCCCCCCCTTTTGATACCGGGGCGAGGCGCAGTCCCAGGACATGCTCAAACAATACTGCTGTATGTTGCTTATGAGCATGGTTACCCAAAAAGATCATACAAATTGACGTAAAGCCTATTGCGTTTGCCTGCCCCAACGTTAACTTCGGGGGCGTAGCGTGGTGTTGGGATGCGCCAGCTGGGGTCACCAGTACGATTGTGAATGCATGCACGGCCAAAAAGGTCGGGTGCGTCGCACTTTTTGAAATGACACTCTGGAACCTGGGACAGAAATGACCATGAGTATCCGCAGTCCTGATGAATTGCGCCGGATGTTCGGCGACAATCTGCGACAATTGTCGCGGCAATATTCGTCCGTGTCCGAGCTGTGCCGCCAGCTGGGCATCAACAGGACCCAATTCAACAGATATCTGGCCGGTGAGAGCTTTCCCCGCCCCGATGTTCTGGATCGCATGTGCCGGTTTTTCGAGGTCGACGCCCGTATCCTGTTGCGGCCTCTGGAGGAAATTGAAACGCCACCGGAACATCCGGCTGCTTCGGCCCTGACTGAATTCCTGGGATCCGGCCCCTCAACGCTGACCGAAAACCTGCTGCCGGCGGGCTTTTATTATGCGACGGAAACGGGACTGGACGGATCTCCCATGACCAGACACCGGCTGATCCACACGCGCCGTTTGCCGCAATGCACGCTGGTGCGCAGCTATGAGCCCGAAAATGAGGGGATACCGGCCGACACCACCAGACGTGAAGTACAAGGCATCGCGGCTTGCGCCGGACGGCAGATTTTTATCCTTATGTCCAGCCGCGCAGCCCAAAACAGCCGTATCTACCTTGTAACGCGCGGCGCTGAAGAAAACTCCGAGCGATGGCGTGGCATTGCAATTTGCCTGTCCAAGACCAACGCTCAGGCGACCACAATGCGCCGGATTTCGCTGAACTATTTGGGCAATCAGGCAAAGGCCGCCCTTCCTGCGGCGCGCGCTGCCAAACGGCTCAAGCAAAGCGCTGCATAGGCTCTTCAAGCGTCTTTCCCGGCTCCTGCCAGAGTGATCAGACGATACAGGTGCCAACTGGCATGCCCCAGCAAAGGCAAGACGATCAATAATCCCAAAAACCACGGGATCATGGCCAAAAATGTCACGACAGCCACGAACACACCCCACCCCAGCATGATCTTCGGGTTCGACCGAACATAGCTGAAACTGGCGATCATCGCAGTCACGAAGTCCAGTTCTCTATCCAGCAACATCGGGATCGAAAGGACGGTGATCATGTATAGAATAAGGGCGAAAATGGCCCCCACGATGCTGCCGACGGCCAGCATAGTCAGGCCATTGGGTGTCATAAAGACCTCTAGCGAACTGGAGACGTTGGTCATGGTCGACAGCCCCATGAACAACGCAAAGATCATATGACCCAAGAAAAACCAGAACAGGAAAATCACCACGATAATCGCGCAGATGGATGGCAATTGACGACGGCTCTGCTGGAGGACAACGCCGAAAACCTCTTTGAAATCCAAAGGTTCACCCTGTTCCAACCGGTGTGACACCTCATACAACCCTACTGCCGCAAAAGGGCCGAGCAATGGGAACCCTATGGTGGCCAGCACCAGCCAGAATGACGTCTGCGTCTGCACCGTGACCCACGCCATGGCCAAGCCAGCCAACACATAGAACCCACCGAACAACAGGCCAAAAACAGGTGCCCGACGAAAATCAGCCCAGGCATGGCGCAACGCCTCGCGCAGCATTCCGGCATCCACAGGTCCCATATCCGGAACCCCAAAGGGTTTTTCCATGCTCTGTTTCTCCTCCTGTTTCCGGCGCTCTCCTCAAGCCGGTCGGTTTTGTGGCCACCCGGTCGCGTCGTGATACGCGGCTCCGATTGACAATATATCCGTATCCGCGCCGCGCGGGCCAAAGACTTGCATGCCCATCGGTAACCCGCCTGCCCCAAACCCTACCGGCACCGACATACACGGCAAGCCAATCAAGCTGACTGGAATCATGACCTGCATCCAGCGGTGATAGGTATCCATGCTTTTACCGGCAATCTCGGTGGGATACGGGAGCTCAAGTTCAAACGGCCAGACTTGAGTAGACGGCAGGATCAACGCATCAAATCCTTCGAACAGTTCAGCCGCGCGCCGGAACCAATCCGATCGTACAACACTTGCCTGATGCACCTGCATCGCCGTCAAGGCTTGCCCCTGGTCAAGCTCCCATTGCGCCGTGTCCTTCAACTGCGCCCGCTGTTCAGACTGCGGGGCGAGACTTGCCGCCACGCTCCAGGATCGTAAGGTCGACCAGCTTTCGAATATGCGTTCGGCATCAAAGGGCGGCGCAACAGCTTCAACCTGCGCCCCCTGCTGTACGAAAACGGACAGCGCATCCCGGCACAGGTCCAAAATACCATCCTCAAACGGGAACGCCCCACCCCAGTCGCCCAGCCAGCCAATCCGCATACCGGCCAGATCGGCCGCCTGAACAGGAGACACTGCAGCATTGTGCGGGGTTGCAGGATGCCGCGGGTCCGGCCCTGAAATCACGTCCAACAACACACCCAGATCTTCCGGGGCTCGTGCCATTGGGCCAAGCGTGGACAGTTGGTGAAGGAATATGTCGCCCACCGGTTCAGGCGGCACACGTCCCCAACTTGGGCGAAACCCATAGACATTGTTCCAGGCCGCGGGATTGCGCAGACTGCCCATCATGTCAGAGCCATCCGCCAGCGCCACCATCCCGGTGGCCAGCGCAACCGCTGCCCCACCCGATGATCCACCGCATGTCTTAGAGTGATCATACGGGTTACGCGTGGCACCATAAACGGGATTGAACGTGTGCGAGCCCAAACCGAACTCTGGCGTATTTGTTTTACCGATCAGGATTGCGCCGGCCGCCCGCATTCGTGCGGCTATCAGATCGTCCTGTTCGGGTACATGATCGCGATACAGCGGTGATCCCTGCGACGACACCACCCCGGCGACATTCACCAGATCTTTGACCGCAATTGGCAACCCATGCAACGGGCCCGTCACTGACCCCGCATCCAGCGCACGCGCCTCGGCCATCAGCGCCTCTTCATCACGCAGCGCAACAATCGCATTCAGCGGCGGGTTGACCGCCGCAATGCGATCCAAGGTTTCACGCATCAGATCAGCGGCTAAGAGACGCCGGGCCGAAAGCGCCGCCAACAAGGCAGTTGCGGTTGTCTGACTTAAATCCATCCGGGATCCATCGCATTCAGTGTTACCAAGTCGCGATCAGCCTAGCGAGGCAGCAACCCCATTTAAACCCGTGTTTTACATATATCTTTTACCATGCACACCGCAGCGCACGGATCCGCTTCATCTGGCCAAAAATATCCCGGCGGAGTCACCGCCTGCGGAGACGGGGGCAGGCCCCCTTGCGGCGTCTCAGCCGTCGCCCTGTGCCTCGGAGCGGCTCTTGCCCGCCACATCCATCGCAAGGGTGGCAGCCATGAACCCATCCAGATCACCATCCAGTACACCTTTGGTGTCCGATGTCTCATGGTTGGTACGCAGATCCTTGACCATCTGATAGGGCTGCAAAACATAAGACCGGATCTGGTTGCCCCAGCCCGCATCACCCTTGGCCTCATGTGCCGCGTTAATGTCCGCGTTGCGGCGGTCCAATTCCTGCTGATACAGGCGCGATTTCAGGGCCTTCATAGCAATATCTCGGTTCTGGTGTTGCGACTTCTCAGAACTGGTCACGACGATCCCGGTTGGAATGTGCGTAATCCGAACCGCCGAGTCCGTGGTGTTCACGTGCTGACCACCCGCGCCCGAAGACCGATATGTGTCGATACGAATTTCGGACGGGTTCACCTCAATCTCGATATTGTCGTCGACCACCGGATAGACCCAGACCGAACTGAAGGATGTGTGCCGCTTGGCCGCCGAGTCAAATGGCGAAATGCGCACCAGACGATGCACGCCGCTTTCGGATTTCAGCCAGCCATAGGCGTTGTGACCCGAAATCTTGTAGGCGGCGGATTTGATGCCCGCCTCTTCGCCCGCAGTCTCGGACTGCAGCTCGACCGTGTAGCCCTTCTTCTCGGCCCAACGGACATACATGCGCGCCAGCATCGAGGCCCAGTCACAGCTTTCGGTGCCACCGGCGCCCGAGTTGATTTCAAGGAACGTGTCATTGCCGTCGGCTTCGCCATCTAGCAACGCCTCAAGCTCTTTCTTGGCGGCCTTCGCCCCCAATTTCTGAATGGCGTCTTCGGCGTCGGTGACGACCTCTTCATCCTCTTCCATCTCGCCAAGTTCGATCAGCTCGATATTGTCGCTTAGATCGGTCTTGATGGATTCGTAGGTCTCAATGGCATCGACCAACATCTGACGCTCGCGCATCAGTTTCTGCGCGTTCTCGGGGTTGTCCCATAGGTTAGGATCCTCGACGCGCGCGTTGAATTCCTCAAGACGATGAGGGGCGGTCTCATAGTCCATACGCTGCGCCAGCAGCTCCAGCGACTTTTCGATTTCCGCCACGGTGTTCTGGGTTTCGGCGCGCATGGTCTTGTCCCAACTTGCTCAATCAGGCCTGCGTGATAGCAAGAGGCGCGGGCCACCACAAGACAGGCGAGACGGAATGCAAAACGCGTTGAACGAGTTTCTGACCAGATGGGATTTGGAAGACGCACAGCCCGTCGCAAATACCGGGCATGCACAAGTGTGGAAGGTCCGAACTTTGGACAACACGCTTGCCGCCCTCAAGATCTATCGCCGCCCAAACCGTGGCAATGAAACAGCTGGTCCGCACCTGATGCACCTGTGGCGTGACCGGGGAGCTGTGCACATAATGGCCGAGGCGCCCAACGCCGTTTTGACGGAATGGCTTGAAGGGCCATCGCTTGGGGACATCGCGCGGTCTGGCCGCCCGGATGATGCGGTACGCGGTCTGGCGACGGCAGCGGACCGACTGCACCGAAGGCCGACCATCAACGCGACCGGGCTGAAACCGCTTCAGGAAGTCTTCGCGCCAGTTTTCGACTGTCAATTCTCGGACGATTGCCCGATCCGGCTACGGCACGACATGATGCAAGCGATCCGCATTGGCCGTCGGCTTCTGGACACGCAGGATATGGTTGTTCCGCTGCACGGGGACCTGCATCATGACAACGTAATCGCAACACCTGCCGGGCCTCGGGTCTTTGACGCCAAGGGGTACATCGGCGACCCGGCATTCGAGCTGGCCAATGCACTGCGCCACCCCAAAGGCATGCCAGAGTGGGTTCGCCGACCTGAACAGATTGAAACTGGCCTGGCGCTATACGCGACCGCCATGCGGGTAAAAAAAGGACTACTTGCCCAATGGGCTGCCGCAAAATGTGCTCTGTCGATCTTCTGGCGCGCAGATGGCACCGTCACACATGACCCGGAAGAAGACCTGTTGAACCTTCTCCTGCAGGCAGCGGATCAGTAAAGACCGCCGCCCTGCAGATCACCCTGGCTGGCGTTGGGGCCAACAGTGATTGTGTTGCCGGTCGACGTGGTAACCTGACGGCCCGAGCTGGCCTCTTCGAACAGAGGCAGGTCGGAGCCCATCGCAAAGCCACCGTCGTAGACACGGTCGATAAAGCCGTCGACGCCATCGCGGAAATATTCGGCCACGACATAGTCACCGGAAGCATCGGCAGGCAGGCGCGCGCCACTAAAGCGGTCGATCTTGATGAAGTGGCCGCCTTCGGGCACATCAAACGGACCACCGCCGTATTTCTCGACGGCTTTCTCCATGAAGCTCTGGAACACTGGCCCGCACAACGTACCCCCATAGGCCCCCCGCCCCATCGGACGCGGGCGGTCATAACCGATATAGCAACCAGCAACGATGTTCGAGGTGAAGCCGATGAACCACGCATCCTTGGATTCATTCGTCGTACCTGTTTTACCTGCAGTCGGCACCGGCAGATTGACGACACTGGACGCGGTCCCGCGATCCACCACACCTTTCATCATCGACGTCAACTGATAGGCGGTGATCGCATCCATGACCTGAGAGCGATTGGTCTCGATAGTGGGCGACTCGTCCGGCTCAAGCCAGGCCGAGTTACAATCCAAGCACTGACGGTCATCATGGCGATAGATCGTCTTGCCGAACCGATCCTGAATACGGTCAACCAGAGTGGGCTCCACCCGCTCACCGCCATTTGCGAACATCGCGTACGCGGCGACCATCTTGTACAGCGTGGTTTCTTCCGACCCCAGCGAGTTCGCCAGGAACGCGCCCATACGGTCATAGACACCAAACCGTTCCGCGTAGCCCGCGACAACAGGCATGGTCACCTCTTGCGCCAGGCGAATGGTCATCAGGTTCCGTGACTGTTCGATCCCCGTGCGCAGCGGCGTTGGGCCGTAGAATTTGTTCGACGAGTTCTTGGGTCGCCACAGACCTTGGGGGGTGTTCACCTCAATCGGGGCATCCACAACGATGGTTGCAGGGCTATAGCCACTGTCCAGCGCGGCGGCATAGACGAAGGGTTTGAAGCTGGAACCCGGCTGGCGCTGCGCCTGTGTGGCGCGGTTGAACACCGAATCCTGATACGAGAACCCGCCCTGCATCGCCAGAACACGGCCCGAGTTCACGTCCATCGCAACAAAGCCGCCCTGCACTTCCGGCACCTGACGGGCGGACCACTGGCCTTCCTCTCCAGCCATGACCAGAATGACGTCACCGCGCTTGAAGTTTGCCGCAAAATCACCTTGCATCCATTTGATGTCAGCACGCGGGACGATGCCGTCTGCCGGACCGTCCTCGATCCCTACGGTCAATTGCTGTTCACCCACATTCAGTACAACGGCCGGATACCACTGGGTCGGCAGCACTACGTCGCGGGGCATTTCCATGATGGCCAAGGCTTCGCGCCATTGCGCCTCATCCGCCAGTTTTTCTTCTGGGATCACCTCGCCCGTACCACGCCACTTCCCACGTGAACGGTCGTATTTCTGCAATGCGGTGCGCAAGGCCTTGGCTGCCTCAAGCTGCATTTCCTCGTCAACCGAAGCGCGAACCGCGAAACCCCCAGTAAAGAATTCGCCCTCGCCGAAATCCTCGCTCAGTTGGCGGCGGATCTCGTCGGTGAAATAGTCACGCGGCGGCAACGCCGTACGGAAGCTTTCGAAATCTCCGTTCTGGACCGATCGGAGGGGCATTTCGACTTCGACCTCATAGGTCGCCTGATCGATATACCCATTCTGGTTCATCTCGCGCAAAACGTAGTTGCGGCGCGCCAGCAGGCGGTCCTTTTGCCGAACCGGGTGATAATCCGACGGTGCCTTGGGCATGGCGGCCAAAGTTGCGGCCTCGTGCGGCTCCAGCCCCTGCAAAGTCTTGTTGAAATAGGTCTGCGCAGCAGCGGTCACGCCATAGGAGTTCTGACCCAGAAAGATCTCGTTCATGTAAAGTTCGAGGATCTGTTCCTTGTCCAGCGTATCCTCAAGCCGGGTGGCGAGGATGATTTCCTTGATTTTCCGCTCGGCGCGGCGGTCGCCGGACAGCAGGAAATTCTTCATCACCTGTTGTGTAATGGTCGATGCACCGCGAACGGTTTCGCCCTTGGACTTCACCGCCTCGACACCGGCGGCAATGATACCGCGCGGATCGTAACCTTGGTGGGTGTAGAAATTCTTGTCCTCAGCCGAGATAAACGCCTGCTTCACCAGATCTGGAATCTCTTCGGACGGCGTGAACAAACGGCGTTCCTGCGCGAACTCGTCGATCAACTGGCCTTCGCCCGAATAGATTCGGCTGATCGTGGGCGGTTTGTACTGCGCCAACGATTCATGGCTGGGCAGGTCGCGCCCATACATCCAGAAGATCGCGCCGACGACCAGCGCGGCCATGAAGATACCCAATGTCACGAGGCTGAAGATCGCCCCGAAAATCGAAAGAATGAAACGGATCACGTTACTGCCTTTTACTCGCGGTGACGCCTATATAGTGATGGCCCGGCGCAGGGTCAAAACACGATGGCCAATAATAGCCGGTTTACGTCGCAGGGTCACTGACCAATCAGGGATCTTTTGATCAGGTCATCTTGCCGCCACTTCTGCAGACCATCGACAATGCCCTGCGCCATTCCAACGCGCCATTTCGGGTTCCTGATATTCTGCAGGTCCCGAGGGCTGGAGAGAAATCCAAGCTCGACCAAAACCGAAGGAATGTCCGCTGCCTTGAGAACCGAGAAGGAGGCCGTGCGGATCGGCCTACTGTTCATCGGGCCGCCCTGCTGTGTCATGCCATCAGCCAGCGCACGGGCCAACGCATCAGTTCGAGGCTTGGTTTCCTGCCGCGCGATATCCAGCAGGATATCGGCCACTTGGTCATCCGCACCGCTCAAATCAATCCCCGAGATCAGATCACCGCGGTCATGACGTTCCGCCAGCTTGTCACTGGCCACATCTGATGCTTCTTCTGACAAAGTATATACTGCGGCACCATGCGCCCGCCCTTCAGACAGGATATCTGCATGCAGTGAGATAAACACATCGGCACCGGCTCTATGCGCCAGCGCGATGCGCCGTTCGAGCGAGACGAATTGGTCATCAACCCGCGTCATCACCACTTCGAACCCTCCGGTCCGCAACAAATGCTCGCGAAGTTCGCGCGCGAAGGTCAGCATCAGGGTCTTTTCGTCCAACCCGTCGACCTCGGCCCCCGGGTCGATGCCGCCATGACCGGGGTCAAGCATGACCCGCAACGCGCCTGCCCCGCCGCGGCGCGGCTGGGCAGGGGTTACTGCGGGTTCAGGCAGATCCCAACCTTGTTGACGGGGTGCCCCTGCACCGGCAGCGAATGAATCGAATTCGGTTCCTTGCAGAAGCAGCGACAATTGCGCCCCTCCAGCCGTTTCATCAATTTTCATCTCGGCGCGGTCGACGGCCAAAGGCGCGCCAAGCTCCAGAACCATCCGAGACCAGCCGGGAACATATGCTCCGAACTGAACACCGCTGATACGATCGGTCTGCAGAAGTGTTTCGCGATCAAGCCCGGTCCAGTCAACCTCTTGAAAATCAAGTACCATGCGGTAGGGATCTTGCAATGTGAACACGCGGTAAGGCACGCCTTGGCTGAGGCCCAGATCGACCCTCACCCCTGCGCGACCTTCGTCCACAATGCGACTGTCATCCGGCAACACGCGCGCAAGCGCGCTGAAGTCATGCGCGACTGCAGCCGTCGACAGCGCCCAAAACAGCGCAATGGCGTAAATGATCCTGCTCATGGCCTCAAGTTTTCCCGAGATCGTTTGTCTGGCACCCTATCGCATCCGGAGCCCGTTGTGAACGGCTCAGGCCTGCTCCGTAATCGCACCGCAATCCGCCATAAAGCGGTGCAGTCGCTGCAGACCCTCTTCGATGTCCACCGTCGAGCGCGCGTACGAGAACCGAAGCGTCGTATGACCGCGCAGCGGGTCGAAATCCAGCCCCGGCGTGACGGCTACCCCGGCCTTTTCCAGAATTTCAGCTGCAAAGGCGCGGCTGTCGTCGGTCAGGTCCGAAACGTCGGCGTAGACATAAAACGCCCCATCCGGCGGCGCGATATTGGTGAAACCGGCCTTGGGCAGCCCTTCCAGCATCAATTGGCGGTTGCGGCGATAGACATCCAGATTAGCCTGCAATTCATCGTTGCAATCCATTGCCGCCAGCGCAGCCACTTGGCTGGCGTGCGGCGCACAGATGAACATGTTCTGGGCAATCCGTTCAACCACCCTCACCTGATCTTCGGGAACCACCATCCAGCCAACGCGCCACCCAGTCATCGAGAAATACTTGGAAAACGAGTTGATCACATAGCAGTCATCAGTCAGCTCCAGCGCGGTGACGGCCTTGGCCTCATATTCCAGCCCATGGTAAATCTCATCGCTGATGAACGAAGCGCCCTGCCCCTGTGCGGCGTCTATTAGCGAACCCATGGCTCTGTGATCCAGCATCGTGCCCGTGGGGTTCGCAGGCGACGCAACCATCAGGCCCTGCAGGTCGAGCCCTGCGAAATCGGATGGCACGGGTTGCAGCCGGTTCTCAGGTGCAGTGGGCAGATCGACAGGGACCAGACCTAACGCTTTCAGAATCTGCCGGTAAGACGGATAGCCCGGCGCGCCGATACCCACGCGGTCACCGCTATCGAACAGGGCAGTGAAAGCCAGCAGAAACCCGCCGGACGACCCTGGTGTAACCACGACGCGGTCGGGGTTGAGATCGACGTTGTACCACTCACCGTACAGGCTTGCGATCCGTTGCCGCAGCGCGGGTAGACCCAAAGCCACGGTGTAGCCCAGCGGGCCTTGATCCATTTCTCTGGCCAAGGCCTGAACGGCCCCCTTGGGCGCGCCCGTCCCCGGCTGGCCGACCTCCATATGGATGATGTGCCGCCCGGCCTCTTCAGCGCGGCGCGCGGCCTCCATCACATCCATCACGATAAAGGGATCGACCCCGGATCGGGTTGAGTTTCTCATGCCCATCTCCCATGTTGCAGCCATGGCTTTTGAACGCTTATCCAGGCTGGCGTCAATCCCGGCCCTGTTGCTGATTGCAGTGACATGGATGGGCAGTGCGTTTCAGTCCAGCGCTCAAAGCCTGATCCGCGACCCCGATATCGAGCACGGGTTGCGCGAACTGGCCTTTCCCATTCTGCGGGCCGCTGGGCTAAACACAAACCGGGTGAAAATTCTGGTCGTCAACGACAGCACCTTCAACGCGTTTGTCATTGATTACAACGCGATATACGTAAACTACGGACTAATCCTGACCGTCGAAAGCCCTGAGATGCTGCAGGCCGTGATCGCGCATGAGGCGGCCCATATCGCCAACGGCCATCTGGCCAGACGGGTTGAAAACATGCGCGCCGCACAACGCAAAGCCCAGCTGGGTACTGCGCTGGCCCTGATTGCCGCAGCCGCAGGTGGTGGCGAGGCCGCAGCGGGAATCGCCGCCGGCACATCCGCGTCTGCCCTGCGCAGTTTCCTCGGGCACACACGCGCAGAAGAGGCATCGGCCGACCGCAGTTCTGCCAGCTACCTGCGCGCGGCGGGGATCTCACCCAGCGGGATGGTTGCCCTTCACCAAAAGTTTGCAGGTCAGGAGTTGCTGAACACCGCCAACCAAGACCCCTATATGCGATCCCACCCCACCAGCCGCGAACGGCTGCGCGCCGCTGAGGCGTTTGTGGGCGAGTTCAGCGATCATGCCTTACCCAACCCCAACGCCGATTACTGGTTTGCGCGGGTCAAGGGCAAACTATCGGCTTTCCTGCGTTCGCCGGGCTGGACCTTGCGCCGGTTAAAAGAGGAAAGCGCACAGGACATCCGCCTGATGCGCGAAGCCGCCGCCCATCATCAGAACCGCGATCTGGCCCGCGCAAGGACCGCAATCGACGGCGCGCTGGAAATCCGGCCCGATGATCCGTTCTTTTATGAATTAAAAGGGCAAATTCTACTGGAAAACAGAAAGTTGCCAGACGCAATTAAAGCTTACGGACAGGCAGTTGAAATGTCTCCGAATGATCCGTTGCTTCTGGCGGGGTACGGGCGCGCCTTGCTGGCAGATGGGCACACGACCGACGCCCTGAAGGTGCTTGAAAAGGCGCGCGCGCGGGACTATCGCAATGCACGACTGATGCAAGATCTTGGAATGGCTTATGCCAAGGTCGGAAATAACGGCATGGCCTCGGCTGTGACCGCAGAACGCTATGCCCTGCAAGGCCGCCTGGTCGATGCAGGCATTCACGCAAAACGCGCCGTCGGGCAATTGCCCGAAGGTTCACCTGGTTGGCAACGGGCACAGGATGTGTTGATTGCCTCGGAACGAGCGAAGAAAGAGAAAAGGAACCGGAAATGATCCTCAGACATGCTGCACCCGCCCTTCTGGGGCTTTCCCTGATCACCGGCCCCGCGCAGGCCCTGGACCTGAGCACCATGAGCGATGCCGAACGCGAGCAGTTCGGTGAGCAGGTGCGCGAGTACCTTCTGGAAAACCCCGAAGTGATCATCGAAGCGATCAACATCCTTGAACAGCGCAACGCCGTTGCCGAAGCCGCCGCAGATAAGGATCTGGTCGCGGCCAACGCAGACGAGTTGTTCAACGACGGCTATAGCTGGGTCGGCGGCAACCCTGATGGCGACATCACTCTGGTCGAGTTCATGGATTACCGCTGTGGCTATTGCCGCCGCGCCGTGCCCGAGGTCGCGAGCCTGTTGGCCGAAGATGGCAACATCCGCCTTGTAATCAAGGAATTCCCGATCCTGGGCGACGCCTCGGTCCTGTCTTCGCGTTTTGCGGTCGCAACCAAACATGTGGCTGGCGCTGACGCCTACAAACAGGTCCATGACGCCCTGATGGAATTCGGTGGAGAGCCTTCCGAAGTCTCCCTGCGCCGGATCTCGGATGGCCTCGGCCTGGACAGCGATGCGATCATTGCGGCCATGGACAGCGAACAGGTTACGGATGAAATCGGTCAGACCCGTGCGCTGGCGCAGCGTATGCAGATTTCAGGAACACCTTCATTTGTTCTGGGCACCGAAATGCTGCGTGGGTTCCTGCCAGCGGATCAGATGAAGCAGATTGCGGACGGTGTGCGCGCAGAACAGGGTTGATGAACAAAGAGCACCTCACGCTGAGGTGCTCTTCACCCAAGAGCCTATTGGGGTTTTCACAATGAAGCGTAGGGAAGTTCTGCTGTCCGGCGGGGCGATTGGGTTAATGAGTGTCACACAGCAACCTTTTGCCCAAACTGGCTTGGGCTATTTTGTTCCCGCGGAAGAAACACGACACCAACGCACTTTCATGCAGTGGCCAGTAAGCCGCAATGTGTATCCAGATGCCCACTTGCGTGATCTGGTGCAGCAAACAATCGCCGATATTGCCAATGCGATATCGCCATTTGAACCGGTGACGATGCTGGCTGCCGCCGAACAGCATTCGGCAGCGCGTGAAAAACTTTCAACGGAAGTTGAATTGTGGGACGTCCCAACCGAAGACCTTTGGTGCCGGGATTCCGGACCGATCTTTTTGATCTCAGACGGCGGTGACATGGCGATCCGCAAAATCCAGTTCAATGGCTGGGGTGAGAAGCAAGCACACAAACAGGACGCTCGTGTCGCTGGTCGCGTTGCTGAACGACTGGGCCTGCCGCTCCTTCCGTCCGGCCTGAACGGTGAAGGTGGAGGTGTTGAGCAAGACGGGCACGGCCTGCTCATTGCGCATGAAAGCTCATGGGTGAATGGCAATCGCAACCCTGGCCAGTCCCGTAACGAGATCGAAGCCAAACTTTTGGCCGCCTACGGAGCAAACCGCATGATTTGGTCCGAGGGTGTTTGGGGCGAAGACATTACCGACTACCATATCGACAGTCTGGCACGCCTTACCGGACCGGGTCGTGTTCTGGTCAACCTTCCAGACGAACCTGATTTTCAGGACCCCTTCCACCTTGCGGCATTGGACACGCATGACCGATTGGTTGCGGAAGGTTTACAAGTAGAGGTTAATCCGGAACCAGTCAGAAGGCGGGTCAAAGATCCAGAGTTCGTGGCGTCCTATGCAAACTACTATGTTTGCAATGGCGCGGTCATCATGGCCCAATTCGGTGACAAAGAAACCGACACCATCGCGCGCGACGCCCTGTCCCGACATTACCCGGGGCGCGAAGTTGTGGCACTGAACGTCGATATTTTAGGCGAATTTGGTGGCGGTATTCACTGCGCAACGCAACAAATGCCCGCCGCCTGAAGTGACCCAAGGGTCAGTGACATCAACTATTCCGCCGCCTCAGCCACGGCGTCCAGTTCCGCCGCCTTCTTCTCGACCTCTTCGACGATGTGATCGATCATCTGGTCGTTCGACATCTTGTGGCTGGCCTTGCCTGCCAGATAAACCATACCGGATCCGGCCCCGCCGCCGGTGAAGCCTACATCGGTCATTAACGCCTCACCCGGCCCGTTCACCACGCAACCGATGATCGAAAGGCTCATCGGCGTTTTGATGTGTTCCAAACGCTGTTCCAGCGCCTCGACCGTTTTAATCACGTCGAAGCCCTGCCGCGCGCAGGAGGGGCACGAGATGATGTTCACGCCGCGATGGCGCAGGCCCAGGGATTTCAGAATCTCGAAGCCCACCTTTACTTCTTCGACCGGGTCAGCGGACAGGCTGACACGGATCGTGTCGCCAATACCCATCCACAGCAGATTACCCAGCCCGATGGCCGATTTGATGGTGCCAGACACCAGCCCGCCCGCCTCGGTGATGCCTAAGTGGATCGGCGCATCCGTGGCCTCGGCAATGCCCTGATAGGCCGCTGCGGACAGAAAGACGTCGCTGGCCTTCACGCTGATCTTGAATTCGTGAAAGTCGTTGTCCTGCAGGATGCGAATATGCTCCAACCCGCTTTCGACCATCGCCTCGGGACATGGTTCGCCATATTTCTCAAGCAGGTGCTTTTCCAGACTGCCCGCGTTTACCCCGATCCGGATCGAGCAATTGTGGTCGCGCGCGGCGTTGATGACTTCCTTCACACGCTTTTCATCGCCGATATTGCCTGGATTGATGCGCAGACATGCAGCCCCCGCTTCGGCAGCTTCGATGCCCCGACGGTAGTGAAAGTGGATGTCGGCCACGATGGGAACCGGGCTTTCGCGCACAATCTCTTTCAACGCCTTCGATGACGCCTCATCTGGGACGGACACGCGCACAATATCAGCGCCCGCTTCGGCGGCGGCTTGAACCTGCGCAACGGTCCCAGCAACGTCTGTTGTCAGCGTGTTGGTCATGGTCTGAACAGCAATGGGCGCGTCGCCCCCGACCGGAACATTCCCGACCATGATCTGGCGGGATTTGCGGCGATAAATGTTTCGCCACGGGCGGACATGATTAGGGGACATGAGGACGGGTCCAGAGCTGCCTGAGTTGCGTCTTTAAATAGTCCGCCTACCCGGCCACCGCAATGGCCAGATCACTCAGCAGGCGTTTCAGGTACTTCCGCCTGAAGTTCGGCCACCAATTGTTTGAGGGCGCTATTCTGTTCGGCTTCCAGATCGGCAACCTCATAGCGTTCGGCAACCGCGTCTTTGGACAGCAGAACACCTTTGGTCACTGTGCCCGGCGCGCCAACAGGCCCGAAATGCTCACCGTTCATCGAGAAATAAACGGACCCCGAAGCCCCTGCGCGCAGCTGCGGCGGTTCTTCGGTCAGAGGTATCTCGAATGTGTTGCCCTGCTCGACTGTGCCTAGCGTACCTTCGAATAGGACGCTCCCATCTGCGGCGCGAATACGCATCCAAGATGGTGCAACGGCAACAATTTTGAGCGCGGTATCAACCTGCTCGACTACCTGCGGCAATGCGAGGCGTTCAACTGTGTGCACCTCGGCCACTTCAATCCGTGGTGCCTCTGGTGGACGGAACGTACCCACGGTACGCGGGTCCAGCGTAGCAATCGGAGCGTCACGTGCCACAAGAACCGGAACATCCAGCGCCTGTGGGCGATAAAGACGATCCAGCGCCTCAGGGGTCGGTGCGGTGGCATCTGCGGCTTCGGCAACTTCTACCGGAGCGCGGGCTGCATCCAACGGGTCGAGATCGGACAGAACCACCGGGGCTTGTTCAACCGGGCTTACTTGTACCTGCTGGATTTTGTTCAAGACGGCCCAGCCGCCGTAGCCAATGCCGCCAATTACCGCCAGCAGAACCAGAGACGAGCCAATGGCACGGGGTTCGATCTGGCTGACCAGAGATTCCCTGCCTGGGATGTAAGGTGTATTCGGCGAGATGAACGGATCGCGCCCCATCGGACCCCGCGCGGGCAACCCGCCGGATGGTTTGCGCACAACCGAAGCCTCGGCTGACATACCATGGGCAACTTCGAAGCCGCTCTCGGCGCAGAAGGTGGCAAAAGTATCATCCGGGTTCATGCCCAGATAGCGCGCATAAGAACGCACATACCCGGCGATGAAGCCGGGTGTGTCAAACGCATCAGGATCAGCGTCTTCAATGGCAGCGATGTAGTTGGCTTTGATCCGCAGTTCGCGCTGAACATCCAGAAGAGACTTGCCCATCGTCGCGCGTTCGCCGCGCATCCTGTCGCCAAGCCGCACCTCATAGTCGTCAAAGCCCTTTGGCCGGACGTCCGTGTCTTGTTCGGAATCGCGCTGTGATCTGCGCCCAATCATTCCTGCTGCCCCATTCTGCCTTACGCGTGTTACACGCCAACGGCGAATCGCCTACCTAACGATTCGTGCGTCTCTTTTGTTAGCGTAAGCTTAACACGCGACAAATGCATTGCACACTTTGGCGTGAGGTTATCCTGCAAGTTCGGCGCGATTTAGCGCACAATGTGACCAAAGTTCGTCCATCGCATGGATCAGTCGGTTCATTTCACCCGGTCCGTGGACCGGTGACGGGGTAAAACGCAGGCGTTCCGTACCACGCGGCACGGTCGGGAAGTTGATGGGCTGGACGTAGATTCCATGGTCATCCAACAGCTTATCGCTAAGGATCTTGGTGTGCACCGGATTGCCAACGATCACCGGTACAATGTGGCTGCCGTGATCAATCAGCGGCAGACCCATCCCTTTCAGTCGCAGCTTGAGCACCTTGGCCTGAGTCTGGTGCTGCTCGCGCAATTCCGACGCACCCTTCAGATAGGCGACAGATGCGGCAGCACCTGCGGCAACGGCCGGCGGCAACGATGTCGTGAAGATGAAACCCGGCGCGTAAGAACGCACAGCGTCACACATTTTCTCACTGGCGGCGATATAGCCCCCCATCACGCCATAAGCCTTGGCCAATGTTCCGTTGATGATGTCGATGCGATGCGCCAAGCGATCACGTTCGGTCACGCCTCCACCACAGGGACCGTACATGCCGACCGCGTGCACCTCGTCGATATAGGTCAGCGCGCCAAATTCATCTGCCAGGTCGCAGATCTCTTCGATCGGGCCGAAATCGCCGTCCATCGAATATACCGACTCGAAAGCGATCAGTTTGGGTGTCGCAGGATCGTCGGCCTCAAGCAGCTCGCGCAGATGCGCGACGTCGTTGTGACGGAAGATTCGCTTGTCGCCGCCATTGCGGCGCACGCCTTCAATCATCGAGGCATGGTTCAGCGCGTCAGAATAAATGATCAGGCCCGGGAACAGCTTGGGCAACGTGCTGAGCGTCGCGTCATTGGCGATGTACGCGCTGGTGAACAGCAACGCCGCTTCTTTACCGTGCAAATCCGCCAACTCAGCTTCAAGTTGCTTGTGATAGACAGTGGTGCCCGAAATGTTGCGCGTTCCGCCGGAACCTGCACCGGCAGCATCAACGGCATCATGCATAGCATTCAGAACAACCGGGTTCTGGCCCATACCCAGATAGTCGTTTCCACACCACACCGTGATATTCTGCTGCGAGCCGTCCGGACGCGTCCGTACAGCATGCGGGAAATGACCGTTCTGGCGTTCGATATCAATAAAGGTCCGGTAACGACCTTCGTCATGCAGCCTGGCAATCGCTGAATCGAGCTGAGCAGTATAGTCCACCGGTTTCTCCTTCTGTGCCCGGCATTGACCTGCTGGTTGCCGAACCCGTTACTCCCCCAGATGACCATACATTCTGTCTCTGCGGTTTGCTTCCCCTTGAATGCCTTGAGTAGCGGCATTGTCGGAGTCGCGACATTGATTTGCATCAATTATCCCTGATCTTGCCACGGGACAAGTAAAGTTACGGCCATCAGACGCGAGGAAACGACGCAGGCGTTCCAAAGTCACATGTCCCGTTTCCGATAGTATACCCCAAATCCCGTCGATACGCACTGGACGGCACCGCCGGTGCTGATAGGTTCCGCACCAGTTCACGCCATTCAGGAGAGGCTCATGTCACTAGACGCTGTTCTGAGCAGGATCGACACCGATCTGTCCACGTCCATCGACCGTTTGATGGAATTTCTGCGCATCCCATCGATTTCGACCGACCCAGCCTACAAAGAGCAGGTTGATCAGGCCGCCGACTGGCTGGTCACAGACCTGCAAAGCATCGGCATTACGGCCGAAAAGCGCGAAACGCCGGGCCACCCGATGGTCGTTGGCCATGTGGGCGAGGGCAGCGACGGCCCGCATGTTTTGTTTTATGGCCACTACGACGTGCAACCTGTTGATCCACTGGAGCTTTGGAACCGTGACCCGTTCGACCCAGCGCTGGAAGATACTGACAACGGTCAGGTCATCCGCGGCCGCGGCTCGTCGGATGACAAAGGCCAGTTGATGACCTTTGTTGAGGCCTGCCGCGCATGGAAGGCGATCCACGGCACCCTACCCTGCCGCATCACGTTCTTCTTCGAAGGCGAAGAAGAATCCGGCTCACCCTCGTTGGTGCCGTTCCTCGAAGCCAACAAAGACGAATTGAAAGCCGATCTTGCGCTGGTTTGCGACACCTCGATGGTCTCGCGTGGCGTGCCCTCCATCGCCTCGCAATTGCGCGGCATGCTCAAGGATGAGTTCACTATCATCGGCCCACGCATCGATCTGCATTCCGGCCACTATGGCGGCCCGGGCTTGAATCCGCTGCGTGAGATGTCGAAGATCGTCGCCTCGTTCTACGATGACGAAACCGGTCGCGTGGCCGTTGACGGATTTTACGAAGGTGTACACGAAGTGCCCGCCGAGCAGCTGCGCCAATGGGAAAACTGCGGTTTTGATGAGGCGGAATACCTGAACTCGGTTGGCTATTCGCAACCCCATGGTGAAAAGGGCTATTCCACATTGGAACAGCAGTGGGCGCGTCCAACACTGGAAGTGAACGGTTTGTGGGGTGGCTACAATGGCGCGGGATCAAAAACCGTGATCCCGTCCGAAGCACATTGCAAGATCACCTGCCGGCTGGTCGGCGACATGGACCCCGATGCCCTGCGCGACAAGGTCCGTAAACATGTCGAAGATCGCCTGTCGCCGGACGCGAAAGTCGTCTGGGACAACGACCTTGAAGGTTCGCCTGCGTCGGTCATGAACCTCGACCGGCCGGAATTCGAAGCCGCGCGCGGCGCATTGTCGGATGAATGGGACCGGGAAGCTGTCTTTACCGGCATGGGCGGCTCGATCCCGGTGGTTGGCTATTTCAATTCGGTTCTTGGATTGGACTCGATGCTGGTTGGCTATGCCAATGACGATGACGCCATCCACTCACCGAACGAAAAATATGACGTGAAAAGTTTCCACAAGGGTATTCGCTCGTGGGCGCGCATTCTGGATGCATTGAATAAATAAAATACTTGCGAGGCTCTGCCTCGCGCTCCGGGAAATTAAAAAGCCAGATGAAGGAAGGATCCTTCCTTCATCTGGCTAAAATATTCTCAGGGGAGACGCCCGGCCCGGTCGGCGGGGACAGAGCCCCCATCCTTACATGTGAATCACACGCCCGTAGGCATCCAACACGCTTTCGTGCATCATTTCCGACAGAGTCGGGTGTGGGAAGACAGTGTTCATCAGGTCCTCCTCGGTGGTCTCCAATTGCCGTCCCACTACGTAGCCCTGAATCAACTCGGTAACTTCCGCACCGATCATGTGTGCACCCAGTAGTTCACCTGTCTTGGCGTCGAAAATCGTTTTGATCAGGCCTTCGGGCTCACCTAACGCAATGGCTTTGCCGTTGCCGATGAACGGAAACTTGCCAACCTTGATGTCATAGCCAAGCTCTTTCGCCTTGGCTTCGGTGTACCCCACCGATGCGACCTGAGGCTGACAGTAGGTGCAGCCGGCGATGCTTTCGGGTTTCACTGCATGAGCGTGTTTACCGGCAATCAATTCTGCAACCATGACACCTTCATGGCTGGCTTTGTGCGCCAGCCAGGGCGCGCCTGCGATATCACCGATGGCATAAAGGCCATCAACACCTGTGCGGCAGAATTCATCCGTGACGACATGGGTGCGGTCAATCTTAACGCCCAAGGCCTCGAGCCCAAGGTTTTCAACGTTCCCAACAATCCCCACGGCCGAGATCACGGTGTCGAAGTCGTGCATTTCGACCTTGCCCTTAACCTCAATATGCGCGGTGACCTTACCCTTGGCGCGGTCCAGTTGCTTGACCATCGCCTTTTCCATGACGGTCATGCCTTGTTTCGTAAAGGCCTTCTTAGCCAACGCGCTGATTTCTGCGTCCTCGACCGGCAGGACCCGGTCCATAACCTCGACCACGGTCGTGTCTGCGCCCAAGGTATTATAGAAGCTGGCGAATTCGATCCCAATTGCGCCGGACCCGATCACCAACAATTTTTTTGGCATCCGCGGCGGCTGGAGCGCGTGCTTGTAGGTCCAGACCAGATCGCCATCCGCTTCCAATCCGGGCAGTTCGCGCGCCCGTGCACCGGTGGCCAGAACGATGTTCTTGGCGGTCAGTTCCTCGGTGCCCTTGTCGGTTTTAACGGTGACCTTGCCTTTAGCAGGGATCGTGGCCGCACCCATGAAAACGGTCACTTTGTTCTTTTTCAACAGATGGCCAATGCCACCCGACAGCTGCGCCGCAACGCCGCGCGAACGCTTGACGACCGCATCCAGATCAAAACCAATCTTGTCTGCGCTCAGGCCAAAATCCTTGGCCCGCTCCATCAGATGGAACACTTCGGACGTTCGCAGCAGCGCCTTGGTCGGGATACAGCCCCAGTTCAGGCAGATACCGCCCAAATGCTCGCGTTCGACCACGGCGGTTTTCAGGCCCAGTTGCGCGGCACGGATAGCGGCCACATAGCCACCGGGACCGGCGCCAATTACGATCAGATCAAAAGATTGTGCTGCCATGTTTCCCTCTCGGCGCAGGTCGATTCAGAAATTAGTTTACCATTAAACTAATTTTAAGAACGCATCAACATATTGCTCCCGCGACAAAACGGACGCAGGGTAAACCGGCGCGGAATGCGCAATTTTCAGCCTATACCGCGCGCGAACCTATGGCTAGAAGATACGCACCTGACCTGCCCGGACTTTGTGAAACCCAAGTCATTCGAAAGGCTTACCATGGCCAAAACGCTTAAAGATCTGTTGCTTGCACTGTTGAATGCGACGCTTATCCTGATTGCACTATGCCTGTTTCTGGGGTGGAAGCTGGCTTCTACAGTTGACGACATTACCGTCAAGTTTGCTGAGAAGGTCCAGATCGTAGCGCCGCTGAAGGAAGACGTACAAGGGATACGCGGTGAACTGACGGCATTACGCAGCGACCTGTCATCCCTTCAGCTTAGCGGAACGGCAGCCGACAGCGCGACCGCCCGAAAACTGTCTGAGGCTTTGGAAAAGCTAAATGGTTTGGAGAATAACCTGCAAGCTGCGCAGGCGAGAATAGCCGAGTTGACCGAGGCCCCGGACCAGTTAATCAACACTGCAATTGAAAATTCGGCCGACATTGTTGCCGACCGGATCATTGCAATCCGAGGCTGCGTGCCGGCGTCCTAGCCGGCTGTCTGCAGCTCGCGCACAGTCGCGCCATATCCGCCCATGTCGACATAGGCGGCCTCGTGCTCGGTCATGGGCCGCGAGAGAGCGTCGTTGCGGTATGGGAACCGACCGAACTTGCGGATCACTTCGCGATGTGCCCTTGCGTGCAACAGATTGCCGTCGTCGCCATCGGTCATGTTTTGACACATCAGGCGCACACAGCGTTCCTGGTCACACAGGTTTTCCGAATGCATCAATGGAAGATAGAAGAACTGGCGGGCCGGTTCGTCGATCTTCATATCCCACCCTTTGTCCACCGCGCATTTCGCTGCTGACAACGCTGCACGGTCTGAGGCGAAGGCCTCAGCGCTTCCTCGGAACATGTTGCGTGGGAACTGATCCATCAGGATGATGTACGCCAATGCACCGCTGGGATAGGTCAGCCAAAGAGAGAACTTGCCTTCATTCGCAGCCTCCCATGTGGTCAGGAACCTGTCGCGGATTTCTGCATCCAATGCGTCATCCTGCAGATACCAACCCTTGGGACCAACCTCATCTAACCAAAAACTCAGTACATCTTCAGGACTTGCCATGCCCTTAACTCCGTCGTGTTTCCCCCCCAAGGGACTTAAATTCATTTAAGTGTGTTTTACAGAATTGTAACAGTAAATTATTGCAACACTTGCGACATAAATTCGTGTTCTAGGCAACATCTTGCGTTTCCTGCTCGGCTTCTGCGGCCTCGATGGCCACTTCCTGCGCCAATTCCATCACAACCGGAGACGCCGTTGGATAGAGCGGCGACATGGTGCCCGTTTCGTCGACCGGGATCGCCGCGCGCTGGGTCATACGGTAGAGCGCATAGCCGGCCATAACGACCAGCAGGATAGCGATGAAAAGGAAAAAGCCCGGAGGACCAAAGACCGCATCCCCCATGAGCCAACCGGTGATCAACGGGCCCGCGATGGCCCCCATGCCGTTGATAAACAAGAGACCCCCTGACGCTGCGGCCATGTCTTCGTGTTCCAGAAAGTCATTCGCGTGCGCGATCAGCAATGAGTAAAGCGGGTTCGACATACCGCCGATCACAAAGGCCGCGCCCAGCAGGATCGGAAACGTCACCCCGAACACCAAGCCCACAACTGCCGCGCAGCTGCCGACCCCTGCAACAAGCATGATTAGGAAACGGCGATCCATGCGGTCGGACATCCATCCCAATGGATACTGCAAGACCAGGGCACCGATATAGAATGCGGCAATAAAAGTCGAAATCTCAACCAGTGTCAGGCCCGCGCGGGCACCGTATACCGACGCCATCCCGAACTGTGCAGAGAAAACGCCACCCAGAAGAAACATGCCAACACAGCCCAATGGCGAATATCCGAACAATTCGCGCAAAGTCATCGGTTTGGTTGTGTCAAACGCAGGAGTCGGTGAGATCGACAAGAGAATAGGCGCAAAAGAGACCGAAACCAGAATGGAGGCGATTACAAAGGTATCGAACCCGGCCGGGTCGCCCAACAGAACCAATCCTTGTGCGCTGATGATGCCTGTCATCTGGAAGATCATGTAAAGAGACAGTGCCTGGCCGCGATTTTCGTTGCTGGCAGCATTGTTGAGCCAGCTTTCCGCAGTGACGTACACTCCGGAGAAACAGAACCCGATCACGACACGACCCAGAATCCAGATAACCGGGTCGGTCATCAACGGATACATGATCATCACGGCAGAAATGAACGATGCCAGCGCCGCGAAGACTCGCACATGTCCGACACGTCGGATCATTTCGGGTGCAAGGCGTGATCCACCCAGGAAACCGACGAAATAGGCCGACATCACGAATGACATCTGAAGCGTCGAAAACCCCTCAATCTCGCCCCGGACACCCAGAATTGTCCCCTGAAGACCGTTTCCGACCATCAACAGGCCCATACCAAGCAATAGCGCCCATGCGCTGGAAAGGACCTGAATCATTGGGGCCTCCGAAAAATTCCGAGCTAGACTGTGACACCGTTTTGCAATCAAAAACGGCTTTGGTCATGCTTGTCTACGACATTGAAAAGATTCGATCCCGACAACGCGTCCCTTACGGGATCAAAAGCGACGCATCCCCGTAAGAGAAGAACCGGTATTTCTGTTCAATCGCATGCGCGTACACCTGCCGCATGCGTTCCAGCCCCATCAGGGCCGAAACCAGCATCAACAAGGTGGATTTCGGCAGGTGGAAATTGGTCATCAACGCGTCGGTCACATGAAATTCGAAACCAGGATAGATGAAAATATCCGTTTCGCCTTCCCATGGTTCGATCTGCCCCGACCGGCTGGCGCTTTCGATCAGACGCAGCGCGGTGGTGCCCACCGGGATGACCCTGCCCCCTTCGGCTTTGGTCTCGCGGATTTCTTGCGCGGCGACGGCGCTGACACTGCCCCATTCGGCGTGCATCTTGTGGGTCGTCACGTCCTCGACTTTGACCGGCAGAAATGTGCCCGCGCCCACATGCAGCGTGACATGGGTGACTGCGACGCCGCGCGCGCCCAGCGCCTGCATCAACGCCTCATCAAAATGCAGCGACGCCGTTGGGGCGGCAACCGCACCGGAATTGCGGGCCCAGATTGTCTGGTAATCCGTCTTGTCCTGCTCATCCGCTGGCCGCTTGGCCGCGATGTAGGGCGGCAGAGGCATTGCCCCAGCCTGTTCCAGCGCAGCATCAAAATCGTCGCCTGACAGATTGAACCGCAGATAGGCTTGCCCGTCCTCAACCCGCTCCAGCGTGGCGCTCAGCTGATCCGAGAACTGAATGTCTTCGCCCAGCTTCACTTTCTTCAGCGGTTTGATCAGGGCCGCCCATGTGCCATCAGCCTGCGGGTCCAGCAAAGTCGCCTCGATTGCGGCAGACACCGGTCCTTGTGCACTGTTGCGATGGCGCCGTCCGTTCAGGCGCGCGGGGATGACGCGCGTGTCGTTTAGCACCAATCTGTCACCCGGCTGCAACCAGTCGGTTAGATCAAAAACATGCGCATCCGAGATCACGTCACCTTCGGCCACCAACAGGCGCGCGGATGAGCGCGGGCTGGCGGGACGTGTGGCAATCCGGTCTTCGGGCAGATGGAAGTCAAAATCGCTGAGTTTCATAGCCGCGCCATACAATTCCGCATCGGAATCAGCAACAGCCCATCCGGGTCAATTGTCCCGGGGCGGAGAACCAAAGGTCTTTTTGGGTTCATCCGGCTTTCTCGGCAGCGCATTGGGGCCATCTGATACAGTCGGGGCCGGTGCGCGCAGTAAATTTCGTAGGAACAGTGGCGCAAGGCCAGACAGCGGGTTTACGGAAACTTTTGGCTTCGTAAGCGGCCCGGTCAGGCTGTAGTTGAACCCGATGACCCCCTCGCCTTTTTTCGTAAACACACTTCCGATCGCGTTCACCAGATAGATCGGAGAAATTGCGCCACGCAGGTTTAGCATGCCCGCAACCGTGTCGATCGTGCCGTCAAAGGACAAGCCGATGGACGGGCCAACGGCGCTTCCACTGAGGACTTTGATTTCGGTCGGAGTGATCCGCATGCGGCTATCGATAGTCGAGAAAAAAATCCCCTGCCCGGTCATCTCGTCCAAAAGTCCAACAAGACTGATCGCGTCTAACAGTGCGGCCATTGCCGGTGCATCGGTAATGCGTGTGTTTAGTATTTTGAGGATCACATCATAATTCCCCGGCGCGCTGACCGGTTCCAGTTGCAGATCCAAACTGCCGCCACGCGCCTGGGTGATAACACCAGCTGACCGCAGGACGGCCCCTGCGTCCTTCGACTTTATGTTCACGGCGCTACCGCTGTCGCGCGGGCTCATCTGACCGCTGACCGCCGTGCCGCCGTTAACATTGGCCGTAAAGGTGCCGTTCACCCCGCCTGTGGTTTGAAACGCGCCCCGGAACCCGGTCAGTGCAATGTCTTCGGTCACCTGCAGGCGGTCCAACAGAACATCGATCCTTGGACCGGGGCCTGACCCTCCTCCGCCACCGCCCTCGCCGAAGGTTGCGCGACCCAGATTCATGACACCGCCCTGAACGACGATATTGGGGACAGGTCCGCCGGTGTTGATCAGTTCGGCCGGCACCGCCAGCCAGTTGCCCAGATCAAACGAACTGAACCGTATCCGGTCAAAGGCACCCCCGTCCCGGAAGAAGATCGAGGCTTTAGTGCGCAGCCCCGCGACATCAAGCGTCAGATCATCCACTTTGGGCTTTTCACCCAGCGTGGCGTCCAGTGTCATCTTTCCGGTCGCCCCCGTCCCTTTGCGCCAGCCAAGTTCAGGAATTGCCATTCCGACCCCGGCGAGGTCCGAGGTCGCAGAGAGTGTGACGGGTTCATCCGCGCCGATTCCAACGGTGATATCCGCTGTGCCTTTTCCAGTCAGCATGCCCGGCGGCAGCGGCACCTTCAGTTCGCTCATCAACAAAGGCGACAGTTCGATCTGGCCCGTCAGTTCGCTGCGTTGCGGCCCATCCCCGCCAATGGGCTGACGCCACGCGACCTGCATCGGCACTTGGCCGAATAAGCCGTAGCCGTCGATCTTCACCTCGGTCTGATTGCCGGACAGGTTCAAAAGATCAGCGCTGACGGAATAGTCAGGCACAAGTTTGTCGCTTTGCACATTGTCGATTTCACCGGTGTAGTGGAATTCTGTGTCGTGAAACTTCAGCCCCTTTTTCAGCGGCAATGACAAAGTGCCTGACAAGCTTACGTCACCAGCCGCCAGATCGACCGGCAAGTTGGCTTTAGACATCAGGCTTAGTGGTGGTCGGTCCAGCAGCGACAAGGCGGCCTCGACGCTGCCGCGCGCCTCGATCCGAGCAATCGCAGGCGTTCCGCCCTTGGCAGTTGTATCCGGGATGATGAACGAGGTTCCCGAGGCATCCACCGCGCCACCCTGATCGGCGATGACAACCCCTTTTTCAGCCGTGACGGTAAAGCGATCTTTCAGCAGGCTAAGCCGGCCCCGCCCGTCCTGGATCAGCGGCAAGGTCTTGGCAAACCTGATCTTGGCCTCATCGAACCCAAGGCCCAAATAGAGGTCCGGCTTACTGCCCGGATGCAAGCGTAGTGAAAACTCCACATCTGAAAACTGACCTTCGAACAGGTTTTCCGACACCCATTTCCGCGGGTTCGGCGCCAGTCTTTCGGGCCAGTATCGCAACAGGTTCTCAGACCCCATCTTGTCCAGTTGCGCATCAAACGCGGCATCCCAACCGTCGGGCTGGCCGATCAACCTGCCCGTTGCGTGCAATTCGTGCAGGGCATCCGTGATCGTCAACTGCCCCAGCTGCAGCTCGAACGGCGCAAGCTTGAGTTGAAAATCCACATCCGCCCGCGCCGTTTCCAGCGATTCCGGGAACAGACCACCGGGGTAGATATCGATACTGTTCAGGGTCAGCTGTGACGTCAGGCTTTCAAGAACACCGTTTTCGACCCCGTTCAAATAGGCTTTGCCTTCGGCCTGCACGGCCCCCACGTCGGACACGACCGAGGCCTCGTTGAATTCCAGAACATGACGCGCGGGGTCATAGGTGAAATAGGCGCGCGCGGATTCGAACCCGATCGGGCGCGTCTCAGGTCTGGGCTGCAGGACACCCTCGCCCAGATTCAACGTCGCAAAAAGCGGCCCCAGCGCGGCCTGCCCATCTACACTGCCCCGTAACGCGCCGGAAATCGGAGCATTGAGCACCTGCAACCACGCCAGTGCAACGCTTTGGGTGGCAATGTCTTCCGAGGGTAAATCGGTGATCGAAACCCCAAAACTCGCCTGAGGGGTACCAAGCACGCTGGTATAGTTCGCCTCGATCGTGCTGGCGTAGTCGCGCCCGGTCAGAACCGAAAACCCGGTCGCCAGCCGCATTTCATTCCCGTCCCGGATGATCGAGATATGCCCGCCGTCAAACACCCAGGCCCGCCCCAGCCGCAGATCCTGATAGTCCAGCGTCAACGATTCCAGATCGACCGCCCGCAAACCTGACAGAAACGGGGACAGGAACACATCATCCGATTCCTCGATAAGCTGTGCCAGCGTCGGGGCCTTTTGCACCGGGGCACTGCCCGACCCCACTGTCAGCGACAGCGCACCGTCCTCACCACGGGTCAAAGCAATCTGCGCACCCAGCATAGTGATCCGCCGCGGTCTGATCTTGCCGCGCAGCAATTCACGCATCGACAGGCGTGTCCGCAAATCCGAAATCTGAACGATCTGACGCCCCGCCGCATCGCTGATGGTCACATCCGTCAATCGGATACGCGGGCGCCACTTTTCGTTTACGATAAAGCTGGCGTCCCCAAAGGTGAATTTAAGACCGCCAAGGCTGCGTTCCAGACGCGCTTCTACTTTCTGTGTGACCCATTCCGGCGCGTGCAGCTGTTTTCCGATCAAAAAGAACCAGCCCGCTCCGACCAGCAGGCACATTAAAAACAAGGTTCCGATGCTCCAGCGCGCGGCGATACGACGGCGTGACCGGCGGCGGACAGGCGTCTCGGGCCGGTCGCCACTTGCGTCTTCGTGCTGAGCCAATTTTTTATCCAAGTCTTTCAACCCGCTCGCGTCGCCCTATTATGCCGGGCAGCACTTAAAATCCTTTAGCGGAGTTTCCAATGCCCGACGTAACAGACATCGCCCCTGATTTCACATTACCCCGCGACGGCGGCGGCGAAGTGACCCTATCGGACCTGCGCGGCGGTGCCGTCGTTCTGTTTTTCTACCCCCGCGATGATACGCCGGGCTGCACCAAGGAATCCATCGGTTTCTCGGAACAACTTCAGGCCTTTGGTGATGCGGGGGCTCAAGTTTTTGGCATCTCGCGGGATAGTGTTGCCAAGCACGACAAGTTTGTTGCCAAACACAGCCTGACGACTCCGCTTTTGTCGGATGAAGGGTCTTCGGTCTGCGAGGACTATGGCGTCTGGGTTGAAAAGAACATGTACGGCAAGAAATCCATGGGAATTCAACGCTCGACCTTTCTGATCGATGGCGAGGGCAAGATCGCCAAGGTCTGGCGCAAAGTCAAAGTCCCCGGCCATGTGGACGAGGTGCTAGAGGCTGTGCGCAGCCTGTAATCCTCTCGACCACGGTCGTCATCCGGTCTATGAGCCGTCCATCTCAACCAACGGAGACAACGCGGTGTCCAAAACACTGACTCAGATGGCGACCGAAGTCCTGACAACAGCGAATGGTCGGGAAAAGACTGCCCTGTCCAAGCGCTATGCCGCCGCCTGGTTCGCATCGCGCAAGGGCGACGCGCCTGAGATTGAGGTGGGAACCGCAACTCCGCCGCTGAGTCCTGCCCGCCCGGAAAAGCCCGAGCTGCTATCGCCGCGTGAGGTTCCAAAACGCAAGCCCGGAACCGAGGCCGGGCGTATCGCCCTGCTTCACGCAGTTGCGCATATCGAGCTGAACGCGGTCGACCTGCATTGGGACATCATCGCGCGATTTGGCCACGTGCCGATGCCCATCGGGTTTTACGATGACTGGGTCAAATGCGCCGAAGAAGAATCGCGGCATTTCGAATTGGTCTGCGATTGTCTGGAAAGCAAGGGCAGCCACTATGGCGCTCTGCCCGCGCATGCGGGAATGTGGCGCGCGGCCGAAGACACTGCCGAAGATTTGATGGGGCGACTGGCGGTTGTCCCCATGGTGCTCGAGGCGCGTGGGTTGGACGTGACACCCGGCATGATCGACATATTCCGCAAGGCCAAAGCCGAGCAGGCAATTGCCGCGCTCGAGGTCATCTATGCTGAAGAAGTGGCCCACGTGGCTTATGGTTCAAAATGGTTCCATTTCCTGTGTGGGCGTGAAAACGCAGATCCCAAGGATGTATTTCACCAATTGGTGCGCCAGTATTTCCATGGCGTCCTGAAGCCCCCGTTTAACGAAGAAAAACGGGCCGAGGCCGGGCTGCCGCCGGATTTCTATTGGCCTCTGACGGAGGATTTGCCATTGCCGGGACAGGCGCAATAACGGGCACAAGTTGACGTTATCGGCAATTTCTCGCCTAGAATCGGCGGCAAAAACCGGTAACGCAAGGTCGATAAGTTAACAAACTTGCCCAAAGCTCCCTCTCGCTCTATGCACTTCGCCCAAGGGACGGCTATCACTCACGACCGGTCCCGATCTTTGGGGATGGAGAGGTAGGACGCGTGAGAACACGTCTGGCAATCAAATTACATTCATTGTTCGAGCGGCATTTTCCCGAACGCCGTGTCTTTCTGAAATCCGACAATGATACGCGGTTTATTCGGCTAAGCTCGGAAACGCAGGTCATAGCCGTTGCTGGTGTCGCCTTGTTCGTGGGATGGACAGCTGTCGCGACTGCGATACTGTTGATGGACAGCATCGGGTCGGGAAACTTCCGGGAACAGGCAAAGCGTGATCAGGCGACCTATCAGGAACGACTGAACATCATGTCCACGGAACGGGACGTCCGAGCGCAGGAGGCTTTGGCGGCTCAGGACCGGTTCAACGCAGCGCTCGAGCAGATTTCGGCCATGCAGTCGGAACTGCTGGCGTCGGAAAACCGCCGCCGCGAGCTTGAGACCGGGATCGAGGTTATCCAGACCACGCTGCGCGCTACCATGAAACAGCGCGAAGAAGCACGTACAGAACTGGTCACGCTTCAGCAGGAAGCGGGCGAAGGCGACATGTACATGGCCGCCGTTGCCAACCCTGAACAGATGAACTTTATGACCGAGGCACTGTCCCGTACCGCCGAGGAACGCGACCAGATTGCCGCCAATGCCAAGGACGCGCTGGAACAGCGTGACGATCTTGAGCTGGAAATCCGGCTGATGCAGGAACGCAGCGACGAGATCTTCCGCCAGTTGGAAGAGGCAATGGTGATCTCGGTCGAACCACTGGACAAGATGTTCCGCCAGGCCGGCATGCCCACCGACCGCATCATCGAAGAAGTCCGCCGCGGCTATAGCGGCATGGGCGGCCCCCTAACCCCTATTTCTTTCAGCACGCGCGGTGAGGAACTGACCCCCGACGAGATCCGCGCAAATACTCTGTTGCAACAGATGGATCAGTTGAACCTGTACCGAATTGCTGCAGAGAAAGCGCCGTTTGCAAGCCCCGTCAATTCCGTCGTGCGATTCACGAGCGGTTACGGGACGCGTCGAGACCCCAAGACAGGTGGTCGCCGCATGCATAACGGCGCTGATTTCGCAGGTGCCCATGGCACCGACATTTTTGCCACCGCCGACGGTGTGGTCACCCATGCCGGCTGGCAGTCCGGGTTTGGACGGCTGGTAAAAATCAAGCACGCGTTCGGAATTGAGACACTTTATGCCCATAACACGAAGATACGCGTGAAGGTTGGTCAAAGGGTCTCGCGCGGGGATCATATTGCTGATATGGGTAGCACCGGACGGTCGACCGGCACGCACCTGCACTATGAAGTTCGCGTGAACGGAAAACCTGTTAACCCAATGACTTACATCAAGGCTGCGAGAAATGTTTTCTAAGAGCAAAATCAACGAGCCCTCGTCCACTGCACCCGAGGCGGCAAAACCCGCTGCACCGGCGACACCGGCGGCCCCTGCACCGGCAGAAAACAAGGCCAGCACCGCGCCCAAGCCCAAGCCACCGGCATCGGTTCTGTCTTCGGACCTGCACATCACGGGCAACCTGAAGACCTCGGGCGATATCCAGGTCGAAGGCACTGTCGAAGGCGACATCCGTGCGCATCTGCTGACAATCGGTGAGACTGCCACCATCAAAGGCGAAGTCACCGCCGATGACGTCGTGATCAACGGCCGCATCGTGGGCCGTGTCCGTGGTTTGAAGGTACGCCTGACCTCGTCCGCACGTGTCGAAGGCGACATCATCCACAAGACCATCGCGATCGAAAGCGGCGCGCATTTCGAAGGTTCGGTTCAGCGTCAGGACGACCCTCTGAACCCGGGCCGCGGCGGCAAGGCGGGTGCCAACCCGGCGGCCGAAGTCAAGCAGTAACGCGGACCACTTTCCAAGTTTCGAACGCCGCGGGGAAACCCGCGGCGTTTTTCATTTGACGGGGACGATTGGGTTTTCCGGTTCCAACCGCCCGGCGCGTCCTTATAGTGACCTTTATGTTGTTCTTTTTCACAGCCTTGGCGCTTATTGCCGGTTTCCTACTGTATCGCTACTGGTCCAAGTCCCGGGCGCGCCAACAGTTATTGTCCACACCCCTGACAGACCACCAACGCATCCTCATCGAGCAGCAAGTGCCGTTGATCCGCCGCCTGCCCCTAGACCTGCGTGTCAAACTGGACGGCAAGGTGAATCTGTTTCTGGATCAGGTTCGTTTCTTCGGTTGCGACGGGCTGGACGTGACCGAAGAGATGGAACTGGCCATCGCCGCGCAGGCCTGTCTTCTTATTGTAAACAGCGACCTCTGGTACGATCACCTGACCACGATCCTGATCTACCCGAACGCTTTTAAGTCTCGGCAGCGCCGACAGGAAGGATACGTCGTCAGCGAGAAAGAGATCGTGCGCACCGGGGAAAGCTGGGACCGTGGACCGGTTATCCTGTCTTGGACCCACAGCAAGCTGGGCGCACTGAACGACCATGACGGGCAGAATGTCGTACTGCATGAGTTTGCCCACCAGATAGACGATCTGTCCGGTGGCACCAACGGCGTTCCGATCCTGAGCGACGGGCAAAGCTTTGCCGAGTGGGAGCGTGTCTTTCTGACTGCCTATGACACCCTTGTCCGCGCCGTCGAAAGCGGGCGGCGCACGGTAATCGACGCCTATGGCGCAACCGGCCATGAAGAATTCTTTGCCGTTTCCGTCGAGGTGTTCTTTGAAAAGCCCCGCGACCTGAAATCTGAGGCCCCTGAGGTCTATGACCAACTTGCCAAACTGTTCCAACTGGACCCGGTTGCCTGGGGTTAGGCGTGCTTAGGCTCCCACCGCCTCACTCCTGACCACTGCCAGTGAAATTTCCCCTTATCCAAACATTTCACAAAACATCATTTTCGAATTAGTCTTAAATTAGTGTTTTCAGGAGGATTTTTCATGTCATCAAAACTCATGGCCGAGTTCTTCGGTACGTTCTGGTTGGTTCTGGGCGGTTGCGGCAGCGCCGTTCTGGCCGCCGGGGTCGCCGATGTGGGCATCGGTTGGCTGGGCGTTTCCTTTGCCTTCGGCCTCACCGTTCTGACGATGGCCTATGCCGTCGGGCATATCTCGGGCGGCCATTTCAATCCTGCAGTCAGCCTTGGGCTGATGATCGGGGGACGGTTTCCGGCGAAGGACCTTATCCCTTATTGGATCGCCCAGGTCATCGGCGCAATTGCTGCGGCTGCTGTCTTGTATCTAATCGTCAGCGGCGCGCCCGGCTTTGACGGCGTGGGTGGGTTTGCCTCGAACGGCTATGGTGAGGCATCACCCGAGGGCTATTCAATGATGTCCGCTCTGGTGATCGAGATCGTCATGACTGCGTTCTTCATCATCATCATCCTGGGGGCCACTTCCAGCGGCGCTCCTGCCGGGTTCGGCCCCATCGCCATCGGGCTTGGTTTGACATTGATCCACCTGATCTCGATCCCGGTGACCAACACATCGGTCAACCCGGCCCGGTCCACAGGGGTTGCTTTGTTCGCGGACGCGCCTGCCCTTGGGCAGCTCTGGCTGTTCTGGGTTGCACCCCTGATCGGTGGCGCAATCGGCGCATTGATCTGGAAGGCGATGACAACAGACGACTAAAGGCCAAGCGGGGGATTATTTCCCCCGCTTTCCTCTTCCTAAGCTATCATCCCTGACGAGACGACGCGAAACCAGGGAGGTAGACATGCTTCGAACACTGATGGTCACTGCGATGACGTTGACCGCGACAGCGGGACTGGCACAGGATGCTTGGCTGACAATCCCCGAAACGCCTGCCATGCCCAAGGCCGCGTCCAGTGGTACCGCCAGCGTGAATGGCATAGATATGTATTACGCCACCTATGGATCGGCAGAGGGCACGCCCGTGCTGCTAATCCATGGCGGTCTGGCGCATGGCGATATCTGGGCAGCGCAAGTGGCTGATCTGGCCAGTGACCACAGCGTGATTGTGGCGGATACGCGGGGGCACGGCCGTTCAACCAATGACGGCAGCACCTACAGCTACGAACTGTTGGCGCAGGACTATCTGGCGCTGCTGGATTATCTGAATGTTGAGCAAGTAAATCTGGTCGGATGGTCTGACGGTGCCAACATTGGCTACACGATCTCGACCACGGCGCCGGATCGTCTTGCCAGCCATTTCGCCCATGCGGGCAACGTTACTTTGGATGGGATTGACCCTTCAGTCGAAACCAACGAAGTCTTTGGAACTTACGTCGGGATGATGGCCGGGGACTATGCCGCCATGTCCCCCACTCCGGACGGGTTCGAAGCGTTTCTGGGCGGTGTCGCAGCCATGTGGGCGACGGAAAAGCCCGGAGGGCTTGAGGGGCTGCAATCCGTAACCGTGCCCACTCTGGTCGTGCAGAGCGAACATGACGAAGCAATTCTGACCGAACACTCACAGGCGATTGCCGAGGCGATCCCGGACGCTGAACTATTGATTTTGAAAGACGTCAGTCACTTTGCGTCATTTCAGGATCCGGATACTTACACGCAAGCGATCCGAAACTTCATCGATCAATGACGAGAAACCCGGCGCTGGAGTAAGCGCCGGGTTCAAAGATCATTCGGTAACGGTGACTTTTTTCATCACGTCCGGCTGGCCGATCACCGCGCCATTCTGTCCCTCACCGCGTTTGATCGCATCTACCACGTCCATGCCGCCGGTCACCTGACCAACAACCGTGTACTGGCCGTTCAGGAACGGGCCCGGCTCGAACATGATGAAGAATTGCGAGTTGGCACTGTTGGGGTTTTGCGCCCGCGCCATGCCGACAACACCCCGGTCGAATTCGAAATCCGAAAACTCGGCCGGAAGGTCCGCACGGTCAGATCCACCGGTGCCAGCGCGACGCAAGTCGCCGCCCAGACGGCCATGCTCAACATCGCCGGTCTGAGCCATGAAGCCGTCGATCACGCGGTGAAACACCACGCCATCGTATTTCCCTTCATTGGCCAGGGCAGCGATTTGCTCGACATGTTTCGGGGCCAGATCATCGAACAGGTCGATAGTGACGGTGCCATTGGCCCCCTCACCTTTGATCTCGACCTCAAGGCCCGTGGCCAGCGCCGGGCTGGCCAACAAGGCAAAAGCAGCGGCCAGTTTATACATCGGCTGCCACCTTGACGCTGATCATGCGGTCAGGACTCATCGGCGGCTCGCCACGAACGATGGCGTCCACATGCTCCATCCCGTCGATGACGCGACCGTAAACGGTGTACTGACCGTTCAGGAAGTGGTTGTTCTTGAAGTTGATGAAGAACTGCGAGTTGGCCGAATCCGGGTTCTGCGAACGGGCTGCGCCCAGCGTGCCGCGGTCATGCGGCAGCTTCGAGAATTCCGCCGGAACGTTGGGCAGAGACGACCCGCCGGTACCCGCCATACGCAGGTTGAACCCGTCTTCCATGTCGCCGTGCTGAACATCGCCGGTCTGCGCCATGAAACCATCGATCACACGGTGAAAGGCCACGTTGTCATACTCACCACTGCGCGCCAGTTCTTTCATGCGAGCGCTGTGCTGGGGCGCTACATCCGGCAACAGCTCGATGACGACATTGCCGTCTTTGAGTTCGACGATGATTGTGTTTTCGGGATCCTTGATCTCGGCCATTAGGCCCTCCTGTCGTTTTATCTTGCGCAAATACCTATGCGCAGGGCGCGGGAATGCCAAGTGACGCATTGACCTGACGGCAAAATGCAGGAAAAGAACCGCCTAAGTCACTTTCATATTTGTCGAGGATTGCGCGATGGGCTGGAAAACACTGGACGACATGGACCTGAACGGCAAACGCGTGTTGGTGCGCGTGGATATCAACGTGCCGGTAGTCGACGGCGTGGTGACCGACGCCACCCGTATCGAGCGCATCGTGCCGACCGTGAAGGACATCTTGGCCGCTGGCGGCAAGCCCATCCTGCTGGCGCATTTCGGGCGTCCGGGCGGCGAACGTCGCCAAAACCTGTCGCTGAAGCAGCTTGTTCCGACATTGGAGGCAGCCTTTGGCACCAAGGTTCGGTTTGGCGATGACTGCGTGGGGATCGAGGCGGAAACAGCGGCAGCAAACCTCAGCGCTGGCGAAGTGTTATTGCTGGAAAACACGCGCTTTCACGCGGCGGAAACCAAAAACAGCCCGGAACTGGCGGCCGGCATGGCAAAGATGGGCGACGTCTATTGTAATGATGCCTTCTCGGCCGCACACCGCGCACACAGCTCGACTGAAGCACTGGCCCGGTTGTTGCCCGCCTGCGCGGGCCGCCTGATGCAGCAAGAGCTGAGCGCGTTGGAAGCCGCGCTAGGCGCGCCTAAACGCCCGGTTACTGCGGTTGTCGGCGGTGCCAAGGTTTCGACCAAGTTGGACCTGTTGGGCAACCTGATCGAAAAGGTGGATTACCTGATCATCGGCGGGGGCATGGCGAACACCTTCCTTGTCGCACAAGGCGTGAATGTCGGCAAATCGCTGGCGGAAACCGCGATGAAAGACACGGCGGCCGAGATCCTGGCCAAGGCCGAAACGACCGGCTGCCAGATCGTCCTACCTCGCGATGTCGTCGTCGCTGAAAAGTTCGAGGCCCACGCCCCCAATCAGGTCCTGCCAGCCGATCAATGCCCTGCAGACGGCATGATCCTTGACGCCGGTCCCGAGACTGTTGCTGAAATCACCGCGATTTTTGAGAAGAGCCAAACGCTCATCTGGAACGGTCCGCTGGGCGCGTTCGAGATTGAACCCTTTGATGCCGCGACCAACGCAGCGGCCTTGAAGGCGGCCGAACTGACACGGTCCGGACAGCTTGTGTCGGTCGCAGGCGGTGGTGACACGGTCGCTGCGCTGAATGCGTCCGGTGCCGCAAAGGATTTCTCTTACATCTCGACTGCCGGTGGCGCGTTCCTGGAATGGATGGAAGGCAAAATTCTTCCCGGCGTCGCGGCACTGGATCAGTAACCCCTGTCTGTCTGGCAATCGGCATTCATGGTACTCTCTCTGTCATACCGGGAGATGTGCCATGAAAGCTATTGCCGTCCTTGCCACCACTCTGCTGCCCATCACGACATATGCGCAATCCCATTGCGATGGCCAAACACAGGTTGACGCCAATTTCTGCGCCAAAGAAAAATGGGAAATTGCAGATCAAGAGCTGAACCGCCTTTGGTCAGAGATCAAACCCGCATCGGACGCGCGCGGTGATGGCCAAGCCCTGCTGACCGAGCAACGCGCTTGGCTGAAACGCCGTGACGTGACCTGTGACCCCGAGCTGGACAGCGACGGTAGCGCGGCCCCCATGTTCTATTGGGCCTGCATGGAAGAACAAACCCTGCAACGCAACCAGGCGCTGGAAGCCTGGCGATAACCGCTTTTTTCCCAGCCAAATTCATCAGGCGAACATATTTTTTCTGCTGATCATCAAAAATTGCGAATCGAGGGATTCACAAGCCGAATCACCTGTGACATAGTGCAGGCAGATGTCCGAAAAGGGCACGTTTTTGAGGCAGACTTCATACGGCGGTAAACAGAGTGTCCCGTTCCCATCGGCCCGGTTTGGGCTCAGTTGTATTCTTCATGGTGGCTTTCACGCTGAGTGTTTATTTCACCTTCGCCGCCGTGCAGGGCGACTATGGCCTGTTCCGACGGGTCGAGATTGCAGCGGAACGGGACGCCCTGTCGCGCGACCTGGCCAAACTTGACGCCGAAATCACGGAAATGGAAAACCTGACGCGCCGCCTGTCAGACAATTACCTGGATCTGGATCTTCTGGATCAGCAGGCGCGGTCCGTGCTGGGCATGATCCGCTCGGATGAGATCGTCATTCGCTGACCCCCCCACCAATGGATGCCACCCCACGGGTTAACCGCATGATCACGCGCTGAATTCTGCCTTGCCGGACGCTGCGTCACATTTCCCCTCGCCAGAAAGCAACAAATGCTTTATGAGATAGTTTAACGCTAAACTATCTTGCCGAGAGGGGGAGATCGCCACAATGGCTGCGCGAAAAACCACAAAGAAACCAAATGTTTCTGCGGAAGAACTTACCGAATACTACCGTGAAATGCTGCTGATCCGCCGATTCGAGGAAAAGGCCGGTCAGCTCTATGGCATGGGTCTGATTGGCGGTTTCTGCCACCTCTACATCGGCCAAGAGGCCGTTGTTGTCGGCCTTGAGGCTGCGACCGAAGAAGGTGACAAGCGTATTACCTCATACCGCGACCACGGCCATATGTTGGCCTGCGGCATGGATCCAGGCGGCGTGATGGCCGAGCTGACCGGGCGCATCGGTGGTCTGTCCAAAGGTAAGGGCGGCTCGATGCACATGTTCTCGAAAGAGAAGCATTTCTATGGTGGTCACGGCATCGTTGGCGCACAGGTTCCGCTGGGTGCGGGACTGGCCTTTGCGGACAAATACAAGGGCAATGGTCGCGTGACCTTCACCTATTTCGGTGACGGCGCTGCGAACCAGGGCCAGGTCTATGAGACCTTCAACATGGCCGCCCTTTGGGATCTGCCGGTGGTGTTCGTGATCGAGAACAACCAATACGCCATGGGTACGGCGCAGGCGCGCTCGACCTCGACCAAAGATATCTACCACCGCGGCGAAGCGTTCGGCATCCCAGGTGAGATCGTCAACGGCATGGATGTACTGGCTGTCAAAGCCGCTGGGGAAAAGGCTGTCGCGCACTGCCGTGCGGGCAAAGGCCCCTATATTCTTGAGATCAAAACCTACCGCTACCGCGGCCACTCGATGTCCGACCCGGCCAAGTACCGCACCCGCGAAGAGGTTCAGAAAGTCCGCGAACAAAGCGACCCGATCGAACATGTGCGCGAACTGCTGCTGACCGGCAAACACGCGACCGAGGATGATCTGAAGGCGATCGACAAAGAGATCAAAGAGATCGTCAATCAAGCCGCCGAATTCTCGAAAGAAAGCCCCGAGCCTTCCGTCGAAGAGCTCTGGACCGACATTTACGCCTGAGAGGACGATTAAGACATGGCAACCGAAATTCTCATGCCCGCCCTTTCGCCCACAATGGAAGAGGGCACATTGGCCAAGTGGCTGATCAAGGAAGGCGACACCGTATCCAGCGGCGATATTATGGCCGAGATCGAAACCGACAAGGCGACGATGGAGTTCGAAGCCGTCGATGAAGGCATCGTCGGCAAGATCCTGATCGCCGAAGGCACCGAGGGGGTTAAAGTGAACACCCCTATCGCAGTGCTGGTTGAAGAAGGCGAAGACGCCTCGGCCATCCTAGCGGCTGCGCCCGCAGGCGCGGCGGTGGCTGAGGCTGCCCCCCTGGCAGCAGAAGCCCCCGCCCCCGCTGCAACCGCACCTGCGGCACCCAAGGTGGATCTTTCCCCGGACTGGCCGGCGGATGCACCAATGGTCCAGCAGACCGTGCGTGAAGCTTTGCGCGACGCGATGGCCGAAGAAATGCGTGGTGACGAAGACGTTTACCTGATGGGCGAAGAAGTCGCCGAGTATCAGGGCGCCTACAAAATCAGCCAGGGCATGCTGGACGAATTCGGCAGCAAGCGCGTGATCGACACCCCGATTACCGAACACGGGTTTGCCGGCATCGCTGTCGGATCCGCCATGGCCGGACTGAAACCGATTGTCGAGTTCATGACCTTCAACTTCGCCATGCAGGCGATTGACCAGATCATCAACTCGGCGGCCAAGACGCTGTACATGTCCGGTGGTCAGATGGGTTGCCCCATCGTATTCCGTGGCCCCAACGGTGCCGCTGCTCGCGTCGGTGCGCAGCACAGCCAGGATTACGCTGCGTGGTATATGCAAGTGCCTGGCCTGAAAGTGGTAATGCCTTATTCGGCGGCTGACGCCAAAGGACTGTTGAAATCAGCGATCCGCGATCCGAACCCGGTTGTGTTCTTGGAAAACGAAATCCTTTACGGCCGTTCTTTTGACATGCCGCAGGTGGATGATCTGACCGTCCCGCTGGGCAAGGCACGTATCTGGCGCGAAGGTTCGGACGTGACCATCGTTAGCTTTGGCATCGGCATGCAATATGCGCTTGAGGCCGCCGACAAGCTGGCCGAGGACGGTATCAGTGCCGAGGTGATCGACCTGCGCACTATCCGGCCAATGGACACAGGCGCGATCATCAACTCGGTGATGAAGACCAACCGTCTGGTGACCGTCGAAGAAGGCTGGCCGCAAGGCTCGGTCGGCGGCTACATCTCATCCGTGGTGATGCAAGAGGCGTTCGATTACCTCGACGCGCCGGTCATCAACTGCACCGGCAAGGATGTTCCGATGCCTTATGCCGCAAATCTGGAAAAACTGGCGCTGATCACAACCGAAGAAGTGATCGCAGCCGTCAAACAAGTGACCTACCGGTAAGGAGCGACAGACAGATGCCCACGGAAATTCTGATGCCCGCCCTGTCGCCGACCATGGAGGAAGGCACCCTTGCCAAATGGCTGGTCAAGGAAGGCGATACCGTCTCGTCCGGCGACCTGCTGGCGGAGATTGAAACCGACAAAGCCACGATGGAATTCGAGGCCGTCGACGAAGGCACAATCGGCAAGATCCTGATCCCCGAAGGCACCGAAGGGGTCAAAGTAAACACCGCGATCGCGGTGCTGCTGGAAGACGGCGAAAGCGCGGATGACATTGCCGCTGCGCCGGCGGCTGCTCCTGCTGCTTCCGCGAGCAACGAGGCTGCCGCGCCAGCTGCACCCGAGGCGCCCGCCCTTGCTTCGGCTGTTCCGGCCAAGGCGGATGGCGGTCGGATCTTCGCATCTCCTCTGGCCCGCCGTATCGCGGCCCAGAAAGGTCTGGATCTGGCGCAGATCGCTGGTTCTGGCCCACATGGGCGGATCGTGAAAGCAGATGTCGAAGGCGCAACTGCAACTGCCCCGGCTCCGGCTGCCGCATCCGCACCCGCCGCTGCTGCACCGGCAGCCGCCGCAGCTCCGGCCGGTCCGTCCGCGGATGCTGTTGCCCGGATGTACGAAGGTCGCGACTACGAAGAGATCAAGCTTGACGGGATGCGCAAGACCATCGCTGCCCGCCTGTCCGAGGCCAAGCAGACGATCCCGCATTTCTACCTGCGCCGCGATATCAAGCTGGACGCGTTGCTCAAGTTCCGCAGCCAGCTGAACAAGCAGTTGGAAGGCCGCGGCGTAAAGTTGAGCGTCAACGACTTCATCATCAAGGCTGTCGCCAACGCGCTGCAACAGGTTCCCGAATGTAACGCCGTCTGGGCCGGTGATCGGGTTCTGCAGCTTAAGCCCTCGGACGTGGCTGTCGCAGTCGCCATCGAAGGCGGATTGTTTACTCCGGTTCTGCAAGACGCCGACACTAAATCGCTGTCCGCATTGTCGACCGAGATGAAGGACCTTGCCGGGCGTGCCCGCGAACGCAAGCTGGCACCGCATGAATATCAGGGCGGCACATTCGCGGTCTCGAACCTTGGCATGTTCGGTATCGACAATTTCGACGCCATCGTGAACCCGCCGCATGCAGGCATCTTGGCAGTGGGAACCGGGCTGAAAAAACCGGTTGTCGGCGATGACGGTGAACTGACAGTAGCTACTGTTATGTCGGTGACAATGTCTGTCGATCATCGAGTCATTGACGGTGCGCTTGGCGCCCAGTTGCTGCAAGCCATTGTGGACAACCTGGAAAACCCGATGGTCATGCTGGCCTAAGGAAAATCAGGGTCGCGCCGATACCAGACCGGCGCGACCCAACCAGATCACAACCGTCATGTGAGAGCTTGTGATCACCGCGCGTGTTGCGCCGACGACTACCGTCAACCACCTTGTCTGAATGAAAATCACGGACACAGGCGACCTATGACTTCCACCTATTCGGTAAACTTCTTGCTGGTTACAACACTTGTGTTTGGTATGCCGACGGTTGCGGCGGCGAAGCCAAATACCTATCCGGGTGAACATTCCGCCTTCAGTTCTGATCCAGCCGAGACGGTCAAAAGTGAAGCTGAACGCGCGAAAAGGAAAGAAGAACGAAAAAAGCGGCGTGAAGAACGGCGGCGCAAGCGGTCGATCAAAAAGAACGACCGCTTGAACTGACTTGAGTTACTGGTCTTTGCCCAGCATGTGATCCATCGAGATCGAGGGTTGATCGCACCCGGCCTCTCCGACGATCTTGGCCGGTATTCCAGCCACGGTTTTGCAAGCAGGCACTTCCTGCAGCACCACCGAGCCTGCAGCAATACGACTGCAGTGGCCAACTACGATATTGCCCAGAACTTTGGCACCTGCCCCGATCAGCACCCCATCGCCAATCGTGGGGTGGCGCTGTTCTTCTTCCTTGCCGGTCCCGCCAAGGGTCACCGAATGCAACATCGAGACGTTGTCGCCAACGATCGCCGTTTCACCAATCACGATCGAATGCGCGTGGTCGATCATGATACCTTTGCCGATCTTTGCCGCGGGGTGGATATCAATCCCGAAAATCTCGGACGAGCGCATCTGAAAGAAATACGCCAGATCGTAACGCCCCTTGCGCCACAACCAGTGCCCCACGCGATAGGCTTGCATCGCCTGATACCCTTTGAAGTAAAGGATTGGTTGCAACAGGCGGTGGCAGGCCGGGTCGCGTTCGTAGACGGCCATCAAATCCGCGCGCGCAGCTTCGAGCAGTGCGGGGTCGTCGGCATAGGCTTCGTCCACGATCTCGCGCAGTACCATCATCGACATTTCGTTCGAGCACAGCTTGGCCGCAATCCGGTAGGACAGCGCCCGTTCCAGGCTGCGGTGGTGCAAGATACAGGCGTGAACCAGCCCACCCATCAAAGGCTCAATCTCAACTGCCGACTGAGCTTCGGCGGTGATGCGATCCCAAACAGGGTCGACGGGGGTCACGTGGCTGCGCGTTTCGAACATGGCTTTTCATCCTTTGCTGCGCCTAGAATGCCATTTAGTTGTAAAATCACCAAACGCAAACCCGTGATCTGCAGGGCAACGAAAATGAATGAAGCCCAGTTGGAGGATTTCGAAGCCCGTATCCGCGCGCGATTGGACGAATTGGCCGCACATTCTGCGCTTGGAACCGAGGCACAAGCAGTTGTTGAACTGGACCAACAGGCAGTCGGGCGGCTCAGCCGGATGGACGCCCTGCAAAATCAGGCCATGGCCAAGGCTCAGCAAGCGAATCGGGATATCGAAACACGCCGATTGTCAGTGGCCCTGACCCGGGTCAAGGATGGTGAATTCGGGTATTGCGAGGATTGCGGCGAAGAGATTCCGGTTGGTCGTCTGAACCTTGATCCAGCGGCCAGCAAGTGCGTCAGCTGCGCATCCGGGTAACGCGGAATTGAACCAGGCATCGCAGAACCATCTCAAAACACTGGCAATATTGCAAATCGTCAAAGCTTGGCTCGTTGGCTAATGGCCGGGTTCGGGCCACTGTCATCAATGAGCCATTACCAAACAGCGGGTGTAGCCGGCCTGTATTGCCGACATAGATGTCGGCCAGTTCAGCTTCGTTGATCATTCTGGTGCACAGGCGTTCCCGGTCGGAAGGCGGCGCGTTTAGCAACACCCGCGCCGCGGCACTTACATCGCCGTGCAAAACAGGACGCATACGTGCCTTACCCAACCAGAAGACGTGCGGCGGGACCCGGCCCGTAGCTGGCTGAGATCTGTGCCACATCAACCTCGTAAGTGCCGGTTACGCCATCGGCGGCTTTCATCGTAGATGGGTATGTCCAGCGCGGCTCTGACGTAACCTGTTCGCGTATTGCTGACCCGTTGATCCTGATTTTCACCAGATAGGATTCAGTCTCTTCCCCCAACGGCACGTCAAATCCATCCCAGCCATCGCCGTCCAGCCGGGTTCGACGGATCCACGAAATTTCGTCACCCGCTCCGATTTTTGCCGATTTGACATGCACCGGAGCATATGGCCGAAGTCCGTTGCCGTCGAAGGCGTGAACCTGGTGGAGGAAAGAAGGATCGTCGTAGGCACGTGTTCCCGGCCCAATGCGATAATGTTTCGCCACGCGCCGTTCAGACCGCAGCAACCCGGTTTGGAAAACTCTTTCATCCAGCAAGACAAAAGTTGAACCTTCAGGCCAGGTGTCGGGCATGACACTGTCCGTCCCCAATTGCCCGCGCAGACGCCCTGAAAGGGCGTAGGTCCCCTGACCCACAAGTTCGGCGCTGGCGAACTGGAACAGTTCCCAGTTGCCGGGCGTCCCGTCCCCTATTGCGGCCAGATTGGCACCATTCAACAAAGCGTCGCGCGGGCGCGATTCCAGCAAGCCATCGACCAGCCTGACGCGCAGCGGCGCACCGTCGTCCCAAACCCCTACGCCGGCGCGCCGCAAAGGCGATTGAGTAAACCCGATGACGGCCTGTGCCGAGATAACCTCTTGCAAGGTATAATCCTCATCATTCACGGCCGAATACACTGCGGCGCTGCCAGGCCAGGGGTCGGCGGACACAGCCAGGAAAGGCGCATGCGGCACCTCTGAGCCGGTTATCAGCGGCAGATCCATGAAAACCGGCAGAACCGGAACCGGGGCGACGAAGGGCTTGGTCGAGACTATGTCATCAGGCAGGTCAGACGGCGCGTACATTCCTGGTTCGATCCGAACGGCATCCGCCAATTGCATCTCGGCTTGCTCCAGTCGATCGATCCTGAAACGCGCACCCTGCCCGCCCTCACCCAGGCTGACGACATCCCCCGCGCCGATGTGCCCCAACGAAGGCGGCAGCGCAAAGCGCACGGTTTCGCGGGACACCCGCGCCTCGCTTAGCCACCGTTCCGCCGTCTGACGACCTTCGGCACGGGTCATGGACAGGGGCATCTCGTTGACAGACACCGAATGGGTCCGCGTGTCGGGCAGAACGGCCTCTTCCGCGATGATGTCATGATCCCCATCCGATTGAACAAAGCGCAAGCGCACCCGGCCAGTCATTTCAGCCTCAGCTTCGCGGCGATGTTCGATACCGGCCTCAATATCCGAGCTGAGCGCCAGATGTTCCTGATTTAGTGTGATGGCGCGTTGCCCATTGCGCATCTGGAACCGCAATACGCCATCCCTCTCGATTGCATCGAAACCATAGCGCAGCATCAGCGGCTGCAAGGCTGATCGCGCGTCCGAGACCTGTTCAATAGCATAGCCGCGCACCAAACCATAAAGGCGCGACGTGTCGATGTCGGTCACACCAGCCCCGTGACAAATCTCGGTCACTACCGATGCCAGCGTGCGCGACCCCGACCGCCCGTTCAACCAATGCCCTCGCGCGTAGTTCTCACCATCACTCCACTGGCTTTGCAGATTCGGGAAGGTTGGATATGGTCGCGCATCCCAAGCCCAGAGATAGGCATTGGACAGATCAATCATGCGGCCGCCGTAAGTATTGGAAACCGGGTTGTTTTTTGCCTCGGACCAATAGCCCAAAATCGCCTTGAGATATTGCACCTGAATGAAATCATCCCGCAGACCGTTGGAATAGCGCGGCAGCTTGGATTCCGAGGATTTCGGGTCCAGAAACTTGTTCGGCTGATTGGTGCCTTTGTCGATGGCCGCACAACCCAGTTCCGTGAACCAGATCGGCTTGGACCGAGGCACCCATGCGGTCCGATTGGCTTGACGCACGCCTCCGATCCGTTCGTGATGCGGTTGCGACCACCAGTTGCGAATATCCTTGTATCGCCAGATCCATGCCTCATCATGCGCCTGATCTTCGATCGCTGACCGGATCTGCGCTTTGGATTCCTCGGTCGAGGCGTAGTACCAGTCGTACCCTTCCCCACCTTCAACATTGCCGCGCAGGTAGTCCAGATCATAGATCGCATCTACGCCCGCTTTGGCGTCGGCGTGATCTTCTCCGTCCCGCCAGTCAGACAGGGGCATGTAGTTGTCGATACCAACGAAGTCGATATTGTCATCGGCCCAAAGCGGATCCAGATGAAAGTACCGGTCGCTGCCAGCATCGACGGGTTTGTAACCGAAATACTCGCTCCAGTCGGCCGCGTAGCCGATTTTGGTATCCGGCCCCAGGATTTTGCGCACTTCAGCCGCGAGGATCTGCATCTGCGCCACCGCAGGAAACCCGGTCGCGCCCCTGATTTGCGTCAGGCCGCGCATCTCGGATGCGATGCAGAACGACGACACACCGCCAGCTGCCTTGCAGAGCGCCGCATAGTGCAAAATGAAGCGGAACAAACCCCATTCTTGCGGGCCGGTATAGGTGACGGTGCCATCGGCGACGACAAAGTCACCAGCGCGGGCCTGGCCAAAGAATTGCGCAACCTGCGCGTCAGCCCCGGCTGTCTTATCCGGAGATCCGTTGCGGCCTGGTGCCTGGCTCAGCGTGATCCGCCCTCGCCAAGGCAGGTGCGGTTGATCGGTGGCATCAGACCACGGATCCGGCAGGCCATTGCCGCGCAACTGGTCCATCAAGATGAAGGGATAGAACATCACCCGCTTGCCGGATGTGTTCAGATGCCGGATCGCCTCGACCACCGACGCATCCGCAGGTGTCGCCCCATATACTGGTCGATCATTTTCGATCTGAACAACCTGTGCAGCAGCTCGGGATACGCCTGATACGCTCCACGGCATGTTCTCGCCATCAAACTCTTTGTGCAGGACCTTTGGCTGCACCTTGCACTGACCGCACCGCAGATCGTCGCCAAACCACGACACGACAAGCGACACCGCTTCGCAGGCGGGTAATTCAGCATTCAGCGCGTGAGTTGAGGTGATCAGATCGGAAACGCCCGAAGCCGAATGCACGTTCGCAGCCCAGCTTTGCCCCTGCCCTTTGGAATAATTCACCTGCCTGCTGGCCAGAGAATATTCGCCCGTACCCGGGATCATCGCCACGCCGCGCACGATCTGGGATACAGCACCGAGTGTGTCGGGCAGCCCCGGCTGTTCCTGTCGGACAACCTCAAAGGAAAACTGCGGGACCCGGTTGCCGAATGCAGCAAGCTGTAGGTCCTCGATCACCACATATGCGGTGCCCCGGTACGCAGGGACCTGTCCGGTGCCCTCGACCGCCTCGATCAACGGGTCAGGCAATTGATTGTCGGTGCCCTTGTACAGGCGCATATTCAGCCCGACGCGCTCAAGCTCTTCACCATCGGCCCAGATACGTGAGATGTCGGAGATCTGCCCAGCGCCCACGGCAATCGCCAGCGAGATCGAATAGCTGTAGGTATGCGTGGTCGTGGTTGTTGTGGCCGAGCTTGGCCGACGAGACCCTTTTCCACCCCGCGTGGATTGGGTTGTCGTGCTGGTGCTGCGGGTTTCCAGAAAGTCCGATGCCCAGATGATCTGCCCGCCAACACGCATACGGCCGAACACGGTAGTGACCGAAGCCCCCTCTCCGGTTTCGGTCAGGCGGAAACGATCCAGACGCCCGGTTTCGACAACCTCGCTGCCGCCACCCATCACAGATTGACTCATCAACCGCTGGTCGATTACCCGCCCCAAAGTCGCGCCGACAGCCCGGCCAATGATTGCCGTGGAAAGACCCGCGACAGTGCCACCGATCGAGCCACCAAGGGCAGCGCCTGCTGCGGAAAGTACAATCGTAGCCATTTACTTGACCTCCGGCGGGAATGCGAAACAGGCGACAACCCGGCGACGCCAAGGGTCGCTCAGGGCGTTTTCTACAACTCCGTGCCCGGAATATGCGTGAATGAACCGAGGGACCGCGCCGGTTTCGCTGACAACACCCACATGTTTGGCGACGCCGCCATCACGCATGCGGAACAGCAAAACGTCGCCTACTGCCAGTTCCGAGGGCCGCTTTGATGTCAAATTTCGGCGGGCCGCATCCCACATGCGTTCATCCCCCTGTGGCTCTGACCAGTCCATGCTGTAGTTCGGCACGGACTCCGGCTCAGCTCCGTACAGCGCGCGCCAGATGCCGCGTAGCAATCCCAAACAATCCGCCCCCGCGCCCCTGACGGACGCCTGATGCACATACGGCGTGCCTAGCCATCGGCGCGCTTCTGCAACTATGTCCTGCCGGTCTACTGTCATCGTCTGCTGCCCCCTTTATTCGGTTTGTCTTTCTTAGGAACAGCCATCACCCAATCCTCGCCTGGTAAGTCCGGAAAACCTTGGAAATTGATGAGGTTGTTGAACTTTCTTCGACAGGTCTCCATACGTTTATCGCACCCGGCGGTCAGCCGGACACGATCACCGACTGTCAGCCCGCCACTGATCCCCGTCCATAAGGTGACATTGCGCCCCCCCGGAATACGCTCATCCTGTTTCACCGACGCCCAAAGACCCGAGGCCGTGCCGGAAATCACATCCAAACGACCACGTTCGAACCATGCCATATCCGGCGCGTCCGCCCCTTTCAGTTGAAGCAAACTGCCCGACGACAGACTGACGATCTCCGCTTCTGCCTGAAAACCGGGCGTTGCCACGTTGAATCGGCAAGCGCCGTCGCCCAGCACTGCGGTGCATGGCTTTTGGTAAATCCGCCCCAAGGGCCGGTTCAGCAGATCGGTCAACCCTCGCAACTCAGCGTGAAACGCCCCGCCACCGCGCCGCATTTCCCCGATCGAGCCACGAAACTGTAATACCCTTTGTTCAGGGTTCACCCAGTTCACCAGCCAGGCCCGTACCTGAGCGCCGTCAAACCGCCCGGCTTCGATGTCTTCTTCCCTGATTGCCGCATCAGACAGCGCGCCCATCGCCTCGGAGTTGTCAATCGAAAGGCCTGTCGCCTGTTCGATCGCTGCCGCGGTCAGACCACTGCTCGCCTTGAAGACCAGCCCGTCAAAGCGCAGCTCCATATCATGATCGGTAAAGCCGTAAACCTGCCCATCCGTGCGCGTGATGGCCCAGCATCGACAGGTTGTCGTCAGCCCGCTTTGCAGGTGCTCCTGCAACCCCTGTGCATTACCGCCCATCAGACCCGCACCTCGACCACCGGAACGTTGGGCACGTCGCCTGCCTGAAAGCTGGCCACGCTGGTCTGGATCTTGTCGGTGTCAAAACGAACGGGCACGTCAAATTCGAACCCTGCCGTAATCTCGACGTCTTGCGGTGGCGCGTTCGTAAACGTGACCTGGCCCCGCGCCAGATCTACCTCGAAATCCACGCCTTCGCGCATTTCGTCCTGCTCAAGGCCAAGTTTGACGGTCCCTAGAACTGGCTTGAGGATCGGACGGACGTATTTGAACCCGCCAGAGTTGTAAGTTTTCAACAACTGGAACTCGGTCGTCTTGCCGTCGCCACGTGCAATGACCTGATCGGCATTGTCTACCTCAGCCGTTGCTGCGCCCGACTTGAAGTCAGACCAATCCTTCCACCGAAATCCGAACATCTGCCCCTGCCGCGCCTCGAAGAACGAAATCAGCGCTTCGATATCGTCAAGCGAGCGCATCCCGAGCCCGGCATCATAGCGTCGTCTTGAATGGGCCCAGGGCGTGTTGCGTTCTTCAAACCCGTTGGCCAGTGTCACGATATCTGTGCGCCGCTCGGGGCCGCCAACCGAACCAAAGCTCAAGCTGGCGGGAAATCTAACCTCATGGAAATTCATGGCCTGCTCCCTCAAGTTACCTGTTGCGATTGCCGCGCCCCAGTGCGCGGCTCATCTGCGCCGCAATCTGGCTTTGACTGCGACGGAACCCCTGAACGTCCGGGGTGGTGATGTTCATCACGACATTGACGGCACGCCCACCTCCCGAGGTGCGCACCCCAAGCTTACCGTCTGACCCGCGCGCCAAAGGCATGATCGCTTCGGGTCCGGCTTCCCCCATCAACCCGGTTCCGCCACGCATGGGAAATGTGGTTGGGCCGCTGACAACGCCGCCATTGGCGAAAGGCATCACCCGGCCTTGCGAAAAACTGCCACCGTCGGCAAATGGCAAAAGCCCCTGCACCAGACCGCCAACGGTTCCGGCCAGCATCCCGCCAAAGTGATCCGTCACCGGCTTGATCGCTGCCGAATACGCCGTGCGGATCATTGAGTTCTTCAAAACGTCCAGCGCATCGGACAGGTTCATCCCATCTAGCACTACGCCATCGAAGGCTTTGCGCAACCCGCTGGACATGCCGCGTTCCAGCGTCGCGACATCCTTGCCCGTTTCCTCAAACGCCGCGCTGATCCGTTTCATCTGGCCGTCAAAAGCAGCCGCCATAGATGCCGCGTCACCCAGCGAGTCTCCCAGCGCATCGCCGCGTTCCTGCAAGTCGTCAAACCCGTCACGATCCGTCATCACGCTCTCCTTGTAATTTGTCCGGGTAGGCCTTCAGCAACGCATCCAGGCCAGCCCGGTTCATCGCCGGGATCCCTGCGCCCTGCCCCAGCATCAGTTGCAATTCGGCCGGGGTCAGTCGCCAGAACTGATCCGGCGTCAGACGCAGGCCAACAAGCGCGGCCCGCATCAAGGCGGGCCAGTCGAACCCGCTCATGCCTGATCCGGCACCATGAAGGCCCGCGCCAACAACTCCGCTGCCGCACGCGCAGCTGCCATCGGGCCACCCTCAATTTCGGCGCTCAGCAGATCGGTGCGGTTGACGTCGCCGCCACCGCCTCGCAACCCGGCCACGATCAGTGCCAATACGTCACCACTGGAATAGGCTCCGCCTTCGAACCGTTGCACGAGTTCCACCAGCGAACCGGCACCCAGCTCTTGTTCCAATTCCGCTAAAGCACCCAGCGTCAGCTTCAGCACCCGCCGTTCTCCATCGATGGTCAAAGCCACCTCGCCTGTCCACGGATTGGCCATCGGCTTACAGCGCCGTAAAACTCAGCGCGCCGGCGCTGGCCAAACTCATCTCATAAGTCGCCTCGCCGTTGTGCGAGCCCGCATATTCGACACCTGTGACCTGAAACGGCCCGGCAACAATGCCGAAATCCGGGATGATGACCTGAAAATCCGGTGTTTCGCCGTCAAAGAACAATTGCCGCGCGCGTTCATCAGTCCCGGCGTCCTTGAACACTCCCGAGCCGGATATGGAAGCCGATTTGACCCCGGCACCCGATAGAAGTTCGCGCCAACCTCCCTGACTTTCCAGGCTGGTGACATCCACGCTTTCCGCGTTGAAGCTGACACGCGTGGCGCGCAATCCCGCGATCGTTTCAAACAGACCGCTGCCGTTCATATCCACTTTGACCAACAGGTCCTTGCCGTTCTGGGCACCCATATGCTCTCTCCGTTGATTGGTTAGTCATCTTCCACGCGGGCGCGGAATTTCAGGTCGATCTGGCGGATCGCTCCACCGGTCCCGGTGCGCCGGGCTGATGCGCGCTCGAACCACAGGCCCACCAGACGCCCGCGATCAAGGCTGGGCAAGGCACCCTCCAGCGCGTCACACACGGCTCCTGCCAGGGTCTTGGCGGCCCCGAACCCTGCGGCTTCGGATACGACCGAGACCGTGAACCGGTGCACCGCACCTCCACCCGATCGGTCAGAGACATCACGAACCTCTTCCGGTCCCAGCGTCACATAAGTCTGTGGTACTGCTCCGGCCGGCACCGCGTCATAGATCGCGCCACCCGACAAATTGTTAACCTGCGTATCCTCTGAAATCTGCTTGAACACCGCCGCCTGCAGGGCTGCTGAAACGCCATAGCTCATGCTGCCACCTCCTCATCTGCGAAACAGGTCAGGTACTGGCCACGCGGATCACACTCGGCGACAGCGCGGATGACAAAACGACGTGCGCCCTCTGCAAAGCGCTGATCCGGCGATGGCCGCATGGTGGAGCCTGTGGGCGCGCCCCGGACCACGATGCGATAGCCGACCCGCGATACCGGGACGCCAGCCACCTGCCGCTCTGACCCGCTGCGCGCGGTCACCTCGGCCCATACCGTGCCCAGCGGTACCCAGGTTTCGGTGTATCCGCCTGATCCATTGGCCACGCGCACCGGCGCTTCCAACTCCAGCTTTCTGTTCAACCGCGGCGCTTTCATTGCACGACCCCTGCAACAAACCGAACTGTGCGATAGCGCTGGATCAGGCTGGTGACACCAAACGGCATGCACCCGGCACCCAGCGCTGTCTCATCGCGGTATTCGTAGTAATGCGCGGCCAACAACAGCACCGCCTGCCCCAGATCGGCGGGCAACCCGCCCCAATCCATTGCCATCCCAGCGCCAAAGACGATCCTGACAGAACCACCCTTTGTCATCTTCGGCATCAGTGCCCCAACGGAGCGTAGCCGGGGACGCTGCGCGTCTTTTTCCAACCGGTATCTATCCGAGGTGACAACCGTCTCTGCATCGTCTGCATCTGCCAGCGTCACACTCTTGACCTCGGTGACCGGAGCCACCGGCAACACTTCACCCGACTGGTCTCGCCAGACGGTCAGGCTCCAGGAAAAATCGCGCTCGATCAGAACCTTGCCTGTGCGCGCTTCGATCGCCGCAACGGCTGCGCGCAGAAAGCCTTTCAGCACATCGTCCTGAACGCTGCCTTCGGCAAAGCCTGTGCCCAGCCGCAGATGCGCTTTAAACTGATCCACCGGCAGCGCCGCATCCGCGATGGCGGTTTCTTCGATCAACATCATCCATTCACTCCGCAATCTCGGACCCCTCCGGGGGCCTCACTCAAGAAAATGACGGGCACGCACCGCCCCACGTTGCTCGGACGGAGGGGAGCAGCTAGACAACGCAGGGGATCTCACCCCGGCCCGCGCCCGCGCCCGAGGGGCCAATGACCCCCCGGATCCGTCACCGCTTAGGCGGTGCCGAATTTCACCAGCTTGATCGCGGCAAAGTCGCTCACGTCGCCGCCGACACGCTTGGTCGCATAGAACAGAACGTGCGGCTTGGCGCTGAACGGATCACGCAAGACGCGCAGATCAGGGCGCTCGGCAATAGTGTAGCCGGCCTGGAAGTCACCAAAGGCAATCGAGAAACTGTCGGTGCCCGCATCCGGCATGTCCTCGGCAATCAGAACCGGATAGCCCATCAGGCGCGCAGGCTCACCCGCAGCCAGACCGTCCGACCACAGGAAGCGGCCATCGCTGTCCTTTAGCTTGCGGATCACACCAGCAGTTTTCGAATTCATTACGAAGGTGCCATTGACGCGGTATTGCGCGCCCAGCGCATAAACCACATCGACAATCGCGTCCGCATCGACACCACCGTCAATGCCGGTCGGGACATAGCCCAGATTGCCCCAGGTCCAAACATCATTGTCGACCTTGGCATGGTTCAGAATGCCATTTGGCTTGTCCGCACCATCGCCCGAGATGAACGCCGCCGCTTCGGCGCGGGCAAATTTGTCAGCGATACGACCAGCCAGCCATCCCTCGACATCGAACGCACTGTCATCCAAAAGGCGCTGCGACGCCTTTGGCAGCGCGCTCAGCTCGTGCAAGGCAATCGAGATGCGATCAATAGACGGGGTCGCCGTCTCGGTCGCAGCAGAACTTTCATCCGCCCAGCCCGCGCCCACGTCGGTGTGGTCGATCAACACGTCGAACGAGTTCGCCTCGACATTCACCACCGAAGCGATCGAACGGATCGAGGCCGTGGATTTCAGCACCGACTTGATCATCTCGGCGGTTTGCGGATCGACCAGATATCCGCCATCGCTGTTAACGGCGCTGGACAGCGATTTGGCTTCCATATCAAGGCCGCGCAGGCCGTCATCGTCACCGCATCGCACATAGGCGTCGAAAGCCTTCTGATGCGGCGCACCGTCCTCGATTGAAGCCGCAAGATGCGGGCGCGCCGCGGTGATTGATTTACGATCCAGCATGGTCAGTCGCTCTTCTGTCTGTTGCAGTTTGGTTTTAACTTCAGCCTTCAGGCCCTTGAATTCGCTCACGAAGCCAGTCATCGCCTGCTTCACCTCCTGAACCAGGGGCACACCCTCTCCGGTCAAGGCCGGGGTCTCGGTCTTGCTCATCAGAACTTCCTTGTTTGGGTGGGATTGAGGCGCGCTAGGTTCGCGCCAGCTCCTGCCGGGCGTGATCAAACACCTCGGCAATATTGCGCAGGGTGTCCTCGGCGTCCGGGATCGTCCCCTTTGCCGCCACCCGCGCACTGGGCAGCATCGGAAAAGTCACAAGCGACACCTCCCACAGCTCCAGTTCGGTCAGGACCCGATGGCCCTTTTCATTTTTTATGGCCCGTTTGATGCGATAGCCGATCGACAGCCCGTCAATGGCCCCGGCCCGGATCAATTCCGCAGCTTCACGGCCTTTCTGCGTGGTTTCCAACATACGTCCCTTGACCCAAAGCCCGCGTTCATCTTCGCGCACGTCGTCCCAGACACCGATGGGTTGCGCCGGGTCGTGCTGCCACAGCATTTTGACCCGCTGACCTGCCGCCGTTAGCCCAGCCAACGACCTGCGATATGCGCCTTTCTGCACTACATCGCTCCCTTGATCGACCTGCCCAAACAGGCTGGCATAGCCCTCGATCACCGCGTCCTCGGTCACCGACAATCCATCGCTAAACCGCGCAAACTTGTGTTCTAAATCCATGAACACCTCCTCATAAGCCTCTGAATTCATGGCGACACCACCAGAATTGACTGAAACGCTTGCGCCAGGATCACCGCAACGACTCCATAGACCGTCAGCCACAGCCGTTTCTCCAGCCGCTCCATCATCTCTTCGATCTGATCCAGCCGCCTGCATAAATGCGCGTGCTGGATCTCGGCCACCCGTTCATGCGCAGCCAAGCGCAGGCCCGGCGCACAATCAAACGGCGGATACCCCTCAGCCATCTGCACGCTCCGGTAGCCCCAGCATCACGCGTTTCTCAGCGTCTGTCAGGAACTCGGCGCCGTTGACTCGCGCCCATTGCGCATCCCGCTCCGCCGACAGCGCCGGCACCTGATCCAGGTCGGGTTTCAACACCAGTTCTTCGCCTGTAAAGCCCGCCAACCATTCCGACACCGCCGCCGCCACCCGCGTCACCAAGGGCAGAACGGTCAGGCGGTAAAACGCCCGGTTGGCCTCCTGATAGTTCGAATAGGTCGCGTCGCCTTGAATTCCCAGCAACATCGGCGGGACCCCAAAGGCCAGTGCGATCTCGCGGGCGGCGGCTTCCTTGGTCTTTTGAAACTCCATGTCAGAGGGTGAAAAACCCATCGGCTTCCAATCGAGCCCCCCTTCCAGAACCATCGGACGGCCTGCATTGCGCGCCCCGCGATAGTTTTGCTCAATCTCATCGGACAAGCGGCGGAATTGATCCTCGGCCATCACCCCATGTCCATCGCCGCCTTTCCACACCAACGCGCCCGAAGGCCGCGCAGCATTGTCCAGCAATGATTTCGACCACCGCGACGCGCTGTTATGCACATCAATCGCCATCGCCGCAGCTTGCATCGGCGAGAACCCGTAGTGGTCGTCTTGGGGGTGGAATGACTTGATATGACAGATCGCATCAGCCGGGAAACGATGCTTCTTGCCGCCCGCCGTATAGTCATACGCCTTGGGCCATCCATCCGCCCCCGGCACCACGCTCATTCGGTCCGAGCGCAGGACGTGCAGTTCAACCGGCAATCCATCCTCGGCCTGTGCCGCCTCGACATAGGCGTTTCCTGACAGCAACAACTGCCCAAACAAAGCCTCCATCAATTCCGCCCGCCCCTGCGCCGCATTCGGGCGGCGCATCAGAGATATGATCGGATGCACGTCATAGCGCTGCGCCTGATCCTGCAGCACCAGAGGCAGTGCCGCCGCCGCCTCGGCGATCAACTTGACCGAGCGGAACCCCACCGGGTTCCCCGAAAACCCCGTCCGCGTCAGCGACACCGCGTCCCTGGGGCTCCACGCCACGCGCCCACCCGTCTGCCACGCCACCACAGGCCCCGCCGCGCTCGCCTTTGCTTCGGGCGCTTCCCCGGCCGTTCCACGACGCAAGAAATCGAATACCATCTGTGCTCCTTTCTGCCGCCGCTCTGCCCGGCTTGTTGAAAAGAGTTATGAGGGAAAGAGGTTTAAGCCTCGGGAATGGAGCGTGCGGAGGTTGGGCAACGGCAAATCGCGCTTACCATTCATGGAAAGAGAAACACTTACAGGCTCTTAACCGATTTCGTCTATTAGATTTCTAATCGAGCTGGCGCATGTTGCGTAGGTGATTCCAGTGTTTTGCTTGTAAACGGCATCTAGTTCTGACTGCCAATCGGAATCTGGCATTTCGACTGGTCTGATTTCTTCCTTGTAGCCAGTAACGACACCGCAAACTCTATGTAAGCCATCTCTATAATGAACAACCGGTCCACCAGAGAAACCTATCGTATTGAACCCGTCCAATATCATACGGTTTCCGGTAATAGCTGATACAATAGCCCCCTCTCTGAAATGGGAAAGGGCGCCCCTCCAAACCCGAGAAGTCAACGTATTCCTCAAGCGACAGAGGGAAACCTAGGAAGTGTACGTGCTGCCCGCAAACAAGGCCATCCATATCTAGCGGAAGCGACAGCTTATCAAGAAAATCGACAGGGTATAGAGGGTTACTGAATACAGCGATATCAAGATCGACTGACTTAGTTAGCAAAACAGCAGAACTGAGGTACTCCCAGCCAGATCGACTCTTTATTGCAATCGGTTTTTCTAGCCTGTCATCAACTAAATGGTTGGCCGTGATAAAATAATGATTGCCTTTATACTGGACTGAAACAGCGGTTCCTAACTGTGAAGATCGAAAAAGGAAAGTTCGGCCCAATACATTAGTCGTTGGCGGCATTATTCGAAACACCGAACTAGAGTGATCTAGGTGAGTTACATCGCCCATCGAGTGCGCAACCTTAGATAATAGTCACGCAAAAGCTGGGCTATCCATATGAGAACGTCAAGCTGTGATGTATCGCAATACAAAGGAAAAACATATTCATTGATTGCATCTACAAAGTCCGCACGCGAGGCCGCCGATACGCCCCCGCAGGCCCCACCACCAACTCATGCAGCGCCCAGACCAGCGCGTCGACCCGGTCGGGGGAGCCCTGCCCCTCGAACCCCCGCGCGGTCATCTGGCACATCTGCTCCTCCAGCGCGTCCAGCCCCGCGACATGCGCCACCCGCCCCTGTTCGTACAATGCCGCAACAGGCTCGGCACGCGCGACCTTCCCGCGTGAGGCCCGCACCGCGCGATAAGGCACCAGAGGGTCCACCTGCCGCACGACCTCTTCCACCAGTTGCCCGCCCTGATTGACCTCGGCCACCAGTCTTTCGGCCCTGAATTCATCCATCGCGTCAATCGCCGCCTGCGCCCAGCCCGCCGGGCCAACGCCCTGCACCGTCCGGTCGGCCAGTACATAGGCCCGCCAGTCCTCGGGCGGCCCTTGCACTTGCGCGCCGACCACCACGATCCCGCAGGCATCCGCATCCGAGCCCGCCGTCACCGCTGGGTCCAGCGCGACCACAATACGGTCCAACTCTGGTACATTCTCAACTCGCGCCGCGTCCAGCATCGCCCCGGTCCACAACGCCCCCTCGGCATCCGACAGCAGCACGCCGTCCAACTCCTGCCGCCCCAGCCGCGTACCCGCATAACGCGCGCGCACTTCGTCCAGAAACGAATCCGCCAGATTGGCCCGGTTCGCCTCGGTCGGCGCATGGGTCTGCACGGTGGACGGAGACGCCAGCAATTCCTTCAAAACCTTCACATTGCGCGGTGTGGTCGTCACACAGACCCGAGGTCGCTCCCCCAACCGCAAGGCAAATTGCAGCATATCCCAGGTCTCGCCAGCCTTCTTCCACTTGGCCAACTCATCCACCCAGGCCGCATCGAACTGCGGCCCGCGCAACCCCTCAGGATCATGCGCCGAAAACGCCTGCGCCTCAGCTCCGTTTGGCCAGATCAGTTTCCGTTCGGACGCCTTCCAGACAGGTCGCCGATCCGGCGGCGAACACTGCAAAATCCCGCTATCGCCAAAGATCATCACATCGCGCACCTGATCGAAAGTCTCACCGACCAAGGCCACACGACGCGCCTCGCCGCGATCCAGCGGCAAAGCCCCCTCGACCACCTGTCGCACCCATTCTGACCCGGCCCGCGTCTTACCAGCACCGCGCCCGCCCATGATAACCCAGGACCGCCAGTCGCCTTCGGGCGGCAACTGATGCGGCAGTGCCCAGAACTCGAACAGGAAAGGGAGGGCGCACAGCCCCCCCTCCCCGATCTCACTCAGAAATCTGTCCCGAACCGCAGCAGGCGCGGAGGCGAGCCAGCCTGCACCCAATCTCAAATCGAGCGCGCTCAAGGTCGAGCGCATACCCCCCTTGGGCAATTCCGGCTTGTCTGTGATGTTGTTCGACAAAGCTTGTCTCCACTTTCTGACAACTTCGGATCAGCCCCTCTAACTGCCCGAGTTGCTTGGCTGAACCAGCAAGATCTGCATCCTCCCCGGCACCGATCTGTTTGCGCAGTTCTTCCGCTGCTTGGCGCAGATCGCGAATGGATCTCTCAAGCGACTGCAACAAATCAGCCGTCTGGGACATCCGCTCTTCCGGGGTAATCAAAGTCATGTGTGCCTGTGACCTCATGCGTGAGTGATCTCCGCACGAGAGAAACGAAAAACGGCCACCGGGTCGCCCCGGGGCCGTCGTCCACCTCTTCTAGCATGACACAACTTATACGCAAGAAAGTCCGCAAAGTCAATGTGTTGCGCAACAACGGCGCAACGGGTAGCGTGCGCTGATAGTTAAGAGACCTTTACTGATAGGACTATGTGGCAGACGGTCGTCAGTGGTTGAGCCCCGTGACTACAACGTTACGTATCGCCGAGAAAAAGAAATGGCTCGGAAGGTTCAAAGCTGGCCGAAACCTCGCCCGCAAGGATGGGCTTTTCGCCAAGTTCCAATTTCAGGGTAGAAGCCCCATCGGAGAGATCAAGGTTCTCGATATCCACCCAAAACAATGTAGGGCTGAACACGCTCTCATAGTAGTACCGACCCAGCTCATGATCAGCGACCGTACGCCAGGTTGTTGATGCGATGTTTGGGCGCTCTGGGTCCGTCACACCAAATGGTACGGAAATTGATCGCACGAGAGAGAACACCGCCGCCGTCGCATCGTTTTTGTCGTCAAACGAGGGAACGGCATTCAGATTCCAGCTCAACCGCGCAAATCGGTCGGAAGACCGATGGGTTCCGGGCAAAAATGAAAGACCATTAACTTCACCCCAATAAGTGGTGATTGCGAGTTGTTCGTCAAAAGTAGGAGAGTTCGTCATGACAGTAAATTCGCGGCCGTGGTGGATAGCCAACTCGCCATCGAGATACTCGAATATTGCACTGTCACCAGACGCATCGGATAGCGCAATATGCCCCCCTGCCTCATGTCCGCTAGGCAACATCGGCGCTACAATCACGAATGGCTCTTGCTCCATAGCTGCAACGGCTTCTTCAACTGTTGCAAAGTTATCCAGAAAATACTGCAACCACCCTCCGACAGAAATGAGAGGTTTGTCTCCGGCATTTTCCGTCCCGTAATCCGCTTCGGCAAGATAGAGAGCGTTGCCGACCAGCCCGCCATCATTCATGCCGTCAACAGTTGCTCCGTCATAGATCGTTGCCACGACAGAGCCGTATTTGGACGTCCATTTGACCGAATTCTCTCCGGCACCACCATCACGGTCCATGCCCCGCGGGAAGGCCCAAATGTCTGTTGAAGTATCTTCGAACCAGTCAAGCGTCCTCCCCGTGAGGAAGGATCCGTCTGCCGTTTCATAGACGATCCGAGAGCATGCGATTGCTGAAGACGCGGCTAGAACCACGGTCAGAGTGGTAGCTACAAGTATTTTAGCGCACATTTCTGGATTCCTTTTTTGGTCATACACAAAAAGTCATCTCCCCTAAGGATCGGGTATTTTCCGATGTTATGAAAGCCAAGAAGCACTTCGGGATTTTCAAAGCCCAGCTGGACAAGGTTCTTCTATTTGAACAATCCGTTCCCTGGCGGCCGCGGCAAGTACGTGTTCCCACTTCGCAATTCATGGCTTGACAAATGCTAACAAAACTAGCATGTGCCACCTTAAGACAGCGCTGACGCGTGAGCATTGACGGTCGCAGCAGACCCCACAGCGCATCACTACTTCTCCTAGTTCCCATTCACGCAGGGTTCTTGACGCGACGCCAGATGGCGCAGGGTTCGCCTGCACGTCCCGAGGTTTAGCGGAAACCCTGCCGGTCACGCGCTGCGTGGCCAGACACGTCTTGTCCGCACGGCTATTGCCTTGCGGGTTACAAAGGATAGTTATTTGTTCGACTTCGACATGCTGGGCCTTGCACCAGCCCTCAACGATGCACTGAAACGTGCCAATTTCTCACAACCGACCCCTATTCAGAACCAGGCCATCCCGCTGGCGCTGAACGGTCACGACATCCTGGGCCTGGCGCAGACCGGCACCGGTAAGACGCTAGCCTTCGGCCTGCCGCTGATCGACCACTTGCTGGCGCAGCCCGGCAAACCCGCGCCCAAAACCGCCAAAGCGCTGATCCTTGCCCCAACCCGCGAGCTGGTCAACCAGATCGCGGATAGCCTGCGCAACCTGACCGACAAGACCAAACTGCGCGTGGCCACCGTGGTCGGTGGTCAGTCGATCGGCAGACAGATTTCGTTCCTGTCGCGCGGCACCGACATTCTGGTCGCCACACCCGGGCGTTTGATCGACCTGATGGAACGCGGTGCTGTTGACCTTGGCTCGGTGCGACATCTTGTACTGGACGAGGCCGACCAGATGCTGGACATGGGCTTTATCCACGCCCTACGCAAAATCGCACCCAAGCTGGGCACGCCGCGCCAAACCATGCTGTTCTCGGCCACTATGCCAAAACAGATGGAAGAGCTTAGCCAATCCTATCTGACCAACCCGCAGCGAGTGCAGGTCTCGCCTCCAGGTAAAGCGGCGGACAAGATCACGCAGTCTGTGCATTTCGTCGACAGGGCCGGCAAACCGCGGAAATTGCGCGAAATTCTGTCCGCTGACATGGACGCTCTGACCTTGGTATTTTCCCGTACCAAACACGGTGCCGAGAAACTGATGAGAGGCCTTGTGGCCGATGGATTCAACGCGGCCTCGATTCACGGTAACAAAAGCCAGGGACAGCGCGACCGCGCGATCAAGGCGTTCCGGGCCGGAGAGATCAACGTATTGGTCGCGACCGACGTGGCCGCGCGTGGCATCGACATTCCCGGTGTTGCCTATGTGATCAACTATGACCTGCCCGAAGTGCCCGACAACTATGTCCACCGCATCGGGCGCACAGCCCGTGCTGGTCGCGAAGGTGAGGCTATCGCCTTCTGCTCACCGGACGAGGTGGATCAGCTGCGCCAGATTCAGAAACTGATGAAGATCGAAATTCCGGTCGCCAGCGGCACCATGCCAGAATTTTCCGAGCCCAAGAAAACCCGCAATCGCGGAGGCTTCCGGGGGCGTAGACCGCAGGGGGCAAATTCGACATCGAAGCCCGCGTCTTCGAAACGTCGTCGCCCACGCGGACGTCCCGCTGCATAAAAAAGAAAAGGCCGCGTTTTCGACGCGGCCTTTTTTTCTTAGTTGCTTGAACTGTTTCTTTCAGCCTCAATCTCTCGCCACTTGGCGACGTTCCGATTGTGCTCCTGCAAGGTTTCCGCAAACGCGTGCCCCCCGGTGCCATCCGCAACAAAGAATACAAAGTTGGTCTCTTCCGGCGCGACAGCAGCCTCAAGGCTGGCCAAACCCGGGTTGGCAATCGGTGTTGGCGGCAAACCGTCTATCACATAAGTATTCCAAGGTGTTGCACGGCGCAGTTCACTGCGACGCAGCCCGCGCCCCAGCGTGCCTTGACCCTTGGTGACACCATAGATGACCGTCGGGTCTGTCTGCAGCTTCATGCCCTGCTCAAGCCGGTTCACAAAGACGCTCGCAACCTGCCCGCGTTCATTGGGAACACCGGTTTCCTTTTCGATGATCGACGCGAGGATCAGCATTTCCTCTGGGCTGCTGATAGGAAGGTCGCCTTGGCGATTCTCCCACACTGCGTTGATGCGCAATTGTTGCTTGTCTTGCATCGCCTGCAGAACAGCCGTCCGGTCATCGCCCGGTGCCAAATCATAGCTGTCAGGTGCCAACATCCCTTCGGCCGGGATCTCGGCAATCTCACCTGTCAGCGGTTCAATCGCCTGCAAGCCTTGCGCTACCTGCCAAGAGGTCACGCCCTCAGCAACAGACACACGGTACCGGGTGTCGGCTTCTTCACGCTTTTGACCGTATTCGGCAGGGATGTCCTCGTCGGTCACATCAAACGATGCGATCTCGACAAATTCCAGCGTTGCCGGGTCCAACTCGCGTACCCGGGTTTGGATGCGGGTGACACCGATACGGTATTCAATCTCGGACCCACAGGTGCTGGCCCCGCTGCTGGTAATCTCGTCGATGATCTGCTCCATCGACGCGCCTTCGCGCACCAGAAAGCTACCGGCTTTCAGCTGCTGCGATTTATCCGTGTAGTCCGCCGCCATGCGAAAGATCATGGCGCTGCTGATGGCTCCGTCATCTTCAAGCTCTTGGCTGACACGGGTCATATTCGACCCGCTTCTGACCTGCAGGCACATGGCGGATTCTAGCGGACCCTCGGCCTTGTATTGCGACTGCCCCCACACAACCAGCCCGCCCATCAGGAACAAGGCAACGATCAGCAAGGTCAGCGCATTCGAAGCAAGAGCCCGGAACATTTAGCTGACCTTTCCGAAGATCACGCTGGCATTGGTGCCGCCAAAGCCGAACGAATTCGACAACGCCACATTGATCTCACGCTCACGCTTGGCGTTGGGCGCCAGATCGATCGGAGTTTCAACGGCGGGGTTATCCAGATTGATCGTCGGCGGAGCCACTTGATCCCGGATCGCCAGGATCGAAAAGATCGCCTCAATCGCGCCAGCCGCACCCAAAAGGTGACCAGTGGCCGATTTGGTTGAGGTCATGGTGGCCTTGCTGGCGTGATCCCCCAACAGGCGCTCTACCGCGCCCAGTTCGATCGTATCCGCCATAGTCGATGTGCCATGCGCATTGATATAGTCCAGATCCGAAGGCTCAAGGCCCGCGCTGCGCAATGCGGCTTTCATGGAACGCTCAGCGCCATCACCATCCTCGGACGGTGCGGTGATGTGATAAGCGTCGCCGGACATGCCATAGCCCAGCACTTCGGCATAGATCTTTGCACCGCGCGCCTTGGCGTGCTCGTACTCTTCCAGAACCACGATGCCTGCGCCCTCACCCATGACAAAGCCATCACGGTCCACGTCATACGGCCGACTGGCTTTCTTTGGGTCGTCTGCGTACTTGGTCGACAGCGCCTTGCACGCATTGAAACCAGCGATACCGATCTCGCAGATGCAGCCTTCACCGCCACCGGCAACCATGACGTCAGCGTCACCTGCACGAATGATGCGGCTGGCATCGCCAATGGCATGCGCACCGGTCGAACAAGCTGTCACGACCGAATGGTTGGGCCCCTTGAACCCGTGGCGGATAGACACCTGACCGGATGCCAGGTTGATCAGCGCACCGGGAATAAAGAACGGCGACACACGACGCGGACCTTTGTCGCGGATCAGGTTTGCCGTTTCAGCAATAGAGCCCAAACCGCCGATACCGGAACCGATCAGAACGCCTGTACGCAGGCGGTCTTCTTCATCCTCAGGCAGCCAGTTGGCATCTTGGCAGGCCATGTCGGCGGCTGCGATCGAATACAGAATGAAGTCTTCGATCTTGCGTTGCTCTTTTGGCGGCAACCAATCGTCGGGGTTAAACGTCCCTTCGGTTCCATCGCCGCGCGGAACTTCGCAGGCATAGGTCGTGGTGACACCGCTCTCTACGGCATCAAACTGGGTGATCGGGCCTGCGCCGGATTCCCCATCCAACAACCGTGACCAAGATTCCTCGACCCCGCTGGCCAAAGGAGTGACCAATCCCAGACCGGTTACAACGACTCTGCGCATGAAATGCCTCTTGCCTGCTTCCTATTTGAGAACCGCTCATACCCCGGCCCGGGGTCCGGGGGCAAGAGCAACGGCACATTCCATCCCGGCGCCATTTCGCCGGGCCGTCCGTCGGTGCGGGTTGTGCCGAAACAATTTGCCCCGACCCTTTCGCAGATTTGAAAGAGCCGGAGCAATATCTTGTGGGATAAACTTACTGGAACTCAGCGACCGGCTCGTGAGCCTGTTCGGCCACATCAAGCGCATCCGCTAAGTCAACCGTCTTGCGGAACAATGCCCGTCCAACCAACGCGCCCGAGATGTTGTGCACATAGGCCAGGCGCGAGATGTCATCTGATGTCCGAACGACACCGCTGGCGATTACCGGTGTGCGCGAAAGTTGCGCCAGACCCGAGATCAGACCCAGCTGCGCGTCGACGTCTTCGATGTCGCTGTCGATATCGGTCACCAGAATTGCCGCAAAGGGCGTACCTTCGAACGCCTCAATAAATGCTTCCGGCGTAAACGCACTCTGGCTGCGCCAGCCTTCGGTCATGACCTGTCCTTGCCAGACATCCACAGCCAGAACGATTTGGTCCGGGTAAAGCTTGGCCAGCTCCTTGACCAGATTCGGGTCCCAGGCCGCCAGCGTGCCAATCACGATCCGTCCCGCGCCTTTGTCGATCCAATACTCGACCTGTTCTCGCGTCCGCATACCGCCGGCCAGTTGCACTGACATCTCAGACGTGCGGATGATTTCCTCGACCAATTCGGCGTTGGTGTCGCGGCCTTCGATTGCATCGAAATCCGTCAGGTGCATCCACGTGGCACCGGCCGCAGACCAGCTACGCGCCGTGTCCGCCGGATTCACATGCCAGATCATCGCGTCGTCCAGACGGCCCTTGTCCAGTGTGACACACCGGCCGTTCTGCAATTCCATCGTGGGGTAAATCCTCATGAGCTTGCTCCTCCGCTCAATCGCTCTGCAAATCCAGAGTACCATACACGCGGAAGATCGGCCCGTTTTACCAGGATCGGCAAACCAAGTTCGGTTTGCGGCATTCAGGAAGTCTCAAATTGTCAGTGGCGTGGCGGCGGACCATTTCGGCGCAGTAGCGTAACGTCGCTGCCATTGTACGCGCATTCACGCATCGGGGCATACCCCAGCTTGTTCGCCAGCTTTTTCGAGGCAGAATTCCCAGAATTCACCATAGCAACCAATGGCCCAGGCATGATCCGGTCAAACCAATCATGCGCGGCCTGCGCGGCCTCTAACCCCAAGCCCTGCCCTTGTGACTCGGGGACCAAAATCCAGCCTGCCTCGGGGAAACTGTCAAAATCCTCGCCAATCGAACGGTTACCGTAAAAGAACCCCGCCTGACCGACCATCTGGCGATTCGACTGCTGGACCACGGCCCATTGCCCAAAACCGGCCATTTGCCAGTGCCCGGCATTTCGAAGGAATGAATCCCACGCCTCTCCGCGCGACCGCGGCTTGCCGCCGATATGTCGCACGATGCACGGGTTGCGCCAAATCTCGGCGAACCGGTTGAAATCTTCTGGCCGCATGGCGCACAGCGTCAAACGGGCCGTATTGATCATAGGGGTGGATCGTATCATGCCCTGCCCGCTTTGAATTATGTGCCTCGGGCAAAAGGTTGCGAACGAATACGGCACCTTGCAAGGCAGAATTGAACAAGGCACAAAAAAACGGCGCCTCCGTTGCCCGGAAGCGCCGCTTTTTAGTTATTTCGAAGCTTTAGGAAGCTTCCGAGATGAATTTGACGGCGTCGCCAAATGTCTGGATGGTCTCGGCTGCGTCATCGGGGATTTCGATGCCGAACTCTTCTTCGAAGGCCATAACCAACTCAACAGTGTCCAGGCTGTCTGCGCCCAGATCGTCGATGAAGGACGCGTTTTCGGTCACTTTGTCTTCTTCAACACCCAGGTGCTCAACAACGATCTTTTTAACGCGATCTGCGACGTCGCTCATGTCTATTCCTCATTCCGTTTTCAGGGCCTAGTGCCCGGTTCTGCCCTTGCCCGCTCAGGCTGGCTTTGATTTGCCCGGTGCGGGCGGTTGGGTCCCGGATGACCGGGAAAGTAGAAGGCCGACCATTTGGTCGACCCCAGCATTTATGCGCCGCCTATAGCATAGACAACGCGCGAGGCAAACGCTTTCGCACCTGCCCCTGTCCGCGCTCACAACATGGCCATACCGCCGTTAACATGCAAGGTGGTTCCGGTAACATATCCAGCTTCGGGGCTGGCAAGATACAGAACAGCCGCCGCAATTTCCGACGCATCGCCCATACGACCGGCGGGAACCTGCCCCAAAATGCCCGATTTCTGATCGTCGGTCAGCTTGTCGGTCATGGCTGTGGTGATGAAGCCGGGCGCAACCGCGTTAGCCGTGATCCCACGACTGGCAACTTCATAGGCCAACGACTTCGTCATACCGACCATACCTGCCTTGGACGCTGCATAGTTTGCCTGACCGGGGTTCCCAGTGGCACCGACGACGGATGAAATGTTGATGATCCGACCCCAGCGCGCTTTCATCATACCCCGCAGCACGCCTTTGCACAGCTTGGCGGTCGAGGTCATGTTCACGTCGATCACGCTCTGCCATTCGTCATCCGACATACGCATGAACAGGTTGTCCCGGGTAATCCCAGCGTTGTTGACCAAGATATCAACCGACCCCATCGCCTCAGCCGCTTGCTTTGGCAGTGCGGAAACAGCCTCGCCGTCGCTCAGGTTGCATGGCAGAACATGCGCCCGCTCGCCCAGTTCGGCGGCCAATGCCTCCAGCGGTTCGACACGTGTGCCGGACAGCGCAACCGTGGCCCCCGCACCGTGCAGCACGCGCGCAATCTCGCCACCAATCCCGCCGGACGCACCGGTGATCAACGCATTCTTACCTGTCAAATCAAACATTCGATCTTCCCTTTGCAGCGCAACTTGCGTCGCACGTTGTTCTTATGATTCGCTCTTAACCATATTCTGCACGTCATCCGGCGTGCCTACAGCCTTGCCAGCAATCGCGCGGTCGATCTTGCGGATCATCCCCGAAAGCGCTTTGCCTGCACCGATCTCCCACGTCTCGGTCACGCCTTGTGCCGCCATATACAGCACGCTTTCACGCCAGCGCACAGAACCGGTTATCTGCTCGACCAGCAACTGACGGATCAGGTCCGGGTCGCTGACAGCCTCGGCGCGCACGTTCGCAATTAGCGGAACTGCCGGGGCCTTGATTTCAACTGCAGCCAGCGCCTCTGCCATCTCATCAGCAGCGGGTTGCATCAACGCACAATGGAACGGGGCGCTCACAGGCAACATCACAGCACGCTTGGCACCTTTTTCCTTGGCAATCTCGGCAGCACGTTCCACGGCCGCCTTCGCTCCCGAAACAACAACCTGTGTAGGGTCGTTGTCGTTCGCGGCCTGACAGACCGCGCCTTGTGCGGCCTCTTCTGCGACTGCACGCACGGCCTCAAGGTCCAGTCCCAGAATTGCGGCCATTGCGCCTTCACCAACCGGAACGGCGCTTTGCATCGCCTGACCACGTGTCCGCAACAAACGCGCCGTATCCGCAATCGACAGCGCACCAGCTGCCGCAAGCGCTGAGTATTCCCCCAGCGAATGCCCAGCTACAAATGCAGCGTCCGTGACCGCAACACCTTCGGCCTCCAACGCGCGCATCGCGGCCATCGAGGTTGCCATCAGCGCCGGCTGTGCGTTCTGCGTCAGCGTCAGGTCGGCAATATCACCTTCCCAGATCAGGTTGCTCAGCTTTTCACCAAGCGCTTCATCGACCTCGTCGAAAACTGCCTTTGCAGCCGGATAGGCCTCGGCCAGTGCTTTGCCCATACCGATGGTTTGGGCGCCCTGCCCCGGAAAAACGAACGCGCGTGTCATTGCAACCTCTTGGATGACGTTAGGTTGCGATGGGGTGTAAACCGAGTGAACGAGCGGCACAAGCTCTGCATCCTGACACGCATTCTGTGCGTCAGAGGCTATTGTGTCGGCCTCCGCTGCATTTAGGGTGGTCGCAGCAAACAGATCGGAGTCGTGAACCAATGCCCATTGCCAACACCACCCAAAGCTACGGGGGCGTTTCAAAAACCTTCCACTGGCTGACGGCCTTGCTCATTCTGACGGCGCTTCCGATTGGATGGTTTGCGAACGAACTGGCCCACGCAATTGAAGACCCGGCCATTCCAACGACACCGGAAGACCTGCAACAGGCGGCCCGGCTGTTCTCGCTGCACAAAACTATCGGTGTCACGGTCTTTTTCGTGGCGCTTGCCCGTATCTTGTGGGCGATCAGCCAACCCAAGCCTGGGTTGCTCAATGCTGAAAACAAGCCCGAGGCATTTGCTGCGGAAACCGTCCACTGGCTGTTGTATGGCTCGCTGGTTCTGGTTCCTCTGACAGGCTGGATTCACCATGCGGCCACCGAAGGGTTTGCACCGATCCTCTGGCCGTTCGGGCAGAACCTGCCGTTTGTGCCCAAATCCCCCGCATTGGCCGAAGCAAGCGGCGGGTTACACTTCGTCCTGATGCTTGTGCTGGTGGGTGCGCTGGTTTTGCATATCGTTGGCGCGCTCAAGCACCATGTAATCGACAAAGACAGCACATTGCGCCGCATGCTGCCCGGACAGGTGGAATTGCCGGAACCACCAACGCAATGGCACTCACCTGCCCCCGTCGTAGCAGCAGTCGTGATCTGGGCTGTTGCTCTTAGCATCGGGTGGTTCGACGGAGCCTACTCGGCACATCCGACCGGTGATAATGCATCTGCCGAACTGGAGGCCGTCCAATCCGACTGGCAGGTGCAGGAAGGCACTTTGGCAATCACGATCACCCAGTTGGGCAGCCCCGTCAGCGGCGCGTTTTCCGATTGGACTGCGGCAATCACTTTTGACGAACCGGCGGAACCCGGACCAGCGGGATCTGCCGATGTGACAATCGCCATCGGCTCATTGACCATCGGCACCGTAACACAGCAAGCCCTTGCTGCGGATTTCTTTGACAGCGCTCAGTTTTCAACCGCGAGTTTTAAAGCGGATCTGTTCAAAACAGATTTGGCCTATGAGGCGCGCGGCACATTGACCATCCGGGACAAAACCATGGACGTTACCCTTCCGTTCGAGCTGGACTTGCAAGATGGGACCGCGAAGATGCAGGGTGAGTTGGAGTTGAACCGATTAGACTATGATGTCGGGACGTCACAACCGACCGAAGACTCGCTGGCTTTTGCAGTCAAAGTCACCGTCGAACTGACGGCCATTCAGGCTGAATAAAGATAGTCGAACAGAAAAAAACCGCCGAGACCTGACGGGTCCCGGCGGTTTCTTTTTGCACGTAAGGCAGGCTTACTCGGCCTTTTGCGCCTCTACCGAAATACGAACCTCAACCTCATCGCTAACAAACGGTGCGAACTGTCCCAGATCGAACTCGCTGCGGACCAGTGTGGTGGTGGCATCAAATCCGGCCCAGGGCTTGCCCGCCATCGGATGCTCGCCAACCTGGTTCAGCTTCGCGTCCAGAACGACCGACTTGGTCACGCCATTCATGGTCAGATCGCCGGTGATGTTCGCGGTGTTTTCACCGGTGACTTCGATACCGGTCGAGGTGAACGAAATCAGGTCACCCTCGGCGACGCCAAAAAAGTCTTCGGTCATGAAGTGATCTTCGCGCGGCTTCCAGCCGGTGATCATTTCGACCACTGGCATCGACACGCTCACGCTGGAATCTGCCGGGTTTTCCTGATCGAACATGATCTCGCCCTCAAAGCCCGAGAACATGCCAGTCGTGGTGGAAAAACCAAGGTGGTTATAGTTGAAGACAACCTGGCTGTGGCTGGGGTCCAAAACGTATTTCTCGGCGCTGGCAAATGCCGAGGTCGCCGATACGGCCAGTGCAGCAGCAAGAAGGGTGGATTTCATGAAAATCTCCAAAAATGTTGTGAATGCAAACCAATCGGAATGCTCGATAAAGAAAATGTGCCGCCCAAGGGCGGCACACAAGACTTATTCTCTAACAATTTCTGTTCCTAAATGAACAGAAGTGAAAATCAGGCGAAGATCGTTACACTTCCGCTCAATTGGCCCTTCAGCGCTCGGCCAACATCCGCCGATTGCAGCGGCAATTTCATCAGCAGGCTACCGTCCACGTCATAGAGTTCGACCTGATCATCATCGAACCGGGCACCACCCAGGGTGTCATAGCTGCGGCGCAGTACTGTCTGAGGACGCCCGTTTTCATTCTTTTGCAGCACGCGTACTTCGCGGCGGATCGGATCAAAATAGGCATCGGGGCGCGCATCGAGCACCTGAATGGTCAGCAGGCTGACACCGATCAGTAGGAACGTCAGCGACGCAGCCAGCTTGATCGGCCAAACCTCGGTTGCCATCACCGCACCCGACATCAGCCACATGGAAAACGCCACAATGATCAAAAACGCCCCGGCGACGCGTGCCAGAATAGTGCGTGCCCTCCAATTCGGCGCAAATGCGATAAGAATTGGAACCGATTGATCATAAGTCGTGCTGTTCGCAGACTTCTCGATGGTATTCGTGTTCATCGCGGTCATTTCTCTGTACCCTAGTTCACGTTGCCGTCTTTGGTTCGGTCTGTCCGGTTAGTTCCCGGTATGTAAAACAACTTTGAGCCGAAAAGAGTCAGGAATTGGGCAGCGCAATGGAAATAGCGCGACTTCACCAAGGCATGTGTGACGGCCCTTGCCCCCCGACGCGAATGGTGTATATGGGGCCATCCTTCGCAAGAGTTATGAATCGCGCAGCCTCTCGTGGCAGGGTCGCGAAGGACGAACCGGCCCCGCCTTTGAAATGCGCCTTGATATAAACAGGAGTGCACATGCCACTGTATGAGCATGTAATGATCGCGCGTCAGGACCTGTCCAACGCGCAGGCAGAAAGCCTCGTCGAACATTTCGGCACCGTTCTGGCTGACAACGGCGGCAACGTCGTCGAAAGCGAGTACTGGGGCGTCAAGACGATGGCCTACAAGATCAACAAGAACCGCAAGGGTCACTATTCCTTCCTGAAGACCGACGCCCCCGCTGGCGCCGTTCAGGAAATGGAGCGCCTGATGCGCCTGCATGACGATGTTATGCGCGTTCTGACCATCAAGGTCGACGAGCACAACGAGGGCCCTTCGGTCCAGATGCAGAAGCGCGACGAGCGCGAAGGCCGCCGCGAGCGCCGCTGATCAACGCCTGACGAAAGGACATATACCATGGCCGCAAAACCATTTTTCCGCCGCCGCAAGGTCTGCCCGTTCTCGGGCGATAACGCGCCGAAGATCGATTACAAAGACACCCGTCTGCTGCAACGCTACATCTCTGAGCGTGGCAAGATCGTTCCCTCGCGCATCACCGCCGTTTCGGCGAAAAAGCAGCGTGAACTGGCCCGTGCTATCAAGCGCGCCCGCTTCCTCGCCCTGCTGCCCTACGCTGTGAAGTAAGGAGAGACTGAAATGCAAGTTATCCTGCTGGAACGCGTTGCGAAACTGGGTCAGATGGGCGACGTCGTTGACGTCAAGCCTGGCTACGCCCGCAACTTTCTGCTGCCCCAAGGCAAAGCGCTGAGCGCATCGAACGCCAACATCGCGTCGTTCGAAGCCCAGAAAGCGCAGCTTGAGGCGCGCAACCTGGAAACCAAGAAAGAAGCTGAAGCTCTGGCTGAAAAGCTGGACGGTCAGCAGTTCATCGTGATCCGCTCGGCATCGGATGCTGGTGCTCTGTACGGTTCGGTCACCCCGCGTGACGCCGCAGATGCCGCAACCGAGGCTGGCTTCACCGTCGACAAAAAGCAGATCGCTCTGATCGCACCGATCAAAGAGCTGGGCCTGCACTCGCTGGCGGTCAAGCTGCACCCCGAAGTCGAAGTCAAGATCCAGATGAACGTTGCCCGCTCGCAAGAAGAAGCCGAACTGCAGGCTTCGGGCAAGTCGATCCAGGAACTGGCTGCCGAAGAAGAGGCCGCCGCAGAATTCGAAATCGCCGAACTGTTTGACGATATCGGATCCGCAGCTTCTGACGATGACGATCTGGTTGCCGAAGAGGCCCCGGCTGAGGAAGACGAAGCCAAAGCCTGATCTGGCTACTTTTGAAAGATTGATTGGCCGCGCTGAAAGGCGCGGCCTTTTTTGTGTTCGACCCTCAGGCCGTGACAACGAGCGACGTCCGGCCCGACCATGAATCTGGATGGAAATTGTGCTATCCTATGGTCACGCGGCCCCTGCCGCCCCAGTCGTATTTTTTTGAAGTTCATTTTATTAGCAAATTGCGTGATCGCGCATCTGGGCGGACCGCGATCCGGCAGGAGAAACCACCATGGCATCCTTGTGCGACTACATCGTTGTGAACGACGGCTCATTCTCTTTAAACCCCGGAGAAAGCCAAACCTTCAGCGACCCAATCCCTTCCAACCTGATCATCGGAACCAACCGCGCGAAACCGATCCTCGCCTTCAAAGCCTGGGCAACGCCGTCCGGAGGGGCCTTTCAGATCGAGATAAACGATACCTTTATCTACGGCCCATCCATGTCGGGCGGCGACATTCGTGGATTATGGGAGACCTTCCCCGGAACTGTTCTGAACCCGGGGATCAATAACACCGTTCAGTTTCGCGCGACAGAGAACAAGATCTGGTTTGCGGATATCATTTTGTGGTTCCAGGTCGATATGTGACAACCCGTCTTTTCGAGCTGATCAATAAGGAACACTCTGGCACCGGATTGTGACGCAGCGAGACCCGGCATAAATCAGCACGCGGGCTGGCTGTCTGCTTGCGGTTGCGTTCGGCAGGACTATCATGCCCCAAACCCCATCCGGAGACTACACATGCCCCACTACACGCGACGCGCTCTACTTGTTGCATTACTCGGCGCACCTGCCCTGGCTGCCTGCGGTGGCCTGGATGGCAAGCAGAGCTCTCGCAATGCCCCTTTTGATCCGCCGCTATACCCCAACGAAACCCCTGAATTGCGCGCCTCAATCAACAAGTGGGCTGACCATTATGAATTGCCACGCGAGCTGTTGCACAAGCTCGCCATAAGGGAAAGCACGCACCGGCCATGGGCGGTCAACAGCCCCTATTACGGGTTGCTGCAGATCCTACCCGCGACAGCGCGATCCATGGGGTACAAAGGCAACGCACAGGGTTTGTTGGATGCAGACACCAATCTGGAGTTCGCCGGAAAATACCTGCGTGGGGCGTGGCTCTTGTCAGATGGCGACCAGAAGCGGGCTATCTTCCTTTATGCCAAAGGTTACTACCCCGAGGCGAAGGCCGCCGGGATGCTGGTTGAAACTGGCCTAAGGTCAGAGTGACGTTGGGTAAGGATATAACTTGTCATTAGCGTAAAGGTTGCAATAATGACTTATGCAATCGCTAAGGTATTCTGTTGCCATAACCACGCATTATGCTTAAGCGATATGTATAATTAGCTTGCGTCAGGCACCACAGTTGACGCAACGTATTCGGTGAAATGGACAGACTTGGCATTTCTTTGGGGAAAGATTTGCCGCCGCAAAGGTTGGACAGGTGAAACTTATAGACTTGGCCGCGATCGACCACGAGGAAAAGTCGGCAGCCGACATAATTAATGCTGTCTGCGATGAATTGGGATTCGATTACGCATCTTACGCCACTTTTAACCCTGTAAAGGGTGATGTTCAGGGATATGCCAACTACCCGGACGAATGGAAGATTCACTATGGCAGCCAAGGTTTCCACCATTTCGATCCGACCTTGTATCAATCTGCGCTCAGCATCGCTCCGGTGGACTGGGGCAGATTTAATCACGACGAAAAGTTCCATTCGGTTTTTCGGGATGCGCATGATTTTGGCATTACTTCCCGTGGCTTAACCGTTCCGGTACGTGGCCCGTACGGGGAATGTGGCCTGCTGAATGTGACCCGAAATTGCTCGGATTCCGAGTGGGCAAAGCTGAAGAAACATGTGATGGGGGACCTGCAGATGGCCGCAGTTACAGCGCATGATACCGTGATGCAGTCTGGCCTGTTGGCCAAAGCGCTCTATTTACCAGCTCTTTCGACGCGAGAGAAAGAGATCCTGCAGTGGGTTGCGGATGGAAAATCACAGCAGGACATCGGTGATATCCTGTCAATTTCACACCGAACCGTCGAAGTTCACATGCGGTCTGGCCGCGAAAAAATGGGCGCGTTGACAACACCGCAAGCCATTGGAAGAGCTATTGGATTGGGCCTAATTGCCCCAGGATAATCAAAAAAGATTAAAAAATACGGGAAACCCCCAATAGTCTTAGCTCAAATCTAAGTTAACGTCATCCTTACGGTAACCAGACTGTAGGGGGATGGAAATGATCATCGTAATTGATGGTATCAACCAAAATAAGTTTAAGCATGTCTTGGACGAGATGTACAAACTGCGCGCGCGCGTTTTCGGCGACCGCCTTGGTTGGGATGTAAACATTGTCGATGGGCGCGAACGCGACCATTTTGACGACCTTCATCCAGCACATGTAGTCAGCATCAACGACGAGGGGGACGTCGTTGGGTGCATGCGACTACTGCAAACGACCGGGCCACACATGCTGTCCGACGTTTTTCATTCAATTCTGGACGGCGAACCGCCGATCCGCAGCGCGCAGGTCTGGGAAGCAACCCGGTTTTGCGTCGATACCAAAAAGCTTGGGCGAGGACGCGGAGAAAACTCCGTTTCTTACGTCACCAGCGAGGTAATGATCGGCTCGTTCGAATATGCCAAGATGGCCGGTGTTCTGGACTCTATCGCCGTGATCGACCCGGTGATGAACCGCGTCCTGCAACGATCCGGCAATGCGCCTTACGATTATCTTGGAACTGCCAAGCCGATGGGTAAGGTTGTCGCCATGGCTGCGTTGATGGATTGCTCGGACGAACGGATCGCTGGAATTCGGGATTACGCCGACATTGAACACGATGTCTTCCTGACCGACGAACAGGCTCTGGAACTGGTCGAACGGGCAAAGGCCAAGCCAAGTGCCGCGAATTATGACCACCAGCCTCTGACGCAGTTGGAAAAATACTTTGTCGAACAGATGAGTTCGGCAACATCGAAAGCCGAAGTTGATTCAGTGCTGAAACTGATCGAAGCGCTTTCGGACCGCTTCACGCCGGAGCAGAAGACCGCTCTGCTAAGAACCCCCCGTGCTTTTGCTCATGAGGCCTGACCCCCTCACCTCATAGGTTAAAGCCACCCAAGCGGAGCCGTCTTTTTCCAGACGGCTCCGTATTTTTTTGTGCCCATGGGGATGGGCGGACGAGGATTACTCCTCGTCCAGTGCCTCGACGGCTTTCTGCAGATCGTCTTTGCTGACTTCTTTGTCCGCGACCTGAGCCAGTTCAAAGACATAGTCGATGACTTTGTCTTCGAAGATCGGCGCGCGCAGCTGTTGCTGCATCTGAGCGTTCTGCTGCACGAATTCAAAGAACTGACGTTCCTGACCAGGGTACTGACGTGCCTGGTTCATGATCGCTTGGGTCATCTCGGAGTCGGTGACCTCAACCTCGGCCTTCTGACCCAGTTCAGCCAACAGTAGGCCCAGACGCACGCGGCGTTCGGCCAGCTTGTTGTGCTCGTCTGTGGGCTCGATCTCGGCGTGGTCGTGACCTTCCACTTCCGGATTTTCCTCGTGCCACAGCTGATGTGCGATCTGCTTGGCTTCGGCTTCAACCAGCGACGGAGGCAGGTCGAACGAGACCTTCTCGTCCAGCGCGTCCAGCAGGCCACGCTTCATAACCGCGCGGGATGCACCGGAATATTCCGCTTCCAGACGCTCGGCGATTTGACCTTTCAGTGCGGCCAGATCTTCTGCGCCGAACTTGGTCGCCAGCTCGTCGTTTACTTCTGCAGCAACGGGTTCCTTCACCTCTTTGATGGTGCAGGTGAATACGGCGTCTTTACCGGCCAGATGCTCTGCGCCGTATTCTTCGGGGAAGGAAACGTTGACGTCTTTGACTTCTTCGGCCTTCACGCCAACCAGCTGCTCTTCGAAGCCGGGGATGAAGCTGTTGGAACCCAGAACCAGCGGATAGTCTTCAGCCGAACCGCCTTCGAACTCTTCGCCGTCAACTTTGCCGACGAAGTCGATCACAACCTGATCGCCGTCTTTGGCTTTGGAACCCTTGCGGCGCGCTTTGAAATCCTGAGCGGTTTCGGCCAGATTGTTCAGGGCTTCTTCGATGGCTGCGTCGTCTGCTTTGACGACCAGCTTCTCCAGCTCGACAGATTTCAGATCAACTTCGGGGATCGCGGGCAGCGCCTCATAGGACATTGCGACCTCGACGTCGTCGCCTTCTTTCCAGTCTTCGTTGGTCATTTTGACCTCAGGCTGAAGCGCAGGGCGCTCGCCGCTGTCTTCAAAATGCTGGTTCATCGCACCATCGATGCTTTCCTGCATCGCTTCGCCCAACAGGCGCTGACCGAACTGCTTTTTCAGCAATGCCATCGGCACTTTGCCTTTGCGGAAACCCTTCATTTCGACTTCCGGCTGCGCTTCGACCAGTTTCTCGTTAACTTTGTCGTCCAGCTCGGCTGCGGATACGATGATATTGTAGCCGCGTTTCAGACCTTCGTTCAGCGTCTCGGTAACCTGCATTATGGTAGTCCCCATAGGATTCGGGGCGCGCAAAACGGCGCGCCGGGCAAATTTGACGCCTTCTATTTGCCCAGCCGCTTACGTGCAAGAGGCAATGGCCAGATCAGCCTTGTTTTGCCGCCGATTTGAACAAAAAAAACGCCCCAGCCAGACTGGGGCGCCGTTAGTTTACGGGGAAACGTCGTCAGAACTTCCAGAGCGCACCCAGTACCCAGGCTTCGTTCTTGTCAAAGTCGACCGTGTCGTCGAAATCGTGGTTACGGTATTTCAGGTAGGCGTCTGTGTTGATCGCGTCGATCCGCTGGACAACGGCAATACCCCAGGACTTGGTGCTGGACCCCTGATTTTCAAAATCAGAACCGTCGAAATAGTCGATACCAACGCCGGTTTTACCCCAGGACACCCAATCCCCTTCATAAGCAAGTTTAGTGTACCAATAGTCCGGGTCGCTGGCGCCGGTAGAGGTATCGTCCCGCGTGCCGAGGGCTGCAGTAAAGCTGAACCCGCTGGGCAACAGGACCGACGCGGACCCGATGGTATCCTTGCGCTCGCCGGGTTGGCCGTCGAAATCCCTTACTGCGTAGGCAAGGCTCGCTGCGAACTCGACACCGTTGGTGAAAGTGTTCCGGTACTTGACCGCAAGATCGTAATAATCGTCGTCGTCGCTGCTGGACAGGATGTTCTGACCATAAGCAATCGCCGCTGAGAAGCCATTGAAATCGGGCGTGTCATACCGGACCCTGCCCCGACGCGCGCCATCAAAGTTGCTGGCCGAGTCGCCAACGGTGATGCCACTCAGGATACCATCTGCTCCCCGGTAGAAAAAAGCGCCGTTTTCATCGTTCGTGAAAGAATACAAAGCCGTCCCGACGTAGGACAAATCAGTCTCGGCAGCTCCGTCCGAGGCCATACTGCCCTGACCGGCAGAGAACTTGCCGTATCCACCCTTGAGTGAGAAATCGACGTGGCGGATATCTTCCCGGCTCCAACCGTTGGTGTTGGTACCATCCTGGTTGGCTGTCCCGGTACTTGGCAGACCCAGACCGGTTTCAAACCGGAACATGAACTCATTGCTGCCATAGGGTTGCATGACGCGCAAACCTACGCGGCTGTTGGACAGGTCATTGTCCAACAACCGGGTCTCGGTCTCCTGGCCGTCATCGACCGATACGATCACCGGATCGAGCTGACCGTACAGCACCACATAACCGCCGCTGTTGTTTTCGTACTTTAGTTCAGCAGAAGCAGGGATCGCCGTGGTCATCGCCAGAACAGCGGCAACCGAGGGGAGTTTCAAATTCACTGTCATTTTATTCACCTTGAACGTTTCGTTTGTGGCAACCGCCAAAAGAAAAACCGATGTGACGGGCCACTCCGCAAGGAACCGAGTTAGTCGCGTTTAGAGTTTCTGCCTTACGGCTCAAATCGGCAGAAAGTAAATTTTAATCATATCAAAGATTTGGCCACCAAGATTTCGTTGGTAGGAAAATCCACGTACAAGTCTGCCACTCTGTCCGAAGTCTTTCAAAAGGAATGACATGCACTGATGCGTATACGTGCGGCCATTTCTTGCCGAGCGCTGAAAAAAGCAGCTAATTTCCGCCCATGCGTCATTTAGCCAAACTTTGAAAAACCGCAGGTAATTGCTCGGGTAAGTCCTCGGCAATCAGCCCGGGGCCAAATTGGCGCGCGCATTCAACATGCAGCCAGGCTGCCGTTTCCGCTGCCTGCATTGGGGCGAACCCTCGCGCCAGCAACCCGGTGATAAACCCGGCGAGCACATCGCCAGAGCCAGCCGTCGCCAACCACGGTGCCGAACGCTCATAATGGGCCGAATTGATCGCACAGCGCCCATCCGGCGCGGCAATCACCGTGTCCGGCCCCTTGAACAGAACCACACATCCTGCCCGCGTGGCCGCCTCACGCGTTGCGTCGACCTTGGAATAGGCTGGGCCTTTGGTGGGAACCGCAGTCAACTTCTCAGCAACATCCGGGAAAAGCCGGGCGAACTCTCCACCATGCGGTGTGAGAACGCAATTATCGTGCAATTGGTCAAACAGAACCGCAGGGTCGTCCGCAAACGCGGTCAAAGCGTCCGCATCCAAAACTGTCGCCCGATTTGCAGCCAGAGCAACCGGAACCAAAGCCCGCGCACGCTCCAATCCCAGACCAGGGCCAAGACAAAGCGCATTCAACCGCTCGTCGTTGAGAACATCGGACAACCCCTCACCACCCTCAACCCGTTGCAACATGATGGCCGTGACCTGCGCCGCAACTTCCATCTGCGCGGCCGGCGGGACACCCAACGTTACCAACCCGGCCCCAATCCGCAAAGCACCGCGCGCTGCCAATCGCGCCGCGCCAGTCTTTCCGGAGTCACCAGAAATAATCAGGGCGTGACCATGAGAGTACTTGTGCATCGCTTTGTTCGTTCGGAGATTGGAAGGGTACTTTTCTGACACTTGCCAGCGGGAATTCCCGGTCTCGTATTGAATGGAAGAGTTCCGTCGAAAAGACGGAACAAAATCGGCAATTCCAATTTCCTTGACCTTCAACGTTTCCGCCTGATCCGCCAAAAGGCCAATTTTATGGCCAAGCCGCTTGCGTTCGAACGTTACAATGAGACCGACGACCTCGGGTCCATCGTAGAACTGTGTTTCCTCGTCCAGAAACTTCCCGCTATCGGAACAATATCCAGAGGGAACATCGATAGCCACATCAATGCCAACCTTGAACATCTCACGGCAAAACGCCTTGGCGTCTCCAGAAAGCGGTCGCGACAACCCTGTTCCGAACACGGCGTCAATAACAAGGTCAAAGTCGGCTTTCAGCAATTCGCCCGCTACTGGATTACTGCCTTCGATATCTCCAATTTTGCTCCACCGTTCACAGTTCGCCTTCGCATCCGGCGGCAACTTTTCCGGATCGCCAAACAGAAAAACCTCGATCTCCCAACCCCACTCTTTCAACAGCCGCGCAACGACGAACCCATCACCGCCATTGTTGCCGGGACCGCACAAAACCACGGCAGTGCCAGACGTTCTTGACAGTTCAGGCCACTCCTCGAAAATCGCCTCGACGACCCCGCGACCGGCTCGCTCCATCATTTCCAGCCCGGTCACCTGACCTGACTCAATCGCCGCTGTTTCAATTGCTCGCATCTGCGCCGCTGTCAGCAATTCCGTCATCTCAAATCCCTTGGCGATTCAATTTCGCTTATTTTTTGTGCAAGTCGATCAAAATTTGACCCATCGCCTAGTTTCTCAACACCTTGTATGGGCCGATATCGCAATCACATTGCCGCCCGATTTTAGACGTGGTCAGTGCCTGACTGACAAGAGTTAATAGGAGCCCGGGATGAAGAAGATCGAAGCGATCATCAAGCCGTTCAAACTCGATGAGGTTAAAGAGGCGCTGCAGGATGTCGGCGTCCAGGGTCTCAGCGTGATCGAGGTTAAGGGCTTTGGCCGTCAGAAGGGCCACACCGAATTGTATCGCGGCGCGGAATATGTCGTCGATTTCCTGCCCAAGGTGAAGGTCGAGGTTGTGCTGGACGACGATCAGGTCGACGCAGCCATCGACGCTATCGTCGCGGCAGCAAAGACCGACAAGATCGGCGACGGCAAGATCTTTGTCTCGCCTGTTGAACAAGCCATTCGCATTCGGACCGGTGAGACCGGCCCGGAAGCACTGTAACAAACTCAAAGCAGAGGAATATTAAGTTATGAGCAAGGACGCAGTTCTTCAGCTGATCAAAGACGAGGACGCCGAGTACGTCGACGTTCGCTTCACTGATCCCCGCGGCAAGCTTCAGCACGTCACGCTGATGGCCGACCAGGTTGACGAAGACTTCCTGGAAGAAGGCTTCATGTTCGACGGTTCGTCCATCGCGGGCTGGAAGTCGATCGAAGCATCGGACATGAAACTGATGGTCGATACCGACAGCGCCTATGTCGATCCGTTCTACGCGGAAAAAACCATCTGTGTGCACTGCTCGGTTGTCGAACCCGACACCGGTGAAGCTTATGAACGTGACCCGCGCGGCACAGCCCAGAAAGCCGAAGCGTACCTGAAAGCGTCCGGTATCGGCGACGTTGCTTACATGGGACCCGAGGCCGAATTCTTCCTGTTCGATGACGTCCGTTTCTCGAACAGTATCAACAAAGTATCATACGAAGTTGATGCAACTGACGCGTCGTGGAACACCGATACCGAGTACGAGATGGGCAACATGGGCCATCGTCCGGGCGTCAAGGGCGGCTACTTCCCGGTCAACCCCATCGACGAAGCGCAGGACCTGCGCTCGGAAATGCTGTCGACCATGAAGCGTCTGGGTATGAAGGTCGACAAGCACCACCACGAGGTTGCCTCGTGCCAGCACGAGCTGGGCTTGATCTTCGACAGCCTGACCAAACAGGCGGACGAGCTGCAGAAGTACAAATACATCATCCACAACGTCGCGCACGCATACGGCAAATCGGCCACGTTCATGCCGAAGCCCATCGCAGGTGACAACGGCACCGGCATGCACGTGAACATGTCGATCTGGAAAGACGGCAAGCCGCTGTTTGCAGGCGACAAATACGCCGACCTGTCGGATGAGGCACTGTACTTCATCGGCGGCATCCTGAAGCACGCCAAAACGCTGAACGCCTTCACCAACCCGGCGACCAACAGCTACAAGCGTCTGATCCCGGGCTTTGAGGCCCCAGTTCTGCGCGCCTATTCGGCCCGTAACCGTTCGGGTTGCGTCCGTATTCCGTGGACCGAAAGCCCGAAAGCCAAGCGCGTTGAGGCTCGTTTCCCCGATCCAGCGGCGAACCCCTACCTGGCATTTGCCGCTCTGCTGATGGCTGGTCTGGACGGTATCAAGAACAAGATCGATCCGGGCGAAGCCATGGACAAGAACCTGTACGATCTGCCTGCCGAAGAACTGGCCGACATCCCGACCGTCTGCGGCAGCTTGCGCGAAGCTCTGGAAGCTCTGGCATCGGATCACGACTTCCTGCTGCAGGGTGACGTGTTCACCAAAGACCAGATCGACGGCTACATCGCACTGAAGATGGAAGAAGTCGAAACCTACGAGCACACCCCGCACCCGGTTGAATACGGCATGTACTACAGCTGCTGATCCTGTTCAGGGTTAGAATACTCAAGGGCGTCCATTTGGGCGCCCTTGTTTCGTTTGGTACGATCTCTCACACTCGGCCCACCCGGTTAGGAGAGATCGCATGTCATCAGACGCCCCCTTTTCTCAATTCACAGATTTCGTGACTTCGAGCGATGAACTGGAGCGAATAACCGGCGCGCCCCTGCCCCAGATCATCGCCAAAGAGCTGTCCGGGCTGGACCAGATGTGCCGCGACTTTATTGCCAAGTCCACATTCTGCCTGATTGCGTCGGCCAATCCAGGTGGTCATTTGGACATCTCGCCCCGAGGTGATCCAGAAGGCTTCGTAAATGTGGTATCCGACACCCTGATCGCAATCCCTGACCGACCCGGCAACAAGCGCGTGGATACATTCCACAATATTTTGCTGGACCCACGCGTCAGCCTGATATTCTTCGTGCCGGGCAAGATGGAAACTCTGCGTCTTCGTGGCACTGCCCGTTTATGCAAAGATCGCGACTTGCTGGATAGCATGACAATAAACAACCGCTCGCCGAAACTGGCCTTGGTCATCCATGTCGAAACAGTGTTCGCACACTGCCCCAAATGTGTGATACGCGCGAACCTGTGGCGGCCGGAGGAATGGCCGGACTCGTCTGAGTTACCGAACATGAACGCGATGATGGTCAAACACGCCAAGATAGACAAAACGCCTGAAGAGTGGTTTGAAAGCTTGAAAGGTACCGGAGAGTTGGACCTGTACTAACCTCTTTTCGGATTAGCGAATGCCACGTACCCTATCCATAACATTTCACTTGCCTGGATTTCACTGATGCTGCGATTTGCTCTTATACTTGCCCTGTCCCTTCCCACAGTTGCAGCCGCCGCTCCTTGCGGAAACACCAGTAACGGCTTCGAAGCATGGAAAAAGGACTTTGCGAAACAGGCCAAGCGTGCTGGCGTCAAAAAGAAGGGGCTGCAGGCGCTGGCACAAACGCAGTACGCCACGCGCACGATCGCTGCGGACCGCAATCAGAAAAGCTTTAAATATTCCTTGGACAAGTTCATGCGCGTACGCGGGGCAGACACCATCGTGGCGCAGGGGCGCAAACGTAAAGCACGCAACCCGCAATTCTATGCAGCGCTAGAACGCCAATACGGCGTACCGGCCGGGGTACTGATCGCCATTCACGGTATGGAAACCGGGTTCGGAAACTTCATGGGCGACAGTCAGGTTGTTTCCGCAATCACAACACTGGCCTACGACTGCCGCAGGTCCGACTTTTTCACTCCTCACGCAATCGGAGCGCTGAAGCTGGTCGATCAAGGCAGCATTACGACGGCGACAAAAGGGGCAAAACATGGCGAACTTGGGCACACCCAGTTCCTGCCGGGCAATGCCATGCAATACGGGGTTGATGCCACCGGCGACGGTCAGGTCGACTTTTACAATATGACGGATGCTCTGGCCTCAACCGCTAATTTTCTACGTAAGAAGGGCTGGAAACCCGGTCGCGGCTATCAACAGGGTCAGCCAAACTTTGCTGTCATTCAACAGTGGAATGCCGCCTCGGTTTACCAACAATCCATTGCAATAATGGCTGCCCGAATCGACGGTTGAAGCAGGCTCGGGATTCCGGCAGTTACACCCGATTTCGGCCACATTGTCGCCACAGACGTCAAAAAGCCCTTAAAATGCCTAGGTTTCCATAGCGTAATCAATCCCCGCGATTTCTCATTTTTTTCCATTTTTGCCCAAATCTGCCCCAGATCGCTTGCTAGATTGTTTCCAAACACAGGATGCGACAAAGGACAGCGCAGTGACTCCGAAGCACAGCTATCACGGTGGTCTGCAATTCAACGGTAAGGCCGAAAACGCGGTCGAGCGGTTCAGCGACATCGTTGCCAAGACCCTTGCGGACTATGGTCACCTGGTCGAGCGTAAGTCTCTGCAGAACGACACCGAAGCAAGCATTGTGTCCAGCCAGTATTTGGTGCGCCTGACGCTGGATACCAAGGTCGCCGAAACCGAAGACCGGTTCGATCGCCTTAACCGCGCTGCAGGTCTGAAGACAATCCAGAGACCTATTGTCACCCTGCCGAATAACCGGCTGACGATCACAGTGACTCCAGTTTCCCCCCTATTGGATGACAGCGAAGTTACCGAGTTGATGCTGGTCGTAATCCTTTACAGAATGGTTGACGTCTGCGCGACCCAGCGGGTCGAATGGCTGTCGCCCAACACCGTTTTGACTATCGAACAATTCATGAGCGCATTTGACACGCTGGCCCCAAGCAGGCCGCGTGACAGAAAGCAGATTTTCGAGGCAGTGACAGGCCCGTTTGCCGGACTGAATGTCACTGACGCAGAAGACCTGGATGAGCCAGAAAAAAAGGCGCTGACCCCAGTAGCCCGGCCAATCCAGCTGTCGGATGAGCAGTTGCTCAGCATCGCTTTTCGGACAGAACCTATCGAGCAGCCTACCGATCGGGACGACACGCCCCCCCTCGTCCACGAGCAACCCAGCGATATCCTCCGACTGACCAGTTGGGGATTGACGGGTGCCGTGGCAAGCGTGTCCGTCCCGATTGCGGCCTCTTTGGCCGCTGTGAACCTGATAAGGGGCGAAGACTTCCGCCTGAACACTCAGGTGCTGGTATATTCGGTCGCGATCTCCGCTCTCAGCACAAGCGGGGCACTTGCGGGCGCTGCCAGCGCGCTGGGCATGTAGCCTGGTATGAAATGACCCTCCTTGGAGGCCCCGCCATCAGGCGGGGTTTTCCATTTTTGACACCTGCTCTGCCGCCAGAACATATGTATGGATTGAGAAAACCACGGCCTGTGTCTCAGGCAGTCGCAACAGCGTCTGCCGCTCACTTCGCAGGAACCGCGCGTGTCCTGGTTTCTGCGGGGCCCGCCGGTCGTTTGCGCTGCGGGGTTGATGCAGCTCGGCGTCCTCATACCACAGCGCATTGAACCGCCACAGAGGGCGCCCCGGTTGTATCCCGTCAAACAAACGCTGAACCCGCCGGGCGATGTCGACGTTGTAGCTGTCAACAGGCAGATGGATGTCGATCAGGGGCCGCATGAATTTTTCGGATAAACGCCAACTGGCAGGAAAACACAGGATGGCTCCAGTGAGCACGTGTTCATCCCCCTGCTTTTGCAGGATGCAGAAATCTTCCTGCGCCAATCGGCACAGCGTATCCAATGGCTGATCCTGATCGATCGAAACACCTGTCCCGTCCGGGCGAGCGACGTGATCTGTGCACTCGGGATAGACTTGGTTCAGGACAAGATCCAACAACTCCTGCGCAGCGGGTTTAGCACCTGCATCCATCGCCAGAACATCCGAACGATGACTGACCAAAAGGTCCTCGCGTCTTTGCATCTGGGCGGCGAACGCATCATCGTGGTGCAACCAGCTGTCCATGCTTGCTGGCTGAATGCCTGGCAATGGGCGTTTGTCCAACGGGTCATACGGAATTGAAGTCTGAAGAATGGTCGTCATGAATTTGACGTATCATCAGAATTTCCGCTTGTCGGTCAAAAAGCGACGAACGCACGGTCGCAAACCTTCAAGACGTCCGGAGATTGATTCTTCACGCTCAAAGAACAGGCAGGGAGACCCACCATGAACCGACACTACCGCGACACTCGCAAGATCGACCCGACCAAAGGTGCGACCCTTGGTGATGGCACCCCGAATGAAAACGACCGGATCGAGATCGGCCCGACGCAGCTTGCGTTTTCAGAATGGGAAAAGGCTGGCCTTGCCCTGCCTGATCTGGCCCGGATGCGCGAACACCGGTGGAAACGGTTGACGCAGGCCATTGTCGATCGCGGCTATGGCGGGCTGTTGATGTTCGACCCGCTGAACATCCGTTATGCCACCGACAGCACCAACATGCAGTTGTGGAACACGCATAACCCATTCCGCGCCGTCTTGTTGTGCGCCGACGGCTACATGGTGATTTGGGACTATAAGAACTCTCCGTTTCTTTCCACGTTCAATCCACTGGTGCGCGAGCAACGATCCGGAGCTGATCTGTTCTACTTTGACCGCGGTGACAAGGTCGACGTGGCCGCGGACGTGTTCTCAAACGAGGTGCGCGTTCTGATCGACGAACATGGTGGCGGCAACAAACGCCTCGGCGTGGACAAGATCATGCTGCACGGCTTGCGTGCGCTTGAGGCGCAAGGCTTCGAAATCATGGAAGGCGAAGAGGCGACGGAAAAGACCCGCGCCATCAAAGGCCCGGACGAAATCCTTGCCATGCGCTGTGCCAATCACGCCTGCGAAACCGCTGTGGCGGAAATGGAGAAATTCGCGCGCGCCAATGTGGGAGACGGCAAAACCTCGGAAGACGACATTTGGGCAGTTCTGCACGGCGAAAACATCCGGCGCGGCGGCGAATGGATCGAAACCCGCCTGCTGGCCTCGGGCCAGCGAACAAACCCGTGGTTTCAGGAATGCGGCCCCCGGATCACGCAACAGAACGAGATCATCGCTTTTGACACCGACCTCATCGGTTCATATGGCATCTGTATTGATATCTCGCGCACATGGTGGATCGGCGACGAAAAACCCCGGCCCGACATGGTCTATGCCATGCAGCACGCGCATGAGCATATCATGACCAATATGGAGATGCTGAAGCCCGGCGTGATGATCCCCGAACTGACGGCCAATGCGCATAAGCTGGACGACAAGTTCCAGGCGCAGAAATACGGCTGCCTGATGCACGGCGTCGGCTTGTGCGATGAGTGGCCTCTGGTTGCTTATCCGGACAAGGCAGTGGCGGGCTCTTACGACTACGCGCTCGAACCCGGCATGGTCCTGTGTGTTGAGGCTGCCGTTGGAGAGGTTGGCGGAGATTTCTCTATCAAGCTGGAGGATCAGGTTCTAATCACCGAGGACGGGTATGAGAACCTGACCACTTATCCCTTTGATCCGCAGCTCATGGGGCTGAGCTGACGTTTCAGTTCGACCAATGTGACCGTCTGACATTTCCGTGCCAGTCTTCGGACACGGGATCAAAAACCTGGGCCTCAGTGGATGTCACCGGCGGCAGAGTTTGACCAAGCGCAAATCCGATCACGCCGGTCAGGGCAATCACGGCCAGTATATCCGGGCGTAGAACCACGCCCCTTTGATCCATTGCAGTATGTGCCATTTGAACCTCCTGGGCTGCACGTGTGCGATGGTCGTAAGATGGGGGTGTGATATGAATTAGTAAAACAAATACTTTTTGCATTATACTTCACGAAACTTGATGCTTTAGGTTCACAGCAAAGACAAAGGAATGCGCGCAATCCGTTCGCTTCACTCACCTTCCCGTGACGCTTCTTACAATGGGGTTGAGCGGCCAGACGGAAGCACACACTATTAGTCATCCCGACGAACAAGGAACTGCCATGCCCACCGAACGCATTACCTTTGCCGGTCACGACGGCAACCAATTGGCCGCGCGCCTGGATTTGCCGGACGGACCGGTTCTGGCCACGGCGCTATTTGCGCATTGTTTCACCTGTTCCAAAGACATCCCTGCCGCGCGCAGGATCGCGGCCCGACTGGCGGCAATGGGCATCGCCGTGCTGCGATTTGATTTCACCGGGCTGGGTCATTCCGGTGGGGAATTTGCCAACACAACCTTTACCTCCAATGTCGAAGACCTGATCGCCGCCTCACATTATCTGGCGGGCCGCAACATGGCTCCGGCATTGCTCATCGGCCATTCGCTGGGTGGTGCGGCTGTGTTGCGCGCCCGCGCCGGAATTCCCAGCGTCAAGGCCGTGGTCACTTTGGGTGCACCCGCAGATCCGGGCCATGTAGCGCATCACTTCGAAGATGCGCTGCCGGAGATCAAGCAGGCTGGATCGGCGGACGTGATGTTGGGCGGGCGTCCCTTCCGCATTGGCAAAGCTTTTGTGGATGATATTTCCGAAGCAGCCCTGATGCCCGCTATCGCAGATCTGAAGGCCGCTTTGCTGATCTTGCACGCCCCTCGGGACGAGACCGTAAGCATCGACAATGCCAGCACAATCTTTCTGGCCGCCAAACACCCCAAGAGCTTTGTGACCCTCGACGATGCCGATCACCTGATTACCCGCGCATCCGATGCAGAATACGCGGCGGACGTGATCACCGCGTGGGTGACGCGATACGTCAAGCTCTGCCCGCCTGCCCCGCCACCGGGGGCGCCCGAAGGTGTCGTTCGAGTGACCGAAGCTGATCCGGAAGGGTTCCTGCAGGACATTCAGTCCGGCCCACGCCACCACGCCGTCGCGGACGAGCCCGCCTCATACGGCGGCACCGACCGAGGCATGTCTCCCTATGGATTCGTGTCGTCTGGTCTTGGGGCTTGCACATCGATGACCATCCGCATGTATGCGCGGCGCAAGCGGTGGCCGCTGAAAACCGTTTTAGTCGATGTGTGCCACAACAAGGTCCACGCACAAGATGCCGGGCTGGCCAACGAAGGAAAAGTCGATCAGTTCCGCCGCAAGATCCGCCTTGAAGGTCCGCTGACGGCCGAGCAACGCGCGCGACTGCTGGAAATCGCGGACAAATGCCCGGTCCACAGAACCTTGGAAGGGTCAGCCCAGATCACGACGGAATTACTGGACTGACCCGCTAGCTCAGCGCCGCCCTGCGGGGCGGTGAATGGGTGGCCGAGCCGCCGGAGGCCGTGCGACTGGTGGTCTTGGACGGTTCGGTGGTCGGGACACCGGCGGTCTGTTCGGTGGCTTGGCGATTGGCGGAACAGGACGCGCAGGTGGACGTCCATCCGGCGGTCTGGGTCGATCCGGTCGGTCGATGTCTATATCTACATCCACGTCGTGATAGTAGTCGTTCCACAACATCGAGTCGTAGAAGGGGTCATACCCGTATCCCACGCCAACGGTGACGCCATCACAGGCCGAAAGCGTCAGTGTGGCAGCACCCAATCCAAGGGCAAGGGTTGCACGTTTGATCAATTTGCGTGTCATGTGCGCCTCCTCACTGAAGGGACCGGAACGACGCGAACACGGCGTTCAGGTCGTTCACATAAGCTGGATCGGCGCCGTCGCGCAGGATCGCCACGGCAATGGCTACGCGCCCCCTCGGCAAGTCGATCACTGAAATCGTAAAGTTAACACCACGTCCTTCGCGATTGCCGGTCCCGCGAATAACCCGTGCGGGCAATCCGCCGATACGCGTCGTGGTGGTTTCGGATACGGTCGGATCCTTGACCAGAAACCTGTCTATGTCTTCAAGATACCGCAGACCGCCCTCGATCGAGGCCACGCCGGCAGGCGACACAAAGCCCATCCAGACATTATCGTCCGTGACTGGCCGCATCCCCATGACCCGAGCCACGGCACGTGCATCGCCCAGCTCGGTATCTTCAATTTCGCGCGGGCCACCGGTGCGCAGCGCCCAGAAGTCGGGCACGGAAAAGCCGAATAGCGCGCGTCCATTGTCCGTATAGGTAACCGGAGTGTCGGCGGATGCCGTCCCGCCGCTCAGCATAAGCGAAGCACAAACCGCGAGTGCCGAAGCTAATTGAATACGCATATCTCAATAACCTAATGATTTCATTGAATGCAGATTGACCTGCAGTGGCCCCTTTTGTCCAGCATTCCAATGTGCGGGCACAAAAAACCGCGCCGGGATATCTCCGGGCGCGGCTTCGTCAGATTTGGATTGGTTGGAAATTACGAACGAGCGTCGCCCACCAGTTTCCACAGGCCAGGGATCAGCAGTGCAGCCAGCACCAGCTTGATCGCGTCGCCCACCAAGAAGGGTGTCAGACCCCACTGCAGGATCGGCTGGTCCCATCCGTACAGCTGACCCAGCCACAACAGACCGGGCACGTAGATCGCGACATTTGCCAGAACCAGAGCCAACGCCATCTTGCCGAACGAACGGTCCCAGCCTCGCGCGGCCAGTGCGCCCAGCAGAACGGTTGCCAGAAGGTAACCGACCAGATAACCGCCGGTACCGCCCATCATGTAAGTCAGACCGAATTTCTCAGCCGAGGAACCTGCGAACACATCAAAGCCCAGCGCGCCGATCAGCAGGTAGCCCAGCATGGTGGCCAGACCCAGACGCGTGCCATATGCGGTGCCAATGGTCAGCACGGCAAAGGTGCCCATCGTGATCGGGACGGGCCACATCGGGACCTTGATCTTTGCGGCAATTGCAAGCGCCAGAATACCCAGAGCGACCAGCACAACCTGTTTGACGCGCAGCGCGGTGCCTTCGCGCGGGCCAATCGCATTGGCCAGTACATTCGCATTCATTCTTATGTCTCCACCTATTTTCAACTGCAGAAATGCCCGCTCAGAGCTTTGACTGCAACATGATTACGCTATCTTAACCGATATTCGGTGCTCATTTCATAAGATTTTCTAGGTCCCGAGACGATCCAGCGCACTGACCAGACCGGCCAGGCCGAAAAATCGTAGACAGCATCGTAGCTGTCGGGCGGGCAATCGTGGTGGTCAGACGCATGTGCCTGCCCCAAGGCCAGCCGGTGAAAATAGCGGCCGTCGTCAAAATGTATGGCAATCGTCGCACCCGCTGCTTGCCACAGGTACCTGCGCGTGCCTTTCATCTCGGCTTGCCCCGGCACACGCAGCGTGACCTCTTCGTCGTATGTCAAGCCGTCCTCGGTCGGGCTCAGGACCGTGTGACCATCGGCCTGCACCACCTGCCCCGCCTGCGTATCCAGAATGGTCCGGGTCAGGCTCCAATGGCCTTCGAAATCCGACAGTCTGCGCGGCAGGCTCATTCGGCAATTGTCCCGTCGGTCGTGGCACCGTTATCATCCACGAACCGGATCACATTGCCACTTTGCTCGACATCATAGCAGGCCCAAAAATCCGAAGGCGGCCAGATCGAGCAATAACGATCCTCGCGCACTGCCCACCGCCCTGCGCTGGGCCCGCCCGAGAAATACTGCGTCAGCATCGTGTCATCGAAGGTCTGCCAGATACCTTCCCCGTAATCGAGCTTCTGTCCGGTCAATACCGACAGAATTTCATCCCCCGTCAGCGTTCTGAACTCCTCAGCCGCCAGAAAACCGGGCCAAAGGGCCAAAATCAGGGCAAACCGTCTCATATTCGCACTCGCGCCTTGTTCCTTTGTCTGCGCGGGTTTAAACCCCGCCGCAACGCCTCCTGCCAAATCACAATAAGGTGCCGCTGCCAATGATTCCACGCTATTCCCGCCCCGATATGGTCGCCATCTGGTCGCCCGAATCCAAGTTCCGCATCTGGTACGAGATCGAGGCACATGCCTGCGACGCCATGGCTGATCTGGGCGTGATCCCGCGCGAAAATGCTGAGGCCGTCTGGAAAGCCAAAGACGTGGAATTCGACGTGGCACGCATCGACGAAATCGAAGCGGTTACCAAGCACGACGTCATCGCCTTCCTGACCCATTTGTCCGAACATGTCGGCAGTGAAGAGGCGCGTTTTGTCCATCAGGGCATGACCAGCTCTGACGTTTTGGACACTTGTTTCAACGTGCAACTGACGCGCGCCGCCGACCTGCTGATCGCAGATCTCGAAGGTCTACTGGCTGCAATGAAACGCCGCGCAATCGAACACAAAGACACGGTCCGCATCGGCCGCAGCCACGGTATCCACGCAGAGCCAACCACCATGGGCCTGACTTTCGCGCGTTTTTACGCCGAGATGGACCGCAACCTGTCCCGCATGCGCGACGCCCGCGCTGAAATCGCCACTGGCGCGATCAGCGGCGCGGTTGGCACCTTCGCCAATGTTGACCCGCGTGTGGAAGAGCATGTCTGCGACCAGCTGGGTCTGGTGCCCGAGCCGATTAGCACTCAGGTCATCCCGCGCGACCGTCATGCTGCGTTCTTTGCGACGCTGGGGGTTATTGCCAGCAGCATCGAGAACGTCGCCATCGAAATCCGCCACATGCAGCGCACCGAGGTGCTGGAGGGGGCCGAGTTCTTCTCGATGGGTCAGAAAGGCTCCTCAGCTATGCCACACAAGAAAAACCCGGTGCTGACCGAAAACCTGACTGGTCTGGCGCGCATGGTGCGCGCGGCAGTGATCCCTGCGATGGAAAACGTGGCGCTCTGGCATGAACGTGACATCTCGCATTCCTCGGTCGAACGCATGATCGGCCCGGATGCCACAATCACGCTGGATTTTGCACTGGCGCGACTGACAGGCGTGATCGACAAGATGTTGATCTTCCCCGAGAACATGATCGAAAACATGAACAAGTTCCCCGGTCTTGTGATGAGCCAGAGGGTTCTGCTGGCGCTGACACAAGCAGGTGTCAGCCGCGAAGATGCCTATGCCATGGTTCAGCGCAACGCGCTGAAAGTCTGGGAACACCGCACCGATTTCAAAGAAGAACTGCTGGCAGACGCGGACGTCACCGCCGCGCTGAGTCCGGAAGAAATCGAAGAGAAATTCGATCTCGGCTATCATACCAAACACGTTGATACGATCTTCGCCCGCGTGTTCGGCGAATAACCCAATCTGATCAGTTGGTTCGCAGGGCCCGGATCGCAGGACGCGTTCCGGGCCTTGGTGTTTTGCCAGACGGGTCAAAACAAGCTATGATGTGGGTGTAAATCCGGACAGGAGAAACACGATGATCCGCACTTTGATTTGCGCTGTGGCCCTTAGTTGTTCAGCCTCCGTTGCCTTGGCTTGTAGTGGCCATTCCAAGCAAACCCAGTCCTGCGCACCAGGTTCGGTTTGGGATGCTGAAACTCAAACCTGCGCCAAAATTACGAACAGCTGAGAAAATTTTTTCCCATTTGTGAATAAACGCGAGCCTTCGGTTGTTAGCTTTTGAGAAGAACGCACTATGCTTTCTGTAAGTAGCCCAGACAACGGAGTAGGAATATGCGCCTAGTACTCGCTTCAGCCATCGCCCTTCAGGCCTTTGCATTCGCGCCGGTCGCGCTTGCCGCTGGCGGTGACAGCAGCCCGCCAAAACCGACCAACACGACCAAGAAGTGTTTCTTCGGTCGCGTCTATGACAAAGACGCCGGACGGTGCGTGAAGCCGGACAAGACCAACTTTACCGAAGAAGAGCTGTATGACGCCGTGCGCGAACTGGCCTATGACGGACAGTTCGAAAATGCACAAGACATCCTGCGCATCATGGATCAGGATGATGATCGCGTGTTGACCTACTGGGGTTTCACCTACCGCAAAATGGGTGAGCTTGATCTGGCGAATGCCTTCTATTCGAACGCCATTGAGGCGAATCCCGACAACATACTGGCGCGCAGCTATATGGGTCAGGGCTTTGTCACCGAAGGCAAAACCGATCTTGCCATCGCACAGTGGCGCGAGATCAAGGCGCGCGGCGGTGAAGGCACCTGGGCCGAGGCATCCTTGCGCGAGGCGATCCGCACCGGGCTGACTTACAACTACTAAACTTCAGCCTTTCTTTACCCGACTCTCCGTAATCTGCCTGTGGAACAGAAACTTGGCACCACAGGCAGATGCAGGACACAAACTCTTTGGTTCAACTGGCACCGGGAACATCAACACCCGCAGCCGACGCCCAGAACGACGCGCCCCGCGTCGTCCCCAAGGCGTTGAGCAACCGACAAAAAGCCGCCGTCGTGGTGCGTCTTTTGTTGAATGAGGGCGCAGATATCCCCCTGGAAGAGCTTCCCGACGATTTGCAGGAAAAGCTGACGCACCAGCTGGGTCAGATGGGCCTTGTGGATCGCATCACGCTGGCATCCGTCGCACAAGAGTTTGCCGAAGATCTGGACAGTGTCGGCCTGTCCTTTCCGCATGGGCTGGCCGGTGCTCTGGATGCGGTCAGCGACAAGATTACGCCGGCAACAGCGGCCAGGTTGCGGAAGGAAGCCGGGGTGCGCCAGATCGGCGATCCGTGGCAACGGCTGCGCGAAATCCCGACAGTAGATTTGGCCACCATCGCTCTGGCCGAAAGCACTGAAATTGCAGCGGTCATGTTGTCCAAGCTGGAAACTGCGAATGCCGCGCAACTTCTGGGTCACCTGCCCGGCCCGGTCGCGCGGCGCATCACCTATGCCGTGTCCAAAACGGCCAACATCACACCCGAGGCGGTTGAACGGATTGGCTGGTCGCTGGCGGCGCAACTTGATCGACGCCCGGCCACGGCCTTTTCGGATGGCCCCGGAGCGCGGGTCGGTGCGATTCTGAACCAATCAGCCGCAGCGACGCGCGACGGGCTTTTGACGGCCCTGGACGAGGAAGACACCGACTTTGCAGCTTTGGTGCGCCAATCGATATTCACCTTCGCCCATATCCCGGCCCGCATCCTGCCCCGGGACGTGCCTGCGATTCTGCGTGGCGTGGAACAGGCAGACCTTGTTACCGCCCTGGCCGGAGCCCAGGGCGAAGATGACAAATCAGCGGTCGAGTTTCTGCTGTCCAACATGTCCACGCGTATGGCGGATAACCTGCGCGAAGAAATCACCGAACGCGGCAAGGTGAAACTGTCCGAAGCCGAAGACGCGATGACCCTAGTCGTTGTTGCAATTCGAACACTGGTGGATGAAGGCGCACTAGCGTTGATCGAAGAGGATAGCGAAGAGTGACCGGCAAGTCCGATCCGGCAAGTCAAAGCATGGCTTTGGTTTGCAACGCTTGTGGTTGCGGTTTCCGCCTTGTATGTCTTGCCCGGCAAATCGCAACAGCCGGTGAGACCTATTCATGCCCGTCGAAAAGTCGGAACTAAGCCGCACAGAGCTTAGAAAATACTACATCACTGGATTGTTCATGAAGGGCGTCATCGGGACCTTGCGGTTGCTGCCCTATGAAGCTCGCCTGGCCACCATGGGCGTAATCGCACGTGGACTTTCACCGTTGATCGGCTTTACCAAACGCGTGCGCAGCAACTTGAAATTGACCCGCCCTGACCTGTCAGAGGCCGAGGTCAACAGAATTTGCAGTGCCGTTCCGGACAATGCCGGTCGCGCGATTATGGAGCATTTTTCGCCCGAAGGGTTCACCGAACGCCAGCGCACGGCAAAGGTAAGCGGTTCGGGTGTTGCCGCATTTGACACTGCCGTCGCCGAAGGGCGACCGATCATGATGATCACCGCGCATTTTGGTCACTATCTTGCAGCACGCATCGCCCTGCAGGAACGCAGCGGTCAACCGATTGGGTGCCTCTATCGCCGCATGGCGAACCCTTATTTCAACGACATGTATGTCGAGGCGTTCCATAAGACCGGCTCGCCGATGTTCGAACAGGGCCGCCGCGGAATGGTCGAGATGGTGCGTTCGCTCAAGAAAAATGAGATCATCGCGATCGTATCCGATCTGCACGCACATGGCGGTGAAGAGTTGACATTCTTTGGTAAGCCCGCCGTGACCTCAGTCCTGAATGCAGAACTGGCAATGAAATACAACGCCGTCCTGATCCCGTGTTACGCGGTGCGGCAACCAAACGGCGTGGATTTCGAAATCGTGCTGCACGAACCGGTGCCGCACACAGACCCCAGAACCATGACCCAGTTCACCAATGACGATCTTGAGGCTATGGTAAGACAGCATATGGGTCAGTGGTTCTGGATCCACCGGCGCTGGAAAGCCTGGAACGGTTTGGGCGTTCAGCCCGAGGATATGCCCTGATTACTTGACCCGCGCTGCTGCCACAATCGGGCCGTGCCCTGCCCTTTGCACCAGCACAACTGCCGGAAAATCTGTGTCGACGGTTACCGAAAACGCCTGAGGCGCGACACCGTCCCATTGACCTGCCATATGCCAGGCCTCGACAACATTGGCATAGTCCAGATCGTGGCCAGCCAGCTCTCCGCGTCGGATCGAGGCATGGCGCATAGGTGAATACTGAATGACCCGGATGTCATAGGTTTCTCCGGCCGGCAGTTCGACCGGCGTCACATCCACCGATACGTCTTCGCCCGAGCGCACGGCCGTCACGGATGCTTGCGGGGCGGCCTTGAGATGCGCATTGATCAGGCGATCCAGTTCCCGGGATTGCACCCCGACCACATCCTGCTGGCCATTCACCACCATCTGAGGCGTATAGATCATCGACCGCCCACCTTCTCGCGCATAAGTGCGCTGGCGCAGAGTGTGATCCGGGTCTGCATATTCATCCTTCCAGCCGATGTAGTCCCAGTAATCCACATGTAGTGCCAGGCCGATCACATCGTCGCGTTTGGCCAAATCATGCATGATCCGGTCGGCAGGCGGACAGGACGAACAGCCCTGAGATGTGAACAACTCAACCACAACCGGGTCGCCCTCGGCCAGGGCTGCTGTGGAGAGAAACAAGGAAACTAGCGCTGTTGCGCGGATGGATCTGAACATTACGGGTCTCGGGCCTTTGGCTGGATGTACCGACCGGTTTAAACGCAAGCCCGTTCAACCTCCAATCAACGTTTCTTGAGACATGCGACCATCGTTACCCTTAAATTTTGTGTGCAATGGTATACATAACTCAACAAGCTCATCACCTTGGTCCTTGAACCAAAGGCTTTGGTGATGCAGATAACTATTAGCGAATCCCGGGATCTAAGTCATTTCAGAGGGAGGCCACAGATGCCCATCAAAGTCGGACAAGATACCGCCAAAACACGCCGCAACCTTAGCGTGAATGGCAAATCCATTTCATATTACTCGATCCCTGCCGCGCAAGAGGCTGGTCTGGGTGATTTTTCCAAGCTTCCCGCCGCGCTGAAAGTGGTTCTGGAAAACATGCTGCGGTTCGAGGACGATGGCTTTTCCGTCGCGGTCGACGATATCAAAGCCTTTGGCGAATGGGCACGTAATGGCGGCAAGAACCCGCGCGAGATTGCGTATCGCCCTGCCCGCGTGTTGATGCAGGACTTTACCGGCGTTCCGGCTGTTGTTGATCTGGCCGCGATGCGCGATGGCATCAAAGGGCTGGGCGGCGATGCGCAGAAGATCAATCCACTGAACCCTGTTGATCTGGTCATCGACCACTCGGTCATGATTGATGAATTCGGCAACCCGCGCGCGTTCCAGATGAATGTGGACCGTGAATATGAGCGCAACATGGAGCGTTACCAGTTCCTTAAATGGGGGCAATCGGCATTTAACAACTTCCGCGTTGTTCCCCCCGGAACCGGTATCTGCCATCAGGTGAACCTTGAATATCTGGCCCAGACCGTCTGGACCGACACCGACCAGAACGGCGACGAAGTCGCCTACCCCGACACGCTAGTTGGTACCGACAGCCACACCACGATGGTCAACGGCATGGCCGTTCTGGGCTGGGGTGTCGGCGGGATTGAGGCCGAGGCCGCGATGCTGGGCCAGCCGATCTCGATGCTGATCCCTGAAGTTGTAGGTTTTGAGCTGACCGGCGCGATGCTCGAAGGCACCACTGGCACTGACCTTGTTCTGAAAGTCGTCGAGATGCTGCGCGCGAAGGGCGTGGTGGGCAAATTCGTCGAGTTCTACGGGAGCGGTCTGGATCGTCTGCCGCTGGCTGACCGCGCAACGATTGCCAACATGGCCCCCGAGTATGGCGCGACCTGCGGTTTCTTCCCAATTGACGGCGAGACCCTGCGCTATATGCGTAACACCGGCCGGGATGAGAATCGTCTGGCACTTGTCGAAGCTTATGCCAAGGAAAACGGCCTTTGGCGTGATGAGAACTACGCGCCCATCTACACCGACACTCTGACGCTGGACATGGGCACGATCGTTCCCGCAATCTCGGGGCCAAAACGTCCACAGGACTATGTTGCGCTGACCGACGCCAAAGCTGCCTTTACCAAGGAAATGGCCGAAACCTTCAAGCGCCCGATGGGCAAGCAGGTCGTGGTCAAGGGCGAAAACTACGGCATGGAATCGGGCAAGGTTGTGATCGCCTCGATCACCTCCTGTACCAACACTTCGAACCCTTATGTGATGATCGGTGCCGGTCTGGTCGCAAAAAAGGCACATGAACTGGGCTTGAACCGTCAACCGTGGGTCAAAACATCGCTGGCCCCCGGTTCGCAGGTTGTGTCTGAATACCTTGAGGCAGCAGGCCTGCAGCAGCATCTGGATGCCATCGGGTTCAACCTGGTTGGTTATGGCTGCACCACCTGCATCGGCAACTCTGGCCCGATCCAGCGGGAAATCAGTGAAGCAATTGCCGAGGGCGATTTGGTCGCCACATCCGTTCTGTCTGGCAACCGCAACTTTGAAGGCCGGATTTCGCCGGACGTGAGGGCCAACTATCTGGCCTCGCCGCCACTGGTCGTGGTCTACGCACTGGCTGGCACCATGGATATCGACCTGACATCCGAGCCGATCGGCCAGGACAAGGACGGCAATGACGTCTTCATGAAGGACATCTGGCCAACCCAAAGCGAAATTGCCGAGCTGGTGCAAGAAACTGTCACCCGCGAAGCGTTCCAGTCGAAATATGCGGACGTCTTCAAAGGCGATGAGAAATGGCAGAGCGTCGAGGTTCCGCAACAGGAAACCTATGACTGGCCGCCGACTTCGACCTATATCCAGAACCCTCCCTATTTTCAGGGGATGGGTGCCGAGCCGGGCACGATCACAAATATCGAAGGGGCCAAGGTATTGGCGGTTCTTGGGGACATGGTCACGACCGACCACATCTCACCCGCAGGGTCTTTTGCAAGCACCTCGCCTGCCGGTCAGTACCTGATCGAACGTCAGGTCCAACCGCGTGAGTTCAACTCCTACGGTTCCCGCCGCGGCAACCATGAGGTCATGATGCGTGGTACCTTCGCCAACATCCGCATTAAGAATGAAATGCTGGACGGCGTCGAAGGTGGCTATACCAAAGGTCCTGACGGCGAGCAGGCTTCGATCTACGACGCTTCGATGGCCTACCAGGAACTAGGCCTTCCGCTGGTCGTCTTTGGTGGCGAGCAATACGGCGCCGGTTCATCCCGGGACTGGGCTGCCAAAGGCACGGCCCTGCTGGGCGTCAAAGCCGTGATCGCCGAAAGCTTTGAGCGTATCCACCGGTCCAACCTGGTTGGTATGGGCGTAATCCCGTTCGAGTTCACCGGCGGCGACACCCGCAAGACATTGGGCCTGACAGGCGATGAAACCGTATCAATCCACGGCTTGGATTCGGTCGAGCCGCTGCAAGAGGTGCCCTGCACCATCATTTTCGGCGACGGAACCGAGAAAACAATCACGCTGAAATGCCGGATCGATACCGCGCCCGAGATCGAATACATCGAAAACGGCGGCGTGCTGCAATATGTGCTGCGGAACCTTGCCAAGGAAGCTTAAAGCAACAAAGCCCCGGCCAATGCGCCGGGGCTTTTTCTTGAGTGCCAGCGCCACCAGCACCAATAAGAAATAGAGCGCGTGCCGCAGGCACGCTCCGGATGGCAACGGATCAGATCACTGGCTGGCTTTTTCCAATGCCGGGCGGATCCTGCTTTCGATGACGCGCTGCGTGATCGGACCGGCAAAGCGCAGAATGATCGTGCCCTCTCCGTCGATTACATAAGTTTCCGGAACACCGTAGAGACCCCAGTCCAGCGCCATGCGTCCTTGCTCATCCCGTCCGATGGCTTCGTAAGGGTCGCCCAGTTCGGTCAGAAAACCTTCGGCATTGGCCAACTGATCCTTGTAGTTGACGCCATAGACCGGGATGCCCTCTTCGGACAGCGCCTCAAGGTTGGGGTGCTCAGCCCGGCAGGGCGCACACCAGCTGGCCCAATAGTTGACCAGCTTGACCTCACCATCACGCAGGGTGTCATCGTCGAACAACGTTTTGCCCGGAAACTCTGTCAGAACGACAGGTGGCGCGGGCTGCCCTTCGCGTGCAGATGGCAAAGCATCAGGGTCGTCGCGGAACATTCCAATGCCTGCCAGAACGGCAAAAGCGCCGAAGATCAACGGCGGCGCAATCATCAGGGGTGAGATTTTAGCCATTGCGCGACATCCTGTGTTCGACCTTTTCCATTTCCGCCCGGACTTTGCGCCCGCGCATTACGCTGAGAACGACCAGTGCAATCAGCAACCCCAGCGAGGCAGCATAGGACCACAGGACCGCGTCGGCATATTTTCCAAGATCAGGGATCATCCGTTTAGCCTTTCTCGCGCCAGCAGAGCCTTGATCCGCCGCGCCCGGATTTCTGTTCCTGTGCGATACAGAACCAACGCGATGAACAGCAGCACAAATCCGATGATGCACAGCAGCAGCGGGTAGAAATAGATGTTGCTGACCTTTTCCTCGGTATCCGAGCCCGTGACGGCTGCAGCGCGCATCACAGAGGCTCCTTGGTGCAGGCCTTGGTTCCAGAAGTTCACCGCATAGCGGCTGAGCAAGGCAAAAACCGACCCCACCAGACACAGGACCGAGGTCAGATCGGCGGCTGTGTCGGCATCTTCGATCGCTTCCCATAGCGCAACGTAGCCCAAATAGAACAGGAACAGGATCAGGAACGCGGTCAGGCGAGGATCCCAGGCCCACCACGTGCCCCACATCGGTTGCCCCCAGATCGCGCCGGTTGCCAAGGCGACCATTGTCATCACGATACCGACCGGCGCAGCCGCCCGGGCTGCCAGCGCGCTGACATGGTGACGCCGTACAAGCCAGATCAGCGAGGTCGCCAGCATCATCAGCCAACAATTAATCGCCATCAGCGCCGCAGGCACATGCAGATAGATGATCTTGACCGTCGAGCCCTGTTTGTAGTCATCCGGTGTGAAGAAAAAACCCCAAACCAGCCCAACGAACAGACACACAAAAGAAGTCATCCAGAAGAACGGCAGGATCCGCTCGCTGGTCGCGAGGAATTTGCGCGGGTTGGCGTATTCCCAGAGGGTATTGGCTTTGGCTGCGATAGACATGGGCTCTATTTAGTCCGACTCGTGTTTGTTCTCAATTGACATCAGTCAAACTGCGACAGCGTCACCGAAGGTTGATCCGCAATACTGCTGCGCTGGCAAAAGGCAACAGCGCAATCGTGGCGGCGGTGATCCCCGCCAGCATCAAAAGCGGCGTCTGAGTTTCCATCCCCGTGGCACCACGGCGCGCGACCTCGGCCCCGAAGATCAGTGTGGGAACATAAAGCGGCAGAACAAGCAATGACAACAATAGACCACCACGCTTTAGGCCGACTGTCAGAGCTGCGCCAAAAGTCCCGATTACACTCATGGCCGGGGTGCCGACCAAAAGTGAGATCACCAACCAGAAAAATCCCGGCACCGGCAGGTTCAACAGCACACCCAGAAACGGCGCGGCCAGAACCAGGGGCAAACCCGTCGTTAACCAGTGGGCCAGCGCCTTGATCGTCACAACCGCCTCAAGCGGCAAGGGCGCCGTTGCTAGGAGGTCAAGCGATCCGTCTTCCCAATCCAGCGCAAGCAGACGATCAAGCGACAACAGGCAAGCCAACAGCGCGCCCAGCCAAAGCACACCCGGGGCAATGGTCGACAGCAGCGAAGATTGCGGGCCGACTGAGAACGGCACCAGAACGGTCACAATCAGAAAGAATGCAAGGCCAAGGCCAAAACCCCCGCCCGCGCGGAACGCCAGTTTCAGGTCGCGCAGCAGCAGGGCGATCACAGGAAGCCTCCGTCAAAGTCGTCGATGGGTTTTGGTTTGGCTTTGTTGGGACCCACATCCAGAACCGCACCGTCCAGACCAAGGTCGATATGGGTGGCGATCAGGGCGGAACCGCCCTGCCCCAGATGGGCACGAACGGTATCGGCGAACATCTGGACGGCGCTTTTGTCCAGTGACACCGTCGGTTCGTCCAGCATCCAGATCGGCCGCCCGGTGACCAGCATCCGGGCCAGTCCAAGGCGACGTTTCTGCCCGGCGGACAGGTTTCCCGCATGGCGGTCCGACAGCTCGTTCAAAGCAAAGGCATCCAATGCCGGTTGGATGTCATCTGTCCCAAAGACCGAGGCCCAGAAGGTCAGGTTTTCCACAACCGTCAACGTTGGCTTCAACCCGTCGGAATGCGAGGCGTAGGCAATTTGATCCTCGGCCCCGACAATGGTTCCGCTCAACGCCGGCTGCAACCCCGCAAGTGTACGCAACAAAGTTGTTTTGCCGATCCCGTTTGGCCCACGCAGGATCAGTGCTTGCCCGGATTGAAGCGAGAAGTTGAGCCCCTCGAGCACGGGGATACCCCCGCGGGTGATGGCAAGATCGGTTACGGTCAGTGTCATACGTTCCCGCTTATCTTATTGCGCATAGGGGCAAAAGGCGGGATTTGCCGCAGGGCAATGCCCGAGCCGCTGTCGGATAAGCATGAAAATGAGGGGGCAGCCCTTCGCGCTCCTGGGATATTTTTGGCCAGATGAAACGGATCCCGTCAGGTGGGAAGCAAAGCCAGCGCGATGCGACGGCCTTCGGAGAGCAGTACATTATAAGTCCGGCAGGCTGCAGGTGAGTTCATGATCTCAACGCCCATGCCGGCCTGCTCGAGCGCCGCTCGAAGGTCAGAGGGGATGTGGGCCAGATCAGCGCCCGTTCCGATCAACAGGACATCCACATGCCCAGCCAATGCAAGCAAAGAGGATTGATCGTCGTATCCGCCCCAACCAGTGGTGCCCGATGGACCGGTTAGAACCGCCCCTTGGTGAACCTGGCCACCAATACGGAAAAAGCCGGGCCCGTAGCCATCAACCGGTGTTGCGTTGTTATATGTGATCTCATTCAACCGCATGGATATCTTCTATGCCCCAAAGCGGCAGGCCCGACAAGGCAGCAAGGGCGATGACCACATAAGCCGCGGCACGGTAGAGCTTTGCCCTTTCCGGATTGAATAGCCATCCGCCCAGCCAATTGCCCAGAAGGTTCGGGGCGGACAGAGCCAAACCCAAAACGACACTGTCGAGGGTCACACGCCCCATGCCGGACAGGAAGCCAAAGATGAGAAAATCGAATCCAAAAAGGAACAGCAGGATTGTGGCCCGGATAACCTCTACAGGAAGTGGGCGAGACATGTAGAACAAGATCACCGCCGGTCCAGGCAACCCAGCGACGCCACCGAGAAAGCCCGCAGCGCCACCGATTGCGGTCACCATCGCGCGCCGCACGCGGCCTTGATAGCGTAATCCGAGGATCAGGATTGCAAGCATGAATAAGGCCAGAAAGCTGACCGCGTATCGAAAAACCTCAGGTTCGACCTGCGTAAGGACCCACAGGCCAACGGGCAGGACCAGGGCGCAGCCCAGCAGTAACCGTGCCAGGTCGCCGCGGTCCACGACGCGCCACGTCCGTCGCAGGTTGGGGAGTGGCCCGAAGATATCCATGATCGTCAGTCCGATCAGCGCCCCAAACGGGCCGAGGAACGGTGTGGCCAGAGGTAAAAAAATCAGCGCGGTGCCAAAGCCGGAAAACCCGCGAACGATGCCACCCAGTGTCGCTGCAAAAAGTATAACGGCCAGCCCCGTGGGGGACTGGCCGAGAAGATCAGGCATCCACATTTGCGAACTGGTTGCCCGCGTTGTTGGACGGCTTCGACCAGTCGCGCTTGACGCCCAGCCACAGCAGGATGGTCGAGGCCACAAAGACCGAGGAATACGTCCCTACGATCACGCCCCAGATCATCGCGAAAACAAAGCCGCGGATCACGTCCCCGCCCAGCACATAAAGCGAGATCAGCGCTAACAGGGTGGTAACCGAGGTCATCACCGTCCGGCTGAGCGTTTCGTTGATCGAGATGTTCAGAACCTCTTTCAGGTCCTTTTTCTTGTATTTCCGCAGGTTCTCGCGAACACGGTCAAAGACGACCACGGTGTCGTTCAGCGAATACCCCACGATGGTCAGCAATGCCGCGATGATGGCCAGATCGAACCGGATTTGCAGTTCCGAGAAGATGCCGATGGTGAGGATTACGTCGTGAACCAATGCGGCCACCGCGCCCAAGGCGAACTGCCATTCGAAACGCAGCCAGATATATACCAGCACCGCCCCGATCGCCAACACCACCGCGATAACCGCAGTTTGGATCAGCTCACCGGAGACTTTGGGGCCGACGGATTCAACGCTTTCAAATGGTAATTTGAGGCCTGGATCAGCAGCGGCAAGCACCTCGCCGACCTGAGTGATCACGTCCGATGTAACTGCCTCGGCGTCTTCTTGCGCTTGGATACGGATCATCGCGACATTCTCATCCGGTCCAAAGTTTGGATCGAAGATCTCTGTGATTGTCACATCCCCCAATTCCAACGGGGCAAGGGCGTCACGATAAACTCCAACATCAATCTCTTGGGTGCTTTGCGTCCGGATCGTCGTGCCACCGCGGAAGTCGATGCCGAAGTTCAGCCCCTGAAGCATGAAGGACGTGAACGCCACGATCATCATCAAGGCCGAGATACCCAGCCAGATTTTCCAGCGGCTGAAGAAATCGAACGAGGTATTCTGGGGTACGAGTTTCAGTCTCATGTCAAACCTCGATCATTTTCGGGCGGCGGCGTTCAAACCAGATGACGATCATCAGACGCGTCACGAAGATCGCGGTGAAGACCGAGGTCAGAATGCCCAGACCCAACGTGATGGCAAAACCGCGCACCGGACCGCTGCCCATGGCAAACAGGATTACAGCGGTGATGAAAGTGGTCACGTTTGCGTCCAGAATGGCCGACAACGCCTTTTCATAACCCAGTTCGATCGCGCGCGCCGGGCCTCTGGCGGATTTCAGTTCTTCGCGGATACGTTCAAAGATCAGCACGTTGGCATCCACCGCCATACCAACCGTCAGTACGATACCAGCGATACCAGGCAGTGTCAGGGTCGCTCCGATCAAGGACAGCAGGCCAAACAGCAGGCCCACGTTGATGATCAGAGCGATGTTGGCAAAGATACCAAACAGGCCGTAGCTGAGCGCCATGAAAACCAGCACTGCGGCAAAGGCTACGATCGTCGCGACCTTACCGGCATCAATGCTGTCCTGACCCAATTCCGGACCAATGGTCCGTTCCTCGAGGAACTCCAGCCCCGCTGGCAAAGCACCTGCGCGCAACAGAACAGCCAGATTGGTGCTTTCTTCAACGGTGAAGTTGCCGGTGATGATGCCCGAACCGCCGGGAATGTGGCTTTGAATAACAGGGGCCGAGATGACCTCATCATCAAGAATGATTGCGAACGGCTGGCCGATATTTTCCAGCGTATAGTCGCCGAACTTGCGCGCCCCAGATGTGTTGAACCGGAAGCTGACCGCTGGGCGACCGTTCTGGTCGAAGGCTGGCTGCGCGTCCACCAGCTCTTCGCCGGTGACGACTGGGGCCGCCTCGACTGTGTAAAACAAACCGGTTTCGTCGATGGAGGGGAGGACCTGTTCGCCAATCCCCGGCACTGCGTCCGGGTTGGTACCCCGCCCCACTACGGGATTGAATGTCAGCTGAGCGGTGGTGCCGATGATCTCTTTCAGTTCACCAGCACTGCCGATACCCGGCACCTGAATAAGGATACGATCCGCACCCTGACGTTGGATCGTGGGTTCACGCGTTCCAACCTCGTCAATACGGCGGCGCACAATCTCAAGCGACTGGCGCACAGTGCGGTCGTCTGTGGCAAGTTTTTCCGCCTCTGACAGTTGAACGACGATTGTGTCGCCCTCAGCCCGTGCCTCGATATCGGTTGCACCTACACCGGTCAGGGTTTGCACCTGACGGGCCAGGCCGCGCACAACTTCAAGCGCGCGGGACATGCCCTCGGGCTGGCTGATGCGCACCCGAATCTCGTCCGGGGCCGACTCTTGTTTGCGGATGGTGCCAACCGTGGCGCGCTCATCCCGCAGTGCATCGCGAATTTCGGGCCACATGGCCTCCATCCGGGATTCGTACACATCGCCGACCTGAACTTCGGCCAACAGATGCGCACCACCGCGCAGATCGAGGCCCAGATTGACCAGCGACGACGGCAGCCAGTTCGGCCATTGCGCCGCCTCGGCCTGCATTTCGGGAGTGTCGATACCAAGCTCAATTGCGGCCTTGGCATCGTTGGATTGCTCGACGCGCGTATAAAACGCATTCGGCAGGGCAAGGATCAGACCGATCACGCAGACCAGCCAGATCAGAACCCGCTTCCAGGTATCAATTTGCAGCATTACCCTGCCTTTTCAAGGAATTGTGGCGCGAAGTTACTTCGCGGGCTCAGTCTTGTTCAGAACCTGCGCAATGGTCGACTTGACCACACGAACCTTCACACCCTCGGCGATTTCAACTTCGATCTCGTTGTCGCCTTCCTTGACCTTGGACACCTTGCCGATCATTCCACCCTGGGTGACAACCTGATCGCCGCGACGCACGGCTTCGACCATGGCCTGATGTTGCTTCATCTTTTTTTGCTGCGGACGGATCAGCAGAAAATACATGATCGCGAAGATCAGGATCAGCGGGAGAAACTGGGCGATTGCGCCACCTTCCATGGGATATTCCTTTGTTTTGGTGCTGCGGAAATGCTCCGCAAATTTGGCGGGAACCTATGCTCTGAATTGCGCCTTTGCAAGCGAAGGCAACGCTGTACACCGCCCTGACCCGGCCACAGTGCACAAAGAACAAGCCAGGCGTTGCAGATATGTCCTAGGCACCTCGCTGAAACTGGGTATAGTTCGGGTTAAGGGGGACATATGGCAAGGCAATTCAAGCCCTTCCTTTTGCTGGTTTATTTTCTGACGGCCCTGGCGTCCAGCCTTTGGTTTTCAGACGTCGTACTGGCACAGGAAACACCGACGGAGCCCCTTGCTTCTGACGGGGCGGACTCGGACAGTTTCGTGGCGCCGGTCATCGTGGACGGGGACGTATTGTTCCAGGTCCGGGGATCCAGTGCCCTGCCCGCGCCAGAGCGGGCGGAAGACGTTCAGGACAAGATCATCGAAATCGCCGAAGCCTCGGATGCACTGACGGTTGAGGTGACATACGAAGAGACCGAGTTCGGCATTTGGACTCTGGCCGATGGCGAGAGAGTTTCGATCGTCACCGAAGCCGATGCCGAGTTGGATCAGATGGAGCTTAGCGTTCTAAGCGTTTTGCACGGGAACGCGATCAAACAATCCATCGAAGACTACCGCGCCAACCGCACCGATCGGGCGCGCGTGTCCGGTGCAATTGAGGCAGTGGCATGGACCATTGGTTTTGTGGCGTTTGTGGTGGCAATCCTGTGGGTGCACCGTCGGATTCGACGGAAGACATTAAAGTTTGTCTCACTTCACCTCAAGGACGTGGAAACTGCCACAGCCAAAAGCGTTCAGGCCGAAGCGATCGCTGCGCTGGTACGATATGGGCTGAACTTCGTTCTGCTTATCATCTTCTTTCTCGGCTTTTATTACTACCTCTCGTTTGTTCTGCTGGCTTTCGCCGAAACCCGCTATTTTGCGCAGCTATTGCTGACCTATCTGACCGAGCCGGTACTGCTGATCTTCAAAGGCATTATCAGTTACATCCCCAATTTAATCATGTTGGGCCTGATTTCTTGGGTGGCGCTGTACATCATTAAGGGGATGCGGGTGTTCTTCGACGCGGTCGAAGCGGGTTCCTTCGACATGGGCGATTTCGAAAAGCACTGGGTCAGCCCAACCTTCAACATTGCCCGTGTTGTGGTGATCATGATCGCCCTGGTCTTTGCCGTTCCCTACATCCCCGGGTCCGACTCGGCGGCGTTCCAGGGATTGACGATCCTGGTGGGCGCCATGCTGTCGCTGGGTGCAAACTCTGTCGTCTCAAACATGCTAGCCGGCCTGTTCGTGATCTATCGTCGCTCGACCTCGATCGGGGACCGGATTCAGATCGGCGACCACATCGGCGATGTGGTTCAGATCAAACTGATGGAGACGCATCTGAAATCTATCAAGAACGAACTGATCTCGATCCCAAACGCGCAACTGATGAATTCGGATGTGGTGAACTTCTCGAAGAAAACGGACGGCAGCGGTCTGCTGCTGCACACCACGGTTGGCATCGGCTATGAAGAGCCGCCCGAGAAGGTCGAGGCGATGCTGATTGAGGCCGCCAACCGAACCAAAGGCATCAAGGCCAAGCCTGAACCCTTTGTTTTGTGGACCGCATTGGCGGATTACGCGATCAACTATCAGATCAACGGCTATACGACCCGTGGCAGCATCATTCCGAAAATCCGGTCAGACCTGCATCGCAATATCGTAGCCGTGTTCAATGAAAACGGTGTGCAGATCATGACGCCCTCTTACATGGCTGATCCACCTGATCCCAAGATCCCGACCGAGCATTGGGATGGCCATCTGGCGCATGAAACACACGCGGATGCCGATAAGTCGTAACCGGCGCTACACCCTGCCTTTCAGATGGTGCATAAGCGGTTTCAGTGATTCACGCATTTAAGGATCTGAACCATGCACGACATCCGCGCCATTCGCGAAAACCCCGCCGCCTTCGACGCCGCACTTGCGCGCCGTGGGGACGCGCCGGTGTCGTCAGATTTGCTAAGGTTGGACGAAAGCCGCCGGGCCAAGATTCAGGCCGCAGAAACGGCACAAGCCGAACAGAACAAGGCCAGCAAAGAAGTCGGTGCCGCCAAGGGGCGCGGCGACGAGGCTGAATTTCAACGCCTGCGCGCGCTGGTCGCGGAAAAAAAGGCCGAAATCGCCCAGATGCAGACCGAGGCCAAGGATCTGGACGCACTGCTGACTGATCAACTGATCCGCATCCCGAACCTGCCCGCCGAGGACGCGCCAGAAGGTGCGGACGAGAACGACAATGTCGAGGTCAACCGCTGGGGCACTCCGCGTGAGTTGGATTTTGCACCGAAAGAGCACTTTGAAATCGAAGCCGTTCAGAACGGCATGGATTTTGAAACGGCGGCAAAGCTGTCCGGCTCGCGCTTTGTCCTGTTGTCCGGTGGTGTTGCCCGCATTCACCGTGCGCTGGCGCAGTTCATGCTGGACACGCACATCAACGAAAACGAACTGACCGAGGTGAACGGCCCGGTTCTGGTTCTGTCCGAGATGATGCAGGGCACAGGCCAATTGCCGAAGTTTGGCGAAGACAGCTATCAGACCCGTGAAGGCTGGTGGCTGATCCCGACGTCCGAGGTGTCGCTGACCAATATCGTCAACGACACGATGATCGAAGAAAGCTATCTGCCCCGCCGCTACACCGCGCATTCCCTGTGCTTCCGGTCTGAGGCCGGATCGGCCGGCAAAGACACGCGCGGCATGTTGCGCCAGCACCAGTTCGAAAAGGTCGAAATGGTCTCGGTCACCCATCCTGACAAGTCAGATGATGAGCAGAAACGCATGCTGCGCTGTGCCGAGGGTATTCTGGAACAGCTGGGCATCCCCTATCGCACAGTGATCTTGTGCACAGGCGATATGGGCTTTGGTGCGCGCCGAACCTTTGACATCGAGGCCTGGCTCCCGGGTCAGGATACGTACCGTGAGATCAGCTCGGTCTCGACCTGTGGTGATTTTCAGGCACGTCGGATGAATGCGCGCTTCCGGCCCGAAGGTGGCGGCAAACCGGAATATGTTCACACGCTGAACGGATCGGGCCTTGCCGTTGGCCGATGCCTGATCGCAGTGCTGGAAAACGGCCAGAACGCAGACGGTACCGTCACCCTGCCCAAGGTTCTGGCCCCCTATCTGGGCGGCAAGCTGACGCTGCAACTGGACGGCACGCTGGCATAAAAAAACCGGCGGCCAACAGGGCGCCGGTTCAAGAGGGTTAAGGTCGGAGAAGGGTTACTTCTTCGCCTTTTTCTTATCCTTCTTCTTGTCTTTTTTCTTATCTTTCTTCTTGTCCGTCTTGTCGGCCTTTTTCTTTTTGTCTTTCTTTTTATCTTTCTTCGCCTTGGCCTTCACCTTGTCCTTGGCTTTCGAGAAGACGGCTTCCATCTCCTGAAGCTTTTTAGCGGCCTTTTCAGCCTTGGCTTTGGCCTTGGCCTTCTTCTTTGCCTTGGCTTCTGCCAGTTCGGCTGCGGCCTTTTCCTCAGCCGCTTTGCGCGCAGCCTCTTCCGCCCGTTTCTCGGCAGCGGCGGCGGCAATGGTCTTGCGGGTCGCTGGTCGGCGCACTGCGGGTTTTCTGGCAGGTGCGCGGCGCGTTCCTCTTTTAGCAGCAGGTTGCTTGGCGGCAGGCTTGGCCGCGGCGGGCTTGGCGGCTGCCGGTTTCGCCGCAATCGCCTCTTTCGCGGCGGCGATCAAAACGGCTGCGCGGGCTTTGCCGATACGAGGAACTTTGACCAGTGCAGCGGGGGTTGCCTTGGCAACGGCTTCAGCGGTTTTGAAACCGTTGGCGGTAAGTGACTTTCCTAGCCCCTCTCCAACGCCTTTTATTGCGGTCACTGCGGTCATTCTTTGTCCTTTCCGATTTTCCCTGCATTATCTTATGTATACCAGAAACACGCTCTCACAAGCCAGTGCTCAGAGTTGCAGGTCATTTGTGTCAGCTACTGTGTGCAAGGTTACCGGATTGATCTTTTCCGGGAAACGGAACAAGCCGCTTGGCGTCTTCGTCCCACAGTTTCAGGTTCAAAGCCGCGACTGCCTCGGGGAATTTGATCCGGCGCGGCGTGAATTCGGGCGGTAGGTTATAGTGGCATGCACGCAGCCGATATGACGGAATACGCGCATTGAAATGGTGGATGTCGTGCAGCGTGATGCAGGCAACCGCATTGTCGAACCACCACCCGAAATCCAGCGCCGATGATCCCTGCAGCGCGGCCAGTTGCGGGTCCAGATCCGGACGGCGATCCCAATACGTGTCCTCGAAATTGTGCTGTAGATAGACCAGAAAAACACCCAGCATCCCGCCCAACAAAGAGAATACCAACCACACCAGAATACCCATGGTGCCGGCGATCAAATACAGAAGGCCAAGAAATACGATGATCGACAAGTTGTGTAGCAATACGCCCTTCACGCCAAACCGAACCGTGTTCTTGGGCCACCGGTAGCGGATGAAATACGTGAACAGCGCCCCAGCCGGAACCAGGATGAAGGGATTTCGGTAGAGCCTGTAAAACAAGCGCCCTTTCCAATCCGCCTTGTTCCATTCCCGCACGGTCATTGTGTGGATTTCGCCCGTCTCGCGGTGCTCGAGATTGCCGATACCGGCGTGGTGCAGGTTGTGATTCTGTTTCATCACCTCGAAAGGCGCAAAGGTGAACGGCGAAAGCCCGTGCCCCGCCCACTCGTTTTGGTGACGTGTTTCAAACAGCGAGTGATGCCCGCAATCGTGCTGAAGCACGTACAGGCGCACCGCCGAAAAGGCAAAGACGACCCCGGCCGGGATCATGACATACCAGCGATCCACAAAGGCAATCGCCAGCGCTAGCGATGTGAAATACATCGCGAAGGTTCCAAAATAGCTCAGCGCGGCCAATCTGTTGTCCTGAACCGCGTATTGCCGAGTGTATTCCCTCAGATCCATCCAGCCGCTCCTCACGTTGGTCAGGTCCAATGGTTGTCAAAAACTGGTGCGGAAGCTCCGCGTGAAATTACGCGCGCACAAAACAGATGCACGCCAGTGAATGCTAGCGTGGGGAATTGGGGCTGTCACGCCCCTCAGCCGAAAATGCTGAAAATTGGCGCAGTTACGCGCGACCCTTGAGATGTTTGGCCAAGGCACCCGCGTTTTTCTTACGGCGTCCCTTGTACGGGTTCTTGTCCCCCTGTCCGCGCAAAGTCAGGCGGATCGGAGTACCGGGCATGTCAAAAGATTCGCGCAGACCGTTGACCAGATACCGGGTGTAACTGGCTGGCATTTTGTCAGGATGCGAACACATGACAACAAAGCCCGGCGGACGGGTTTTGGCCTGTGTCATGTAACGCAGCTTGATCCGGCGACCTTGCGGGGCTGGCGGCGGGTGCTGTTCCAACATGGCCGTCAGCCAGCGGTTCAGCGCGGCCGTCGGCACACGGCGGTTCCAAATGTCATGGGCCCGCAGAATCGCGGCGCGCAGGCGCTCTAGCCCCCGGCCCGTTTTTGCCGAGACCGTCACCAGCGGTGCGCCACGCAATTGAGGCAGCAAGCGCTCGAACGACTCTTTCAGATCCCGCAGCTTTTCCTGTTTATCTTCTTCGATGTCCCATTTGTTGATGGCGACAACAACGGCACGACCCTCGCGCTCGGCCAGATCGGCAATACGCAGGTCCTGCTGTTCGAAGGGAATGGCCGCATCCAGCAGAACCACCACCACTTCGGCAAATTTCACGGCACGCAGACCATCCGAGACTGAAAGCTTTTCAAGCTTTTCCTGCACCTTGGCTTTTTTGCGCATACCGGCGGTATCAAAGATACGCATCGGTGTGCTGTCTCCGTCCGGGTCGGCCCAATCGATCCGCAGACTGATGGCATCGCGCGTAATACCGGCCTCTGGCCCGGTCAGTAGGCGGTCTTCGCCAATGATCTTGTTGATCAATGTGGATTTACCGGCATTCGGGCGGCCAACAACTGCCACCTGCAACGGCTTTTCAGCGCTGATCAGGGGCGTCTCGCCCTCGCCGTCCTCATCCAGTTCGATATCGGTTTCCGGTGCATCCTCGACCGCCTTTTCCTCAGCGGCATCGGCCAATGGCATAAGCTGGGAATAAAGATCGGTCATTCCCTCGCCATGCTCGCCCGACAGGCGCACCGGCTCACCCAGGCCAAGGTTATAGGCTTCAAGCACACCCGCATCCGCTGCGTTTCCTTCGGCCTTGTTGGCCGCGAGGATCACGTGTTTGGAACGTTTGCGCAGAATCTCGGCAAACAGTTCGTCGGTCGGCGTGACCCCAACGCGCGCGTCAATCATGAACAGACAGACATCTGCCATGTCCACCGCACGCTCGGTCAGGCGGCGCATGCGGCCCTCAAGGCTGTCGTCGGTCGCGTCCTCAAGCCCCGCAGTGTCGATCACGGTAAAGCGCAGATCCCCCAGACGCCCTTGGCCTTCGCGCAGGTCGCGCGTCACGCCGGGCTGGTCGTCGACCAAAGCCAGACGTTTGCCCACAAGGCGATTGAACAGGGTGGATTTGCCCACATTCGGGCGCCCCACGATGGCGAGGGTCAGCGACATGATACTCAACTTTCAAGACTCAGACGCGCCCTTTAGCGCATCTTGTGGTCAACGGAAAGCGTGCAAATCACCTTTGGTCGACACGACGTACAGTGTTTGGCCCGCCACAACCGGTGCCGTGGTCGCGCCACCTGGCACTTCGACACGGTTCACCAGTGCTCCGTCAACAGGGCTGAAGAACCGAACATAGCCATCGTTCGAGGCGATGACGATGCGCCCACCCGCCATGATCGGACCATAATGCGCGTAGACCGCCCCCCGGCGTCCCGGCTTATCCTTGACAAAACCCGGCAGGTCCTGCGCCCAAACAATCGCTCCGGTCGCGGCGTCTAATCGGACCAGTTGGCTGCGATCACTGATCAGGAAAATGCTGTTGCCAGCGGCCCAGACCGTATCGACGGCCCCTTCGTCCGCGGTCCACATCCGTTCGCCCGAATTGGCGTCAAACGCGACCGTGCGCCCGGAATGGTTGCCGATATAGATTTTATCACCCACCACCATCGGTCCGCCGGTCACATCAACGATCTGCGCCGCCGCACGTCCGCGACGTCCCCCGGCCACTGATGCGTTCCAGCGGCGAATACCCCCACGACGGAAGGTCGCTGCGACATCACCCGAGCCAAAGGCGAACACGGAAAAATCTGATGCTATCACTGGCGCCGGCGCACCCAGAACGTTTCCAACGCTTGGGGTGCCCTGAATTTGCCAGGCAATGCGGCCGTCCTTGGTGTTGACCGCCCAGCCAGTTTCGTCACCAGCCACCAGATACAGCAGACCGTTGCTGACCAAAGGCGCGCCGCTGCCGGTCGCGTTCAACCTTTTCTGCCAACGAACTGCACCGGTTTTGGCATCCAGCGCTGTCAGGCGGCCGTATCCGGAAGACACATAAAGCACACCGTTGTCATAGGCCATGCCGCCACCCGTGGCATCCGAGTCGCCATCACTTGGCGGAATAAGATCGGTGTTCCAAACGACCTGCCCTTGCGGCGACACGGCAGACACCGTTGCGCCGGCATCAAGCGTATAGATCAACCCGCCCGCAACAACGGGATCAGCCGTGATCCGCTGCTTGCGCGAGTCACCCTGTCCGATTGAAGCGGACCAAATGCGCTGCGGTGTTGCGCGCAACTGTGCATTGGTCGTCCGGAACGCGGCCGTGCCCGGGCTTTGCGGCCAACTCGCGTTGGCTCTTTGCGCCGGAAGGCTGATCGGTTTTGAGCCGCGGGTTTCCACCGTTTCGGTATCGGCAGCAGGTCGGATATCTTCCCGCGGTCCCGGCAAGATAACCTCGGGTTCCCGACAGGCGGCGACCAAGGTCAATGAAAGGGCTGCCATCGGCAATCCAATACGGGAGAATAGACTTGCTACCATGATATTCCGAACTCGCCTGTAAGTTTTCCTGCCGCCACCAGATCAGCCCTGTTGGGCGATCAGCGGCTCTGGTTCGCCACCCAGTGCTACAATCAACTGAGCCGCACGCTGTTGCAAATCCACGCCAACCTCAGCGTCCTGACGCAAAGCTTGAAGCCGCGTGATGGCCGCGTCAACATTGCCCTCGGACACATCAATCAGGGCCAATTGTTCTTCGGCAAGCAACCGCAGCGGAGCGCCCGGCGCGGCCAGCGCTTCGAACTGAAGACGACGATCGGCTGCGGGCAAAGTGTCGCTCTGCAGCAGCAGCGCCTTAAAAGCCGCGATCGCGCGGTAGATTTCCGGCAGATCCCCTTGGGACGTAATGGCATTCAGGCTGGCAACCGCATCCTGCTCCGATCCGGCCTCAATCTGAGAAGCCGACAACAGCATGTTAAGAACCGCATCCCCACCCGGCGATTGCGTTTCGACAGCGGCAAGACTGGCTGCACGGTCATCCGACTGATTCTGTGCCAGCGCCGCCAGGATTGAATCACCCAAATCCTGCGCCTGACTGGTTGCGCGCGACTTGCGGACTTCATTGAACGCAGCACCGCCCACGATCAGGACAACCACAAGCACACCGACCCAACCCCATCTGCGCAATAGCAAGAACAGGCGGTCCCGGCGTACCTCTTCGGTCACCTCATCAATAAAACTGTCGACGTCGCTCATCCCTGCCCTCCGGGGCTGCATCCTTGGTGTATGGCGCCATGTCATACCCCGGCGCAATCGCCAAGCCAAGAGCCCGATTTTTTACAATCCAACCCGTGGCCTGCCCTCTTGTAGAAAAAAATAAACCGAACTATTCAGTTTAGTGTGGAAACGATACATAATCGTCCCCACTTTCTAGCATGACCGCAAAAAAAATGTGGCGCAGAATTCTGGGAGTAGTCCTGCATGCGATTGATTTCATTAGCAAACGCCGCTTTGGTTATTGTTGTTTTGTTTTTTTTGGTTTTCGAACGGGACAGCCTGTTCTCTTTCGCCGGGCGCGCGGAAGCCGAGGCCAGCCCTGAGGTTGCCAGCGAATCTGGCGAAGTCGTGGACGTGGATCAGGCGACGATTGGCGTCGTTGCCGTTAGGTCAACTGCACGTGAAATTGACAGCGCCGTGTTGTTGCGGGGCCAGACCAAGGCCAATCGCCAGGTCGAAGTTCTGGCCGAAACCACATCGACGGTCATCTCAGAACCCAAGCGCAAAGGCACGTTTGTCGAAGCCGGCGATCTTCTGTGCGAGCTTGACCCAGGCACCCGCCCCGCCAGTTTGGCCGAAGCGAAGGCTGCCAAGTTAGAGGCGGAAAGCCGCATTCCAGAAGCCGAAGCCCGCCTGGAAGAGGCACATGCGCGTGTCGCCGAGGCCGAGATCAACCTGACGGCTGCGAATAAACTGTCCGACTCCGGGTTTGGATCTGAGACACGCAGAATCTCAAGCGAGGCGGCGATGAGAACCGCCGAGGCCGGTATCAAGACCGCCGAAGCCGGTCTTGAGGCCACCCGCGCCGGGATCGAAGCCGCAACTGCCGAGGTCAAAGCCGCGGAACGCGAAATCGATCGCCAGACGATCACAGCACCCTTCAAGGGATTGTTGGAAAGCGATACCGCAGAATTGGGCAGCTTGATGCAGCCCGGTGCGCTATGCGCGACCGTTATCCAACTGGACCCGATCAAGCTGGTGGGTTTTGTGCCAGAAACCGAGGTTAACCGCATCATCGTCGGAACCGAAGCCACGGCGCAGTTGGTCACTGGCCTGCAGGTTTCTGGTCGTGTGACATTCCTGAGCCGCTCGGCCGATGAAACAACCCGCACGTTCGAGGTCGAAATCACTGTTCCGAACCCGGAACTGGCCATTCGGGACGGCCAAACCGCCGACATCCGCATTTCGGCCGCCGGGGCCAAGGCGCATTTCCTGCCGCAATCGGCACTGACCCTGAGCAATAACGGTCAACTCGGTGTCCGCACCATTGGCCAGAGCAACGTGGTCGATTTCCAGCCCGTCGTTCTTCTGCGTGATTCAGCCGAAGGCGTTTGGGTCGGCGGCCTGCCCGAAACATTGGACGTGATCGTCATCGGGCAAGAGTTCGTGACCCGCGGCGTCACAGTTGAACCCACATATCGGGAAGCTTCGAAATGACTGGAATCGTCAGTTGGGCCGCCGGCCGGGCCAGAATGGTTCTGGCCTTCATCGCCATCTCATTGGTGGTTGGCGGCTTTGCCTATGTCAGCCTGCCGAAAGAAGGCGAGCCCGACATTGAAATCCCTGCCCTGTTTGTCTCGGTTCAGTTTCCGGGCATCTCAGCCGAGGACTCGGAAAATCTGTTGGTCAAACCAATGGAGACCGAACTTGCTGACCTAGATGGGCTGAAAGAGATGACCTCGACCGCCGCCGAAGGGTATGCGGGCGTGGCGCTGGAGTTCGATTTCGGCTGGGACAAGACCGCGATCATGGCTGATGTGCGCGACGCGATGAACAGCGCGCAGGCCGAATTCCCCGACGGAGCCGAGCAATACTCGCTGACCGAGATCAATTTCTCAGAGTTCCCAATCGTTATCGTCAACCTGACGGGTGCAGTCCCCGAGCGCACTATGGCGCGAGTCGCCAAGGCGTTGCAGGACGACCTTGAGGCGATGGATTCGGTGCTCGAAGCCGGTATCGCGGGCAACCGCGACGAATTGCTTGAGGTCATTATCGACCCTCTTCGGCTTGAGGCATACAACGTCACCGCCGCCGAGCTTATCGACGTTGTGCGTAACAACAATCAGCTGATCGCTGCCGGTGAGGTCGAAACCGCACAGGGCACATTCTCGGTCAAGATCCCCTCTTCCTTCAAAACCGCGCAGGATGTTTATGGCCTGCCGGTCAAAGTGAATGGCGACCGGGTCGTCACCCTGGGGGAATTGGCGCAGATCAACTATACCTTTGAGGACCGCGAAGGCACTGCCCGTTTCAACGGCGAACAAACCGTCGCGTTGCAGGTGGTCAAGCGCAAGGGCTACAACCTGATCGACACAGTCGAGGGTGTGAAACAAACCATTGCCGCTGCGCAGGCCAAATGGCCGCCCGAGATGCAGGCCGCAATCCAGCTGGGCACCTCGAACGACCAAAGCCGCATCGTCGGTTCGATGGTCAGCCAGCTCGAAGGCTCGGTTCTGACGGCCATCGCACTGGTGATGATCGTTGTTCTGGCCTCTTTGGGCACACGCGCGGCATTGCTGGTGGGTTTTGCGATCCCGACCTCATTCCTGCTGTGTTTCGCCTTCCTGGCAGTCATGGGCATCAGCATCTCGAACATCGTGATGTTCGGCCTGATCCTTGCAGTGGGTATGCTCGTCGACGGGGCCATTGTTGTTGTGGAATACGCTGACCGGCGCATTAAAGAGGGCGTTGGCCCGATGCACGCCTATGTCGAGGCTGCGCAGCGCATGTTCTGGCCTATCGTGTCATCCACAGCCACAACCCTATGTGCCTTCCTGCCGATGCTGTTTTGGCCGGGTGTCCCGGGTGAATTCATGGGCATGCTGCCTGTCACGCTGATCTTCGTTCTGTCTGCCTCGTTGATCGTTGCACTGATCTATCTGCCTGTCATGGGCGGTGTTTCGGGACGTCTGAGCCGGGTTTTTGACCGCACATCTGACTGGCTGCGCGCGCGCACCCGGTGGTGGGTTCGTGCGGTTATGGTGCCGCCATCGCTGTACCTGATCTTCCTTGGTGCGATGCAACTGCTGAATCCGACCTATCTGTTGCCCGAAGGCGCATTCGGAGCAGTTCTGCTTGGTGCCTTCCTGTTCATTTTTGGAGCATTTGCTGGTTCTGTTACGTTGAGTGCCGCCAAAATAGAACGCGCACCAGATCAGCATGTACATACAGCGCGCGAACACACCCCCTTTGGCTATGTCATCAAGTTCCTGGTCGGCAACCCGATCATGCCGATTGTTTCGATTGTCGTCATTGGCTTCGCCGTGATGTCAGTCATGACCGCATTTGGGAACAACAATCGGGGTGTAGAGTTCTTCGTCGAAAGCGAACCCGAGCAAGCCACGGCCTATGTTCGTGCACGTGGCAACATATCACTGGTCGAAAAGGACCAGATGGTACTGGCGGCCGAAGAAATTATCAGCGCACATCCCGCAGTCGTGAACGTGTTTTCCTTTGCCGGAGAAGGCGGGCTCAACCAAAACAATGGAGGTGCGCAAGCACCGGCAGACACTGTCGGTCGCGTCCAGTTCGAAATCATCCCGTGGGAAGACCGGCCCAACGTGTCCGAACCGATCTTCGGCGGGTTGATCGACCGTGAAACGGTTGCCCCGGAATATGACGGTGACTTCGTGCTCGATCAGTTGAACGCCGAACTTGCGAAGATTCCGGGCTTCATCGTGGAAATCCTGCCCCTGGAACAGGGCCCGGCCTCGGCCAAACCCGTTCATTTGCGCATCAAGGCGGACGGCTGGGAAGAACTGAACTCAGCCACTGCTGCGGCCCGTAAGATGTTCGATGAAACACCCGGCCTGATCAAGATCGAAGACACCCTGCCCTTGCCCGGCATCGACTGGCAAATCGACGTGGATGTTGCCAAAGCGGGTCGTTTCGGCGCGGATGTGGCAACCGTCGGCGCGATGGTGCAACTGGTCACGCGCGGGCTGCTGCTGGGCGAAATGCGCCCCGACAGCGTGGACGAGGAAATCGAAATCCGCGTTCGCCTGCCCGACGAAGATCGGGTTTTGTCGACTCTGGATACGCTCAAAGTGCGTACACCAGATGGGCTGGTGCCTTTGTCGAACTTTGTCACCCGCAAGCCAGTGGCCAAACTGGCCGAGATCAACCGGATCAACCAGCAGCGTTACTATGACGTGAAGGCCGACGTTGAACCGGGCCTGAGCAAAGTTGTGATGGATAACGCGGATGGCACGGAACAGCGGCTGGCGGTCGTGCGCGGCGTCGTGGAAGGTACAGAACCCACAGGCGCGATCATCACTGGACCGACCGGCAACAATTTTGAGCTTGTAATGTTGACGGGTGCGGAAGATGTCGATGCAGTGCGCGCCGATCTGGAATCTGGAAACGCCCGGATTAGCCTGATCAACCCCAACGAACGCATTGCCGTGCTGACCGAGTGGCTTGAAACCAATCCCTTCGGCAGCACCGTCAGTTGGGAATGGACCGGCGATCAGGAAGATCAGGCAGAAAGCCAGGCTTTCCTGTCCAGCGCTTTCTTGGCTGCTTTAGGCCTGATGTTTGTGATCCTGCTGGCGCAGTTCAACTCGTTCTACAACTCGGTGCTGGTTCTGCTGGCTGTTGTGCTTTCGACCACCGGCGTTTTGATCGGGATGATGGTCATGCAGCAGCCTTTCTCGATCATCATGACCGGGACAGGGATTGTGGCCTTGGCGGGGATCGTGGTGAACAACAACATTGTTCTGATCGATACCTATCAGGAATACAGCCGGTATATGCCCCGGATCGAAGCGATCATCCGCACGGCAGAGGCGCGTATCCGCCCGGTTCTGCTAACCACCCTGACCACGATGGCCGGTTTGACGCCGATGATGTTCGGATTGTCGCTGGACTTCATCAATGGCGGCTATTCTATCGACAGCCCAACTGCGCTGTGGTGGAAACAGCTGGCTACGGCGGTTGTGTTTGGGCTGGGTATTGCAACGGTTCTGACCCTGATTGTGACGCCATCGTTCCTGGCGCTGCGGGTGTGGGTCACCACCTATGCGGTATGGCTGGCCAAGGCGCTGGCACGGGCCACTGCAGGTCGTTCCAGCCAAATCGCCCAGGATATGGCTGTTGGTCACGCTGCCCGTCAGGTACAGGCCACCGAGGTTGTCTGGGGGGATGAGACGCCGACTGCGCCCGCACCGGATGCAGGCAAAGATGAGCGTCCCGATCACCCGCCAACGTCACCCCTAAAGGCGGCCGAGTAATGCAAATGGCGAACCGCAAGGTTCGCCATTTTTCTTCTCCAGGACTTAGTCTCTAAGACTTAATCGGTGAATACATATTCACCCAAATCACACAGGTTCAGACCGAAGTCTTCAGCCGACGACCCATCGTCGAACGCCCCCCGAATATCGTAGACACATGTGGTCAGGCCATCCGCGATGACAACATCGATTTCGTAATCGGGCGCGACATAGCCACCGCTCAGCAGGTTCCCCTCCCAGCTGCCGGAAGACGCAGGTGAGACATTGAACTCGACCAGATCCGCGCTGGATTCATTCACAACCAGAAATTCAAGATCCTCGGCAAATGCCGAAGTCGCCATAAGAACAGTTGCGGCCAAGGCTGCTGCTGCACGCATTTTCATTAGATATTCCTTTGATTAAGGTCCGGCCAAAGAACCTGGCACCGTGACTTTAGGTGATTTGTCACCAAGGAAAATGAACGTCAAATTAAACCTGCGGGAATGAACGCATTTTTGCAGTGCTGTTCTGCCCGGCCTCAGGAATTACCCTCATGACCGGATCAGGCCGCGTCCGCTTGCTGGCGACTCCAGAGCTGCGCGTAACGGCCCTCGCGCTGCAAAAGCTGGTCATGGGTGCCTTGTTCAAGGATTTCTCCGCGTTCCAGAACAACAATACGGTCCGCTTCGGCAATGGTGCTCAGGCGGTGCGCGATCGTCAGCACGGTCCGTCCCTCACCAGCCCGCGCCAACGCGTCCTTGATGTCCTGTTCGGTATCTGTGTCCAGCGCCGAGGTCGCCTCATCCAACAGCAGGATCGGCGGATTCTTCAGAAGGGTGCGCGCAATGCCCACCCGTTGTTTCTCGCCACCCGACAGCTTCAGGCCCCGTTCGCCTACCTTGGTGTCATAACCTTCGGGCAACGTCACGATGAAGTCGTGGATCTGTGCCGCTTTGGCTGCGGCTTCGACCTCATCCTGAGTGGCCCCGTCCCGGCCATAAGCGATGTTGTACCGGATCGTATCATTAAACAGCACCGTGTCCTGCGGCACGACACCGATGGCTGAGTGCAGGCTGTTCAGGGTCACGTCGCGCACGTCCTGCCCGTCGATCTTCAACGCGCCCCCGGTGACATCGTAGAACCGGAACAGCAAGCGGCCTATCGTTGACTTACCCGAACCTGTGGCACCGACAATTGCAACAGTCTGACCAGCAGGTACCGTCAGCGACACACCTTTGAGGATCTCGCGGTCCGCATCATAACCAAAGCGCACATTGTCCAATGCCACCTCACCACCACTGACCACCAGATCTGGCGCGCCGGGCTTGTCCTGCACCTCGGTCGGTTGTTCCAGCAAGTCGAACATCTGCCCCATATCCACCAGCGATTGGCGGATTTCCCGGTAGACAGTGCCCAGAAAGTTCAGCGGCACGGTGATCTGGATCATATAGGCGTTGACCATGACGAAATCGCCGACGGTCAGCGTTCCCTGTTGCACCCCCATGGCCGCCAGAACCATCACGCCGATCAGCCCGCAAGTGATCAGAAGGGACTGACCGAAATTCAGGAAGGCCAGCGAATACGCCGTTTTAAGCGCAGCCCCGGCATAGGCCTTCATCGACACATCATACCGTGCCGCCTCGCGCGATTCAGCATTGAAATACTTGACGGTTTCAAAGTTCAGCAGGCTGTCGATGGCACGTTGATTGGCCTCAGTATCCTGATCGTTCATTTCGCGGCGCAACTTCACGCGCCATTCCGTCACCGCAAAGGTGAACCAGATGTACAGCGCGATGGTGACAGCAACGACAACCAGATACCAGACGTCGAACAGCCACATCAGGATGATCGCGACCAACAGCAGTTCCAGGATCAGCGGACCAATCGAAAACAGCAAAAAGCGCAACAGGAATTCCACGCCTTTCACACCACGCTCGATAATCCGGCTAAGCCCTCCGGTGCGACGCGTCACGTGGTAACGCATGGATAGTTGGTGGATATGCTGGAACGTCTCCAACGCCAGCGCGCGCAAGGCCCGCTGCCCCACCGGAGCAAAGGCCGCATCGCGAAGCTGCTGGAAGCCGACGGTCATCATCCGCGCGACGCCATAAGCCACCGTCAGACCAATAGCACCCAACGCAAGCGGCGGTACGCCCTCACCCGCCAAACTATCAACTGCGCCCTTGTAAAGGATCGGAGTATAGACCGCGATAAGCTTGGCCAAAACAAGCATGCCCATGGCCAGAACGACGCGTCGTTTTACCCAAGGCTCGTCCTCGGGCCACATATAGGGCGCAACTTTCCGGATCGTGCGCCAGCCAGAGCTGCGTTCGTCGGACGTGGGCGTATCGGCTGATGTCATTGGCGCTGCTCGTCTCATCACGTACCTGATCTGCGGTCAGAGATAGACCGCCGGCCCACCGAGGGCCAGCGGCAATAGTTTATTCCGGGATGGTGAATATCTGACCGGGATAAATCAGGTCAGGATCGCGGATCGCGCCGCGGTTGGCCTCGAACAGTTTCACGTACAGGATACCATCACCGAACCGGTCGCGCGAAATGGCCCAAAGCGTGTCGCCTTCCTGCACGGTGACCGCGCGGATCGGGGGCGTATCTGGTTCGCCCTCGGGCTCATCACTGGCCTCTGCCGCGCGCAGCACCTCTAGCGGTTCGCGCTTGAACGGGGTTTCCAGGCGGCTGACCACTGTACCATCCGAGGCGATTTCATCGACGCGCAATGTATATATACCGGGATCAATTCCCTCGAGTTCGCTGCGCCATTTACCATCATCAACCGGCGACAGATCATCAACAAGCTGGTTATCCAGATACAGTCGCACCGCAGACCCGTCCGGGACCCGGCCGGTAAGCTCTACGTCGCCAACGTCGGAATAGCCGATCGTGTCCAAAGCCACCTCGTCCGAGGCGTCGGGTTCGGCGGTTGGAGACTGAACCAACTCAACCCCGTCCTCGCCGGAACGCAGAATGGCAACTTGTTGATTTTCATCGCCTTCTTCAGCGGTTTCTTGTGCCGTCTCCTGGGGTTGATCCGCAGACGGTTCTGCGGGCGCATCCGCCGTTTCGACATCCCCGGTCGTCGTTTCATCTGTTGGCTCTGACGAGGGTGTGTCTTGTGCCCCTGCTGTTTCGTCGCCGGAGGGCGCAGCGTCACCCGTTTCGGCAGCGGCGACCTGCTCGGTCGTCGGTTCAGGTTCAGGTTCAGGTTCAGGTTCAGGCAAGGCTGCAATCAAATAGTCGTCCGAACGAACGGGTTGATCCTGGCCCGCAGTTTCCAACGTAAGCCCGCGCGCATCGTCTGAAAATGGAATCGAAAGGAACTCGGCAAACTGACCGGTGTTATCGACGGTAAAGCTGTGCACTTGCTCACCATCCAGCAGGACACGAACATCCGTGCCTGGCTCTGCATTGCCAGAAAGAACGGTATTGCCGTCCGGCTCAACAAAGATCTGGTCCAGAGTCGGTGGCGCGACACCCGGGTCAGCCTCAGCCGTTTCCGTCGCCGGTGCGGTCGCGGATTCAGACGGATCAGCGGTTTCCGGTTCCTCAATTGCTGTGCTCTGATCCTCGGACGGTGTGGAAACCGAACTGGCCTCTTCCGTGGTTTGGACAGAGGTGTCTTGCTGCGGTGAAGCTTCCTGAGGACCCGTCCCGAAGACGCCGGACAGGTACAACCCGCCCGCCCCGACTAATGCAACGATGCCGGCAATCACCCCCCAGATGAAAGTACCGGAGCTTTCGCTTCCCGACTTGGAGTTCATTCTTTTCCTTTCGCTCCGCAGCGCAAGTGCTTTGAGCAAAACACATTCTGCCTAACGGTTGAGCCAATCTATCAATCCCGCTATCACGGGTCAAAACACCATATACAAGCCCGGAGAAGCCAACCCATGTCTCAGAAATCTGTCTGTGTGTATTGCGGGTCACGAAATGGCGCGAATCCGGCCTATTCCGACGCGGCGCAACACTTTGGAACCCTTTTGGCCAAAGAAGGCTGGCGGCTGGTCTACGGGGCCGGGGATGTGGGGCTAATGGGCGAGGTCGCGCGAGCTGCGCAAGCCGCTGGTGGTGACACGTTCGGCGTCATCCCCGTGCACCTTCTGCAACGCGAAGTCGGCAAGACGGACCTGACCCGTTTCGTGGTCACCGAGACGATGCACGAGCGCAAGAAGGTCATGATCATGAACGCCGATGCGGTTATTGTCCTGCCCGGCGGCCCGGGGTCGCTGGATGAGTTGTTCGAGGCGCTCACCTGGCGGCAGCTGGGCCTGCACGAAAAGCCCATTCTGGTCATGAATGTGGATGGCTATTGGGATACGCTGCACGAGCTGTTGCAACAGGTCATCGGCCAAGGCTTTGCAGACGCATCGCTGTCGGATTTCATCACTTGGGTCGATGGCCCGAAGGCTGCAATGTCAACGCTCAGGAAAGTTCTGACTTAGGCTGACAGATGTACGGGCGGCCAGAACCGCCCGTTTGCCATCGCCAAATTCAAGTCGCCGGAGCAAGGCGCTGTCGCAGCACCTGTTCGACCTTATGCATCGGATGATTGGTCAGAGTTTTATCGACCTCGGCAACCACTTTACCCAGCACTTCGCTGTGCAACCGCCGACGCAACAACCCCAGAACATGCGGGCTGGCTACCAGGACCAATCGTTTATAGGCCCCTTTTAAACCCTTACGGTTTAACAGGTTGGCGACATCCTGCACGAACAGGGATTTCGCATGGGTTTTCCATTTGCTCTCTTCCACGGCCGATTTCTGATGTGGCGCCGTGTCAAAACGACGACCGGCCCGGTCCGAGGGCTTGGTCCTTGGTCCGTCGCTTTCTTCTACGGATACGACAACCAGATTGGGATCTTCAGCGTCGGTGATATTCTCCATGAACAGCGCCTTTTCCCCGTCGGCGATGACAACCCATGTTCCCTGTGCAAGTTCGACCATTGTGTTCTCCTGTAATGGCGTTTTTTTGGCCATCCCTCATGCGTCAGGCACAGCTTACCCGAGACGCGCCAAAGTCATTCAGCGCGGTGCCTGACCGTTTTCTTAGTGGTTTGCAGCTCTCTCCCTCCGCATACTTTAGCTAGGTATTGCGGGGCGGCGTACAATAGGTCTCAATTCGAAAGTTGACGTATAGGCAGGTTTTCTCCTGCGGCGGAGTTGCAGGGTCACGCCGGCACTGTCGAATAGCTTTTTGGCTAATGTCAGCTTGCGGGACGAAGCATGGGTATTTGGGCTAACCAAATTGATGGGTCTGCCAGTCAGTGTCGGATTGAATTTGGTTTTGCTTCAATGAGCCGGCACCTGTGTCATGGGCTTCGGGCCGCTGGTCTTGATGTGGTCTGGATGGAAGCACGGCAAGTGAACGCGACTCGTTCGGCGATACGTAACAAGACCGACAAAACGGATGCGCGAGGGATTGCACAGGTGTTGCGATCTAATTGATTCTGTAAATTTTTCATCAAGAGCCGCAAGGCACACGCGCTAAGAACACTACTGAGAAGCCGCACGGCTGTTCAAAGGAAATGCATCGATTTGACCAACGAAGTCCGCGGCTTGTTCAGGGTCTTCGGCCAGCAATTGCCGTCGCATGTTGATCAGGGGTCTTTCGACGAACGGGTCATACCATTGATCGAGGCATCCAGATCTCGCGCGTGCGCTTCTGCCGCTCCTAGATGCACGCGTGATGCTGTACAGAACCTACTGAGAGCTGGATCGCCGGGCAAAGCAGACGCTTCCCTCTTGATCTCTGGAGGATAACTGTCACTCGCTGCTGCTCTACGATGTATTACTTTTGGGTGATCTCTCCATAGAGAGCTGAGGTGCGAGTTCCGCGCGTATTTAGTCTCGTGTCGAACACATTTCGGCAAGTTTTCAATTGGCGGCTTGAAATAGCAGCTCGTATCCCACAAGCATTTAGTAAATCACTGTCGCATTCGTTAAACGCCTGATGACGGATTTTTTTTTGGACTAAGTGACATAATTTAAAGGATTATGATGCGCACAGTCGTATTGTTTTTTTCGCTTGTCCTCTTGGTGTTTGCTGGAACTGCTCATGCTCAAGGCGTCACCCCTCTTTCTGAGAAAGGCGGATTATACGCAGCCTATGTGGTTCCGAGGGATGACTTCGACCGTGTGGACGTGCAGCTAATTGTTCTATCGGGGGCGTATGATGATCCAGAACCATCCGGTACAGCTCATCTAGCTGAGCATCTGGCCGCGTTTTCAGCGGACGCCACAATACTTAGAAAGCCCCGAGGGCGCGATATCTACGCGACAACGCATAACGTATCAACGGTGTACACGAATTCCGGCGTACCTTCTGACATAGAAATGTTGCTGCAGCTGTCTCGGGCAGTCCTTGACACGCCATCGCTGCCAGAAGGATTTGCGGAAAGCGAAATTGATATCGTGCAGCGTGAAACATTTCTTCGTGAAAGGCAGTCTCCGCTTCGTTGGCTCAGAAGAATTGCACTTCAAAACCTCTACGGCACTTTGCGCGGCCGTGCAGACAACACCATTGAAGATCTTCCGCAATTGAACCTTGAGAAGGCCTATCAGTTTCACAAAACTCACTATACGCCGTCCAATGTGACGTTAATCGTGTCGGGACAAATTGAACCTAGTAAAGCTGAAGAACTCGTTGCTCGTATATTTGAGGACACCGAACCTTCTGAGGCCCCTCAAAAACGCTGGTTAGACGACAAACCAGACCCTGAGGTTCGGTTTGTTGAACGCATTCGGTCGGACAAGTTGGCGCATGACACAATCCAGTTTGCGAAATTCGTGGACTTCGAAGATCGATCAACCAGCATCGATATGCAGGGCGCATTTTTTATCGCCACCGATGTTTTGAACGAAAGGCTTTACAAGGCCCTGTACTATCAAGACGAGCGCGTTTTCAGCGTCGACGCTGACTGGTTTTTTGCCAAAAATGCTGATCTGGAACTTACCATAGATTTGCACCTAATGCCCGGCTTCAGCTTGGACGCGGCGCATAACCATCTGACAGAAACTCTGGCCAATTTGTTGAACGAACCGATCACAAGGGATGAAATCAATCAAGCGCGCCGGATGCAGGTCGTTGGATCCAGAAATGCCGCGCGCCGGCCCACAGAGTTTCTATCATTCCTGTCGAATGTGGCTTCTGATGGTTTCCCCCCTCTCACACCGACTGTATTTGTCGACATCTTGAACGATACGACAGATCAGGACGTTATTGATTTTGCCGAAAAGGTCATCAAGCCATCAGCCACTTCGGTCGTGTTGGCCGAAAAAGCAGAGTAACATGCAGACATTAAAAAGCCGGTTCATTTCCTCTCTCTTATTGGTTCTCAGCCTGCTGTCAGCGCAGCAGGTCCGTGCGGAGCTGATCGCAACGACCGGTGATGCAAATTTTGCCTATCTGATGCCTCTGGAAAACGGCATTTCTGAGCTCACCTTGGTTTGGCCGATAGATCGACCGACGATAGACCGGGTGGCCGCATTGCGTGCAGGTCTCTCAAGTGTAATTTCTGGAGGAACATCAAGCCGTTCTTCCTACAAAATTGCTGAGTACAAGCAGTTGAAAGGGATCAAGCATTACGTCGAAACAAGTCGCCGTAGTCTGATGCTCACGGTCTCGGCGCCAAACGAAGTCTTTCCAGAGACCATCGTTCACCTCGAAAACCTCTTGCTTGAGGCGGAATGCTCGGACGACTGGTATGCAAGAGAGCTGCAGTATTTCAACTCTACCAAGTCTACCAGAACCAGGAGGCCAGAAGATGTTCTGAAGGAAGTGGCGCATTTCCTGGAGTACGAACCTGGCGACGCAGATGCTGAGGTTGGGGGTGGCGAATTTCGTTTTGGTCAACCCATTCAGGCAATCCTATGATCCGGAGACCAAGAAGTAGAACGCCGCACTCTTCGATTGGTCAGCAAGCTTCCGCGCCTGAAGGGAAAGTGGAATTTGCCTTTCGCAAAATGGGCTGAAGCGTTGATTGGCACGAATGAGGAAGATTTCAGCCTTCCGACGGGTGTCATTCACTTTGCCGATCCTGACTCTACCGAGATGCTGATCCTTTTTGTCAAAGCTGAAGAGTTTGAAGATGAGATTGACCAGGTTGGGACAAATGTCTTGGTGGATTACATCGGTGCCAGTCAAGGATCCGAGATGTTTCGTATTATCCGCCAGGAATTGCGCGCGGCTTACGATCCACGCTCAGACTTCGTTGTCATGGGTAAGAAAAAGGCGATTATCTCGCTAAGCGCCACAGTTGAGGCCGTGAACTGGCCCGAAGTCTATGAGAGAATAACGGACATTTACCAGAGTGTCCGCAGCGGGAAAATTGAACAAGAAGGTTTGGGGATTCAGTTCAGTCGGTTGGACCGGGCTTACTATCGCGATTTTTTTACTGAGCCTGTCTGGGGTGCGCGACAATACCTGCACGAATATCCCGAGGGTACTGACGGCACTATCGAAATTCCGCTTTTTAGCGCTTTTCAATCACTGTCATTGGAGCAGACGGCAGCAAACTCACGTGAGCTTTTGCCGCCTTTGGAGGATTTCCTCCTTATATTGATCGGAGGCGGAAGCTCACCTTCGGACATCTTGCCGTCAAAAGGTTACTGTGCGCTGCCCAAAAGCACTCCCTTAAGGTTTTGCCTTGATGCGCTGCCGAGTGCTGAAAACCTTTAAACGAAATGCAATTGTAGTTGGCCTTTTGAAAGGAAGCACTAGCCCCTGCGAAGCTCATTCGCCGCGCAGAGCAGTCATAGGTGTTTAGTGCAGCATTGTGCAAATTAGGCTCAGACCGGACTTGCGGCAGTACAGAAAGTTGAAATGGCAGGTTTTCTGCCGATTCAATTCAGCTTTGCAGACAAACAGTGAATTCGCTGAATTTGCTTGAATGTCGGCATTGCTATCGCCTGCCAACCTGATGATCGCCAATCCAGGCGCGCTGATCCCAAGTTGTGATTTCACTCGTCAGCCACCTCATCACAGGCCCTTGGTTGGTCGCGTTTGTTGTGAGGAAATCCACCGTCCTCAGGATCGCGTTCTGCGCGAATTCGTACTCCAGAACCCTCAACTCGCCGCCTAAGATTTCTCGCTCCACCGAAACGACCGGCAACTCTGCCCAGCCCAAGCCACCTATCACAAGCGCCTTTCTGGTGATCGAAGTACTTGAGATCCAAACGTCCGGGCTGAATATGCGGTCTCCAGCGACTGAGGCTTCTGAACTCGGTTCCACCGCTTGACGGTATTGGGACAGGTCTTTCCGCCCCACGGTCGCCAGTTTAGCCAGCGGGTGGTCAGCGTGACACACGGGCACCACCCTCTGAAACCCGACGCCCAGGCATCTGTAGCTTTGCGCCTCCTTGGGCGCCTCACATACGAAAGCAGCGTCTGCATCACCTGATTGAACTGCCTTTAGAACAGAAGGCCTCGAAAGCTGCTCCACCCGGAGTTCCAGGCTTGGGAACCTATCGGCTGTGCCTGTTAACAAACTTCGAACACGATCCACCAACAACCCATCTTCGACAAAGAAGGAAAACCTTGGCTCAACAGATCCGCTTAACGCCTCGGCTTGCCCCCGAAGCATGTCCATGCTGCTCAATACCGACCTTGCGTGCTTTAGCAGTGACTCACCGGCTTCCGTTAACACGGGGCGATAACCATCTCTGTGGAATAACGACAGATCCAGATCGATTTCCAGATTGGAGATCGTCGCGCTAATGGCAGATTGAGCTTTGCCCAGCTTTCGCGCAGCGGCCGAGAACGAACCACACTCAACAGCAGTGACAAAAGCGCGTAACTGCTCGATTTCGGGCATTCGTAACTCCATCTAAAAATCCTATGGACTTTAACTTTCTATATCTATCCTTCCTCTGATTAAAGAGCATCTGATCAAGAGATTTTTTGCATTGAGGACAAACGGTATGAAAGCGCACTCCCCATTGAGCTTGGCAGCGGTAATTGCGTGCACATTCACTGGCGGAGCAGCGACCGCGCAAACAACAGCCTGCAATACTGCTTTGGACATTGATCTGCCATCGGAGTGCGAAGACGTGAAAGTTACCCATCCGGTCCATGGGCTTGAGAATTTTCGCGAACTCACAACTCCTGATGCGGGGATCAGGCCCGGTGTGCTCTTTCGCTCGGATCAGTTGGATGGCCTTTCCGATGCCGCCATTGCCGAGCTGAATGGCCTCGCTATCGAGACCATCGTTGATTTGCGTACCCCGGAAGAACTGGAAACGCACCCAAACGCGCAGATTCCTTCGGTGGATTTCAACGCCAATCTGCCCATTGGCTCGGATCCAGCCGACATCGCCAAGATCATGCCCATCGAGATCGCGTCTCAAATCCGCCCAATGTGGTTTGACGGCAAGTTCGATGAGATCGACCAGATGCTTGCGGATCACGATGTCGACCTGCGCCAGATCAGGATTGACCGCTACCGGGACTTTGCGACCAAGTTTGATCCGCAGGTGTCCCGGTTCCTGCATCTGCTCACCGATGCGAACAACTTTCCGATGCTATTTCACTGCGCAGGCGGAAAGGACCGCACAGGATACATGGCGGCCGTCACCATGTTGACGTTAGGCTATTCCGAAGAGGATGTCGTGCGCGATTACCTGACCACCAATGCCTTCACCTACGACGAGCTCGAGCAACTGGTTGGCAAGGGCCCCCACTCGCTGCGCCCGGCCTTCGGTGCGCATCCGGAACAAATCACAGCCTCTCTTCAGGCGGTCAAGGATGCTCATGGCTCTTTTGACACTTATCGCCGCGATATTCTTGGCATCAGTGATAAGGAGGTGGAGGCGATCAGGCAAAACCTACTCGTGCAGAACTGAGGCGCTGACAAACGAAAAAAACGGTTTTCTAATTGCCGACAATCGTACGACCTGAAGCATCAGTTGCTTCGGGCTCGAAGCAGTCAATCGATGCGGATTGCAAAACGCAGCATCACCATCAAAAACAGCTATCTAAACAAGAAAGGACCTGCCAGCGTCACCGCCAACAGGCCCTTGAAAAACCCTTATTGGGTTAACAATCACATCCGCGATGCAACGTTTTCCCAGTTCACCAGATTGTCGAGGAAGTTCGACAGGTAAGCCGGACGCTTGTTGCGGAAATCGATGTAGTAGGAGTGCTCCCACACGTCGCAACCCAGCAACGCGGTTTGACCAAAGCACAGCGGGTTCACGCCGTTTTCAGTCTTGGTCACAGCCAACGAACCGTCTGCGTTCTTGACCAGCCACGCCCAGCCCGAGCCGAACTGACCGGCACCAGCAGCGCTGAACTGCGACTTGAACTCGTCAACCGAGCCAAAGCTTTCAGTCAGTGCTTTTTCAAGCTCACCGGGCATTGCGTTGCCGCCGGGCCCCATCATTTCCCAGAACTGGTTGTGGTTCCACAGCTGGCTGATGTTGTTGAAGATGCCGTTTTGCGCGACGGCGTTTGCGTCGTAGGTGCCAACGATGATCTCTTCCAGCGACTTGCCGTCCCACTCGGTACCAGCGATCAGCTTGTTGCCGTTGTCGACATAGGCCTTGTGGTGCAGGTCGTGGTGATATTCCAGTGTTTCCGCGGACATACCCTTGGCTGCCAGCGCGTCATGTGCATAAGGAAGATCAGGAAGTTCAAAAGCCATATCGGCCCCCTGTTAAAAATGTAAGTTGCGGTTCCCAAGGTTAAATGCTTTGGCAGCCGCCGCAGGTCAAGAGCCGAGACAAGAAAACCCGGAGGCAGGCGATGCTTACACAGGCGCGCAAGATGTTTTACCGCGCCCGCGGATACTATGCGGGCCAGCTGAATGGCGAGCCGTTTCGTCTGGACCCTTATCATTCGAAATTTTGGCGCAAGGCGTCTGATGGCAAGTGGGAGCCTGAAACTTTCGCGGTGCTCGACAAGTATCTGTCGGCAGATCGGGATTATCTGGACATCGGTGCGTGGATTGGCCCCACGGTTCTGTACGGTGCCCGCCAAGCGCGGCACGTCTGGTGTTTCGAACCGGATCCGACGGCTTTTCGGCATTTGGCCTGGAACCTCGACCTGAACGACATCCGCAATGTTTCGGCCTTTGGCGTGGCGTTGTCGGATCAGTTCGGAGTGGCACGCATGGCGTCGGTACGCGGCGAGCCGGGCGATTCCACCAGCTCACTTTTGCATGACGGAACACACGGCAACGACGCCTTGACGATCGCATGGGACCAGTTCGAGGCCGCGAATGACCTGTCGGGTGTATCTCTGGTCAAGATGGATATTGAGGGGGCTGAGTTTTTTGTGCTGCCAACGATCCTGCCCTGGTTGAAACGGACGCGACCTACTCTGTACCTCTCACTCCACTCACCGCTTTTGCCCGAAGAAGACAGGTACCAGCGGACATCGGACCTGCTGGAAAGCCTCTCCTTTTATTCTGAAGTAAGCGACGAAACCGGAAGCCCGCTGGATGTGCAAAAAGCGCTCAGCCCAACGGAAATAACGCGGTACCGCACGGTACTTTTTTCTATCTAGTAATGCGGCCGCTAGCCCTGTCTAAGTAGTTGTTTCCTCACTTACCAATCTGGCGGGTGCTCGTTGAATAGCACCCACGGAAGAGTTTTTGAGAAAGCAAAATGACAGCATCGCCTACGGGGATTGCTGAGACGATCTTTTCCGCACAATCAGTTCTGGCGGATACTGTCGAATACAAATGTGAAATCACGAAGTCGGACGGCCATGGCTGAATCGCGCCAGTTTTGCGCATACAAGCGCTGCCAACAAACCATATGGTTCGGGAGTTTGCAGCGTAACCACCGGGTAAAGAAAGCCTCGGTGTGGCCGGGGCTTTTCACTTCACTTCGGTTCAGTAAACCCCGACTTCGCTGCCGGGCTGCGCCGCAACTTTAAGCAGCTTGAACACGTAGTCTGCGGCCGACCGGAAACAGACAACACGGAAGGTATCGGCGTCATCCATCCAGAACGCCCCTGCCACCTGCGCCAAGCGCGAGCGGCGGATCTGACCCGGTTGAAATACCTCAGCCGACAGCTCGACCGGGGCAAGTTTGCCCAGCACCTCACGCGCATTGCTGCCCGAGATACGGAAAACCGCGCGGGCGTCCGAGACGTTGACCGCCAACGCGTGTGTACCGCTCAGCGCGTTGGTCAACGCCGCCAGTTTGGCCTCAACCTCGGCGTAAGGAACAAGCACCAACAATTCATCGGTGGACATCCAGCAGACGCCGGACTCACCGTCGACCAAGGCTTCGCGCTGATCGGGCATCTTCTGACCCGTTGCGTCCTTGACGGCCTTGGCCAACACCTTGTCGGACAGGTCGCCGCGCAAGGTAATCATACCCTGCAGGCCACATTCCCGGACCTTGGCGATGCCATCATACCTTGCATGGTTCAGTGCGCTGATGGGTTCAGACATTCTGCTTCTCCCCGTCCTTATCGAAGAAGATCGGGTCCACGATCTTAGCTTTGTAGGTTTTGCCATCGGTACCCGGGAACTCGACGATCTCGCCCATGCGGTCGGGACCGTGCTTGATCAGACCCATAGCGATGCCCTTGCCCAGATTGGCCGAGTAATAGGTCGAGGTCACCCGTCCGATCATATTGCGCTGCCCGTTGGCGTTGACGCCCTCGCCGACTGCGTAAGCTCCGTCAGGGATAACCGAACCATCCACAGTCTCTAGACCAACCAGTTTCCAGCGGTCCGGATCGGCCATGTGGCTGCGTGAATGGGCACGTTTTCCGAGGTAGTCCTCTTTCTTTTTCGAAAGCGCCCAGTTCAGCCCCAGATCCTGCGGGATCACGGTGCCGTCGGTCTCGTCCCCGATCATGATAAAGCCCTTCTCGGCCCGCAGGATGTGCAGACATTCAGTGCCGTATGGCATGACGCCGAACTCTTTACCTGCGTCCATCAATGCATCCCAGAATGCCTGACCCTGGCTGGCGGGCACTGCAATCTCATACGACAGTTCACCTGAGAACGAGATGCGGTAGGCCCGGCAATCGAAATCTCCGATCTTGCCATCACGCCATTCCATGAAGGGCAGCGCTTCTTTCGAAACATCCATACCGCCCAATTTCTCCAACACCTTGCGGGCGTTGGGGCCAACAACCGCGACCTGAGCGTATTGCTCGGTCACGTTGGCGACGTAGACTTTCCAGTCCCACCACTCGGTCTGCAGCCATTCTTCCATATGGGCATGGATGCGTTCGGCTCCGCCGGTGGTTGTGTGGCACAGCCAAGTGTTCTCTTCGATACGAGCAACAACACCGTCGTCGATCAGGAAACCGTTTTCCGAGCACATCAGGCCATAGCGGCATTTGCCGACCTTCAGCGTGGACATCATGTTGGTGTACATCATGTCGAGGAACTTGCCGGCGTCCGGGCCTTTGACGATCAGTTTACCCAGTGTCGACGCGTCCAGCAGACCAAGGTTTTCGCGGGTATTCTTGACCTCGCGGTTTACTGCGTCGTGCACAGATTCACTAGGACGTACATAAGCGTAGGTCCGGCGCCAGTGGCCGACCGGCTCCCAATCCGCGCCGTTCTTGTCGTGCCAGTCATGCATCGGCGTTTGACGGATCGGTTGGAACACGTCGCCCCGCGCTTCGCCGCCAATCGCACCCATCGAAATGGGCGTGTATGGCGGACGGAACGTGGTGGTGCCTACCTTTGGAATTTCCGATTCCAGCGCATCAGCAAGAATCGCCAGTCCGTTGATATTGCTCAACTTACCCTGATCTGTCGCCATACCCAGTGTAGTGTACCGCTTAGTATGCTCGACGCTTTCATAGCCCTCGCGCGCGGCCAGTTGCACGTCAGAGACTTTGACGTCGTTCTGGAAGTCCAGCCAGGATTTCATGCGTAACTGCACTTCGGCATTGGCGGGCATCAGCCAGACCGCTTGCATAGCGGCCTCTTGCGTGGCCTCACCAGCCGGAGCTTTGGTGTTCTTTGGCTTGAAGCCAGCAGCTTTGGCGGCCGCTTTGCCCGCAGCGTGCGCGTCCGTCAGAACATCGCCCAATGCCAGAGGGCCATTAGACGCACCAGCAGCCACAACAAATCCCTCGCCGTTCGCGCCCAGTGGTGGCCGTGCCGGATCGGGGCGGAAATGCGCGTGTGCCTCGTCCCAAATCAGCTTGCCGCCGCAATGCGACCACATATGAACAACCGGGGACCAGCCGCCAGACATGGCAACCGCGTCGCACTCAACTTCTTCGCGAGCGCCACCGATACCTTCCTGATTGCAGATTTCGACCTTTTTGACGCGCTTGCCGCCTTTGACTTTGGCAATGGCCTTGCCGGGGTCGACCCGGATGCCAAGCTGTCGCGCCTCTTCGGCCAGCGGTCCGGCTGCAGCGCGCGCATCAATAACACGCAGAACATCGACACCTGCCTGTTTGAGGATGATCGCTGTGCGATATGCGTCGTCATTGTTGGTCGCGACGATCACACGCTCGCCCGGGGTGACGCCCCAATTCACCACATAGTCGCGCATGGCCGAAGCCAGCATGACGCCCGGAACATCGTTGCCCGCAAATGACAGCGGGCGTTCGATGGCGCCTGTCGCAGTGACGACCTGCTTGGCCCGAATACGCCACAGGCGATGACGGGGACCTTGTGTGCCCGGTTTATGATCGTTCAGACGCTCATACCCCAGCACATAACCATGGTCATAGACACCCGCGCCCATGCAGCGGTTGCGCATGATAACGTTGTCCATTGTTTCCAATTTGGAAACCAATTGTTCCACGAACTTATCCACAGGCTCATCATTGATGGTCCCGCCATCGACCGGAGCGCGCCCACCCCAATGCGCGGTTTGCTCGATCAGCAGAACCTTCGCACCGGTCTCGGCCGCCGCCTTGGCCGCTTGCAACCCGGCGACACCGCCACCGATCACCAGAACGTCGGTGAAGGCGTAGAAGTGCTCGTAGGTGTCTGCGTCGCGGTTGTCTTTGTCGGGTGCTTTACCCAGACCGGCCGACCGCCGGATGATCGGCTCATAGACGTGTTTCCAGAATGGCTTGGGGTGGATGAACGTCTTGTAGTAGAAGCCCGCTGGCAGGAACCGCGCCAGCGCCGTGTTCACGGCACCGATGTCGAATTCCAGGTTCGGCCAGTGGTTCTGTGAAATTGAGGTCAGACCGTTGAACAGCTCGGTCGTGGTGGCGCGCTGGTTCGGCTCGAACCGGTTACCCTGCCCCAGGCCGACCAGCGCGTTCGGCTCTTCCGCGCCGCTGGCCACAACACCGCGCGGGCGGTGGTATTTGAACGACCGGCCCATCATCATCTGATCATTGGCCAGCAGGGCCGAGGCAAGCGTGTCGCCCTCGTACCCCTGCATCGAGGTGCCGTTGAAGGTGAAGGTGACCTGTTTCGACCGGTCAATCAGCCGGCCTTGTTTTGCGAGACGGGTGCTCATGTTGCTGACCTTTCGCAGGCGGAATTAGGGATGGCAGCGTGGATCATTCGTACTCTCTCCACGTCCAGCCAGGACGCTTTGCAGTGATCGCGTCCTTGAGTTCTTTCGGCGGCTCGGTGGTCTGGGCGGAATAGGTTCCGAACACTTCGAGCGTTTGTGTGCAGCGAGCGGCGTGGAACCACTTGCCGCAGCCGTTGCTGTGGCGCCAGCGTTCGAAATGAACGCCTTTGGGGTTTTCACGCATGAACAGGTAGTCGTGGAATTCGCCATCCGACGAGCCGGGACCGAAGCGTTTCAGATGCGCCTCACCTCCGGCGGACAGTTCAGATTCTTCGGCGTCAACGCCACAGTAGGGGCAATTCAGGATCAGCATTTGTTCATCACACCTATTTTCATTGAGTAGGTACGGGCTGTTCTTCGACAGCCAATGGAACCATGTTTTCAAAGTGGAACATGGCTTCGATGGGGATAGTGATGGCGTTCGGGCGCACTCCGACAATGTCATCCGCAATCTGATACGCAATCATTCCAGCAGCATTCAATGTGGAAACGATCGATCCCTTGGCTTCACGATTGCCAACATTGCATTCGATCAAGGCAACCTTGGCTTCGAGGCTGGAAAAGTCGACGCTGTTTAGGACAGTGACTTCGTGTCCCTCAACGTCCACCACAAGTACATCAGCTTTGCGAGTTCCATGCTCAGTCAGAATATCATCCAAACGTCTGGTACGCACTTCTGTGCTGACAACCGCGCTTTCCGGAATGGTTAATCCCTGTTTGCGATTGGCACGTTGCACCGCGCTTTCCATTCGACCTTTTTCGACGGAGGCACATCCACGCAACCATCCCGGGCAGCTGCTCTTCAGGCGTTCATCCATATGATACAATGCCATCTTACCCGGTGTCTCAGAAACCGCAGCGTTCACCAAGACAACGTTTGGATTATTCCCATGCAAGCCCTCAAGTTCCTGGAAGTACACCGGATGCGGTTCAATGAGCACACCTGACCAAGTGTCTTTTGACCAATAGCGAAAAAGCGGGTCTTCCAGCTTACCGTCATTTGCACCGACTTGGACAACGTGCACGTGCTCGGCCCGAGCATCCAAACAGGCAAGCAGGAAGTCCCGCATGGCAAGCTTGGATTTGCGGGGTCGCCCCGGCACGGAAGACGGTAGGTCGTTCAGGTTCACAGCCGTGCTCCTTGCGCCAAACGAACGAAGCCACAAGCGCGATCTGACGGTATCGCAACGCAACTATTGTGTGCAGGGGAATATGCAGGGATTAACATTAGTCCACACATCAGTGTGCCACCCCGGCCGCGACGCTTTCGTCGATGAAGCGGCCCTCTTTGAAGCGGTCCAGCGTAAAGGCTTCGGTCAGCGGTGAGTGACCTGTGGCCATCAGCTGCGCCATGCCCCATCCCGATCCGGGGATCGACTTGAAGCCACCCGTGCCCCAGCCACAGTTGATAAAGCAACCACCCAAAGGCGTTTTTGACAGGATCGGAGACCGGTCGCCGGTCATGTCCACAATCCCGCCCCACTGGCGCAGCATTTTCAGGCGCGAGATCATCGGGAAGGTTTCGACCAGTGCGCGAACGGTTTCCTCAATATGATGGAAGCTGCCGCGCTGGGTGTAGTTGTTGAAGGCATCAGTGCCGCCGCCGATCACCATCTCACCCTTGTCGGACTGAGACATGTAACCATGCACGGTGTTGGCCATTACGACCACGTCCATGCAGGGCTTAATCGGCTCGGACACCAATGCCTGCAGCGCGATCGCCTCCAGCGGCAGACGGAAGCCCGCCATTTCGGCCAACTGTCCTGAATGGCCCGCAACCACCATGCCCAGCTTGTCACAGTCGATCGAACCTTTGGTGGTATCGACGCCAACAACGCGGCCGTTTTCGGACCGAACGCCTTTGACCTCGCATTGCTGGATGATGTCCATGCCCATCGCGGAACAGGCGCGGGCATAGCCCCACGCCACGGCGTCGTGACGCGCGGTACCTCCGCGTTCCTGCCACAATGCGCCCAGAACCGGATAGCGCGGACCGTCGATATTGATGATCGGTACCAGTTCCTTAACGCGCTCAGGGGTGATCCACTCGGTCTGAACACCTTGCAACGCGTTGGCATGAGCCGTGCGCTGGTATCCGCGAATTTCGTGATGGGTCTGGGCCAGCATCATAACGCCACGGGGGCTGAACATAACGTTATAGTTCAGTTCCTGGCTCAGATCCTCGTACAGGCTACGCGCTTTTTCGTAGATCGCTGCCGAAGGGTCCTGCAGGTAGTTCGAGCGGATGATAGTCGTGTTACGACCGGTGTTACCACCGCCCAGCCAGCCTTTTTCGATCACGGCGACATTCTGGATGCCGTAGTTCTTACCCAGATAATAGGCCGTGGCCAGACCATGACCGCCCGCACCGACAATGATCACGTCGTATTTCTTCTTGGGTTCGGGCGAACGCCAGGCGCGTTCCCATCCGGTGTGACAGCGCAGCGCTTCGCGCGCTACAGCAAAGGCTGAATAGTGTTTCATAGGCGAATCCATCCGGTTCGGTGATTGCGCGAAGATATGCCGCGTAACACCAGCGCGCCCCTGCCGTTCAACGCCGTAATATCGCACTATTGCGACATAGGCCCCATTATTGCGACACGAAGTCGGCCAGCGGCCATTTGTCCCTTTTGTCGGCCCGCCGAGAGGTCTAAGTCAGGGCAGCCACTTCGGAGAAGCCATGTCGTTCTGGGTCCTGATCATCTTAACAGCTGCCGTGACTGCAGTGCTCCTGGGCTATTCCATCCTGCGAACGCGCGACACACGCGAACCCGCAGCGGCGTATGATCTGCGTGTCTATCGCGAACAGCTGGCGAGCGTCGATAAGGATCTGGCCCGAGGTGTCATCGGCGAAGCCGATGCCGAGCGTGTTCGCACCGAGATTTCGCGCCGTATTCTGGCCGCAGACGCCCAGATGCAGGCACGGTCGACCCGACCGGGACCGCCACTTTGGGCCTCGGCCACCGCGATCGCAGCCGTGGGTCTTATCCTGGTCGGCGGTGCGGCCTGGATGTACGACCGGATGGGTGCGGCGGGGCTACCGGACCAACCTCTGTCGCTGCGCATTGATCGAGCGGAAACCTTGCGCGCGGAACGCCCCAGCCAGGCTGAATTCGAAGCCACCACAACACCAGCCCCCATGCCGCAGCTGGAAGAGAGCTACGCGGCGCTTTTAGAGCAGTTGCGTGAAACCGTCGAAGCGCGCCCCGATGACCTGCAAGGCCATATCCTATTGGCGCAACACGAGGCGAACGCAGGCAACTTTCCGGCCGCATACAAGGCGCAGCAGCGCGTGATCGACTTGTCCGGTGACGCTGTCCCAGCAGATGCTTATTCGCATCTGGCAGAAATGATGATCCTCTCGGCGGGTGGATATGTATCCCCCGAGGCCGAAGCTGCATTGCGCGAAGCGTTAACACGTGATCCGCGACACGGTCCGGCGCTGTATTACCTTGGCCAGATGATGGTGCAGGTCGGGCGCCCCGACATCGGGTATCGCATCTGGACCGACGCCTTGCGCAACGCACCGGCCGGCGCGCCGTGGGTCGACGCAATTCTGGCGCAACTGGAAGAATTGGCTTTCCGCGCCGGCGTGTTCAACGCGCCCGAAGTTACGGCCCCTACCGGACCCGGCCCAAGCCAGGATGACGTCGAGGCTGCCGCTGCGCTGACCCCGGACGAACGACAAGAGATGATCCGAGGCATGGTCAACCAGCTTTCAGACCGGCTGGCCACCGAAGGAGGAGCGCCCGAGGATTGGGCCCGTCTGATCGCAGCACTGGGCGTTCTGGGCGAAGGACAGCGCGCCATCGACATCAGGAACGAAGCCATGGCAGTCTTTGCCGACAATGCCGATGCCCTTGCAATCATCGACGCCGCTGCGCTTCAAGCAGGTATCGCACAATGATTTATGACGAATTCGAAGACTTCGCCGCTGCATTGTCACCCATGACTGCCCTGATGGGGTTGGATCTGGGCGAAAAAACCATCGGCGTGGCTGTGTCCGACCGGATGCGCGGCGTGGCCAGCCCGCTTGAGACCGTACGGCGCAAGAAATTTACCCTGGATTCGGCCCGATTGCTGGAAATCATCGCGGATCGCGAGATTGGTGGTGTTGTGCTTGGCCTGCCCAAAAACATGGACGGAACCGAAGGCCCCCGGTGCCAATCGACCCGCGCTTTTGCCCGAAATCTGTCACGTCTGACCGAAGTTTCGATCGGATTCTGGGATGAACGGCTCAGCACGGTAGCGGCAGAAAAGGCACTGCTTGAGGCGGATACGACACGAAAACGTCGCGGACAGGTTATCGATCACGTCGCGGCGGGCTATATTCTGCAAGGAGCGCTGGATAGGCTGCGCTTTCTTTAAGGGCGACGGGGTACACCGATGACAAACATGGTCTGGAAAAGGAACGAGGTCGAAAGCCCTTGCATCCAGATATGCGTCGTGCACCCGACCGAGCGCATCTGTACTGGTTGCTATCGCACCATTGATGAGATCACACGCTGGTCGAAAATGGGCAGCGATGAACGTGCTGAGATCATGGAAGATCTGCCCGCGCGCAAGCCACGCCTCGCCAAACGGCGCGGCGGACGCGCGGCGCGCGTGAACAAATCCTGATATCCACTTCTGGCTTTTAAGCTGAATTCGCGCTGCTGCGGGTTGGTCTGAACTCCGAGGGGGGATCAAGTTCGAAGACATGCGTAAGTGAGTGGCAACCCACAGCAGCGCCTTTCAGCAAAATGGTCTTCCGAAGTGGTCGGGCGGAAGAACAATTCAGGTTTAAGCGTTTTTTGACCGACCGATCAAGAAAAATTGAACGGTCGGTAAATTAACCTTACGTAATGGTAAAGTCAGGCGAGAACTGGCGCCGTGATCAGCATCGCCCTACCCCGCTGCAAGCCAGGATTTTGCGTTTTCGAAATCCTCAGAAGGGAAGAACTGCGTGCGGGCACCCAGAACGTGACTGGCGACACGCTGCGCCATATGTTGCCACGCTTTGTCCCCCACTATGGCGGCGCGATCCAGCATTCCCACATGCCCTCGGGCCAAGCGGAAATGTGCGGCCAGTGCGGTCAGCCCCTGCCAGCCGTCAAACTCGCGCAGGTCGATCAACAGACGGAACCCGTTCTTTGAACTCAGCAAGGTATCCAGATCACGCTCAGCCTGTTGGTATTCTTCGGGGTCCAGTTTGCCCATCAGGCTGATCTGCACGCAGGGTCCGCCCAAATCGGTCACATGGATGGCCCCCAGAGACTCGCGCATCCAACGGCGCGCGGCCTCAAGTTCCGAAAGTTCAAACACATGAACGGGGCATGGCAGGATCGGCGCGGCCAGACGGATGCTTGTCTGTACCCAGCCCTGATCAGCCGCAACTGCGATACGGTCAAACCCGCGCCAGTGGCTGAGACCCAGCTTGGTATCGGACCACGCGGCCCCAAGATCATAGCCTTTGAACTCTGGCTGCACGATTGCCAGCAGACGCACCGCATCATGCGCCTCAAGCGCCGCTTCGATCGCGGGGACCAATGTCTCGCTGTAGTCTTTGCTTGTCACTTCGCCGGACAGCTCGACCTCGATCTGGGCCCCATCAGAATCCGTGTGAACCGTAATCATCGAAAATCTCCAAACCTGAATAATGGCAACAGGTTAGGGGGATTCGATCCACTCGGCTACTCCCCCGGCGCATTCGGGGCGAAAATAGGCGATCATCCGTCCATCCGGGCCAGCGGTTGCCGCCTCGGCCCAAGGCGCAACGCCGTGCAGGCAGTGGCGATGCAGCAGATAGGCCTCACCCGGTTTTGCTGGCAGCTCGATCCGGGGGCAGGTCTCAAACACCTCGCGACGGGCCGCCTGATATATTTCGGTTACGTCGATCAAGTGTAGGCTGTCCTTGGGTTGGCCTTTCATCGCTTGTGCGAATGCAGCCCCCAGCATCTTGTGGCTGTCTTCCCACAGAACCATCGGCGCGGCATCCGCGCTGGCCTCGGTCAGCGGGATGCCAAGAATCCATGCGTGCGGTTCATCTACCCGGCGTCGACGATCCGGCCCCATGGGGCGCAATCCGTCCACATGCGCCGCATCACGGTTCCGCCGGTATCTGGTAGCCGCTTCACCTTCGCCGCGACGCGGACGGGGATAACCGGGATAAACGACCGAGACCTGCCCCTTGTGCAGCGGCAACCGCCCATAGTGTTCAGAGATAAAGTCCATGGCCTGACCCGACAAAACGTCCGATCGCGCCACCCTGCCCTCTGGATCGTTGTCCAGTGCGTCCACGCCGATGAACCACGTGCCTTCGCAATCCAACCATTCCGCAAAGGCCGGATCGGTAATCGAGGCCCGCGCCCGCGGCAAAGCATGTTCAACCCATTGGGCCAGCGTCGGGTCGTGCGGAAACCTGATCCAACCTTTGTTCCAAAAATCGGTCACAGCCCCAGCGCCTTACGCAGCATATTCAGGGCGACCAGCGTCAGAAAAACCGCGAACACACGCTTCAACGGCTTGGGATCCATCGCATGCGCCAGCTTTACGCCCCAGGGCGCAGTGATCATCGTCATGGCTACAACAATTGCAAAAGCGATCAGGTTGACCGCGCCGATTGTGTACGGAGGGCGGTGTTCAGGCGCGATGTCCAGGAACAGGAAGCCCAAAACCGAAGGCACCGCGATGATCACGCCAAACCCGGCCGCCGTTGCAACCGCCCGATGAATGGGCGTGTTGAACAGGCTCATCAACGGTACGCCAAAGCTGCCGCCGCCGATGCCCATAAGAACGGATAAAAACCCGACCGAGGGCGACAAAACGGCCCGCTTTACGCCTTTTGGCATCGCATCGCCAAGCCGCCATTCTGATTTGCCCAAACCCAGATATGCGCCAATGACCATACCCAACACGCCGAACAACGCCTGCAACGCCTCGGTTCGCAGTGCCGAAGCGACCAGCACACCGACAATGGCACCCACTGCAATTCCCGGCCCCCAACCGCGCAGGATATCCCAGTCCACCGCGCCTTTCTTGTTATGCGCCAGGACGGATCGTAGTGATGTGACGATGATGGTTGCCAGCGAGGTCGCAAGACACAGCTGCATCAACTGTGGGCCGCCATATCCAAGTGTTTGGAACGCATAGAAAAACGCGGGCACCAAAACGATGCCGCCGCCGACACCCAGCAAGCCAGCCAAGACACCGGCCAGCGCCCCGATTACAAGCAAAAGGCCCAACATCTGGGCCAGTAACATCGTCTCGGGCATCATCCCCCCAAACCGGCCATTTGGCCGTATTCCGTTCTCGTCAAACCTCTGCCAAAGGCGCGATACTGTCCAGAGCTTGCAGCATCACTTCGGGGCCTGCCCCGTCGTGGACCGCGCCCTCGGAAAGGGCTCGACGCCACGCGCGCGCGCCGGGACGTCCGGCAAACAGGCCCAGCATGTGACGCGTGATCTGGTGCAAACGCCCGCCCCCGGCAAGGTGGTTTTCGACATAGGGCACCATTTTGTGAACGACATCAATCGGATCAGCCACCTGACCGCCGCCAAAAATCAAGGCATCCGCCTCGGCCAGAATATCCGTGGGTTGATGATAGGCCGCGCGGCCGATCATAACCCCGTCCAATCCGGCATCCAGTTGCGCCTTCGCCTGATTCAAAGACGTGATACCGCCATTGATTGAGATATGCAGGTCCGGGAACGCCCCCTTCATCCGGTGCACAAGATCATAGTCCAAGGGCGGGATATCCCTATTTTCCTTAGGGCTAAGCCCTTGCAGCCAAGCCTTGCGCGCGTGGATTGTCACACGTTGGCATCCGGCCGCATGAATGGCCTGCAGAAACTCAGGCAGGGCCTGTTCCTGATCCTGATCATCAACCCCAATACGGCATTTGACAGTGACTTCAACATCAACCGCATCGCGCATCGCGGCAACGCAGTCGGCAACACGGACGGGGTCCTTCATCAACACGGCCCCGAAAGTGCCCGATTGCACCCGATCCGAGGGGCAACCACAATTCAGGTTGATCTCATCATACCCCGCTTGCGCGCCCAACCGGGCCGCCTGCGACACTTCCTCTGGGTCTGAACCGCCCAATTGCAGCGCGACGGGGTGTTCCTGCGAACTGAAGTCCAACAAATGCAATGCGCCACCTCGCACCAACGCCGGGGCGGTTACCATTTCCGTGTAAAGAAGTGTCTGCTGACTGAGCAGTCGGTGCACAAATCGGCAATGCCGGTCTGTCCAATCCATCATTGGTGCGACCGACAATCTCGCCGCCTTGGCGACAAGGACATTTGAAGCCGGTTGGCGCTGTGAAACAGGGTGTGACGATGCGGTCATGGTTGGGTCTCGGTGTACACTGAATAGGTGGCTTACTGTACCGGACGGCGTTTCGCAACCAAGGGCGCTGTGGTCAAGACGCGTACCTAAAAGGCACTCCAGCACAAAAAGAAAGGGCAGGTCTTTCGACCTGCCCTGCGCGATTGCACCGATTGGGAGGAGTGGGTGCGCCTCGCGGCGTTTGCTTACTTGGCAGCAGCGGCTTTCTTGGCAGCTGCAGTCACGTCGTTGGTGGCTTTTTTGACGGCCGCGGTTGTGTCTTCGGCGACGTCTTTGCCAGCTGCCATCAGCAGCTCAACGGTTTCGGACTGAACTTTTTTCGCGATCTCTGCGAAGGCTGCCATGTTTTCAGCTGCAACTTCAGCCGATGCGCTGGCGAAGTCGGTGGCCGCTTTGGCGTAATCTGCAGGCTCTGCCTTGGCTTTTGAGATCTCGGTCAACTTGGCCAGGGTGTCCTTGGTCCATTTGTTCGAGATCTCGGCCGACTTTTCAGCCGCTTCCAGTGCAACACCCGACAGCTTTTCGTTCAGCGTCGCGGTCGATTTGAAAGCACCTTCAAGAGCGGTGGTGTCAACGGGGAACGCGCCCATAACGTCTTTCAGGGTCGCGGTGAAATCTTGCGTCTTTGCCATGTCTAAAATCCTTTTGCCGAACCAGGCCCACCCCGGTTTTCATCAGCTTGAGGACAATATGGATGCCGCACCGCAGCATTGCAAGATTTTTCTTGCTGCATTGCGGAATTCTTCCACGAAAGACCTTAAAATCAACCGCTTACATTAACCTGCACATAGGTCACCGACGCCGGCTAAACGTGTCCGCCCTGTGAGCCCAACCGTTCTATTACATTTTAGGAACGCGGCACACGGGACTACGGCAACACCTGGTTTTTCGGTTGGGCGCTAGCCACCTCATGACGAATTTGAGGAGGTTGGTTTGCCTGTCGTCCTGCTTATGATCCTAAAGAATGAATTGAGATGAGGAACCGGGTTGAAGCCATCCGTGGTAACACCAAAGTTAATTTCACCCTAAAAATGGTATTCCCAACACAAGCCGGGTTCAGTCAGAGTACGCAGGGCCAAGTTCTCCTGGTCCAAGATGCGTGTTGCGTTTTCTTAATTTCAGCACCCTCAGCCTCAATCGAAATAGCGTCGAGCGATCTGGCTCACATTGATGTTTTACGGAGATGGTACGGACCGACCATTGTCATTGTGGATTTCACCTCTTGTTCGCCTGATCCGCCCAAATGGATTTCGTTGGGAACGAAACTGCGATTGTTGGCCACAACGCGGCCGATCTGGGTGCGGTTATCTCTATGATCATCATGGTTTGAGCATAGGATGTATCCATGCCGCAAGGACAACGCGTATGCTTTGAAAGCAAAACAGGCTGCAATGATGCACAAACAAACACCGAATGGTTACTTAAGCGATCCGACCCGCGCCTCTTTTTTCATGACGTAGTGCTTCGCAATACGGCGGATGGCTTTCCTGGCAATTGCCGAACCCTGTGCAGCATAAATCCGATGAACTTGTGCCGGACGTGCGCCAATCAGGTCACCTCGCGGGCAGTATTTTCTTCGAACAACCCATTGAAGCCCGAATAGACTTGGAGTGAATCCAACCCTTGTATCCGGATAGATGACTAATGGAATTCTCCCCCTTCCAGTCGACAGCAAACTGATACCAAGAACATGGTGGAGCCCGTCTAGCAAAGCTGGACAGGTGGTCAAATTGTGCACCTTTGGCGCACAGGCCCAGCTACGGTCGTTCATCCCGAACCTAGGTTTAGACTAGCGCGGTTCTGGTCTTTTTCTGACCAAGCGCCCGCGTCTTCACCACCATATCATCAGCAAAAACAGCCTCACCCTGTGACACTATAGGCTCGTATGGCATCTGCCAGTGGTTCCAGCACGGCAATGGACTGGCCCACCCAGTCGGTCAGGATCGAGCGTTCCAGATCGATACCATCGTGGTATTAATTCTGGGTAGAGTGGAAGGTAGTCCGCATACTTTGAGGCCAGTATATGGGCCGACAAGCCTGGCCCTGATCGCTAGCGTTCTATCGGGTGCGAGTGAGGTGCGGATTGAATAAAAGCCTCACAATCCAGACAAGCCTTGCCGGGCCAGACGCTACAGTTCACGACAAACCGGCCCGAAACATATTCCAGTTCTTCGGTCACATCTTCGCCCAGAGACTTCAGTATTCGGCCACAATGCGTGCATTCCTTCCCTAGCGAAAGGATCTACTGCTGCCGATCTAGATGCTCAGGAAACGGTTTGCGGCTGTGTTGCCGGGTGGGCTTGCTTTCTTCAACAGTAGGCGTGAGATCAGCCTGTACCTTGGCTCACGTTGAAATCCGTTTATCTTCTTCGAACGACAGTTATCGCTGAATCAGATTCTCCAAATTGACCCGTAGCGATGCCGGTTATGGCCAGTCAGTTGTTGCTGGAGCTTCTCTATCGCCAACGCCTGAGAGTTGACCTTGGCTGCCAGCAGCACTTTGGTTCGGCAGGGTCATCGGATCCAATGTCTAGGTCGTTCGGCATCGCTGATCTTGTATTGGATCGACGAAGCCAGGTGGATCCTGAAAGGGACAAAAGACCCATGTTTATTGATCTATTCCGTGTTGAGCCGCGGTCAGGTCTATTGCGGCAGCCGCCGGTCGATGCCCTCCAGCAACATCGACAAGTGCGCAAGCGTCACGCTGATCTTGCCATCCTTCGCTACGGGCCACATAAATCGGCCTTTCTCCAGCCGCTTAGAGAGCAAGGACCCTAGCTGATATCTCACCAGATGATCTTCAGAAAATGGCCACAACGGCCCCCGGAACCAATCGCCGCTGGCAAAAAGACCGGCTGTACCAAATGCGTAAGTTCGAGATCACCGGACGGGTATAGCTGAACGGAGGTACAAGCCGGCATAAGATCAACCAACGAGCAACCAAAAATTGTTGCAATCCCCAACCCACGAGCATCATCACAGACTGTGGTATGTTTCCCACTGGATCAGCCAGCTTTCCCAATACAAACAACGTATCATCCTGGAGGCTGACGATTTGGCACCCGTTGTTCGGTGGCGACACAGGCCTGCAGTACATTCCACTGCTCCAGCAGGGTACCGGGTAGAACAATGCTCAGCGCCTAACCCTCAACCGTTGTGAATCCTTGGCGGAACGGTTCGGTCGCGCCTGCGTCTGTTGAGACATAGCGCGGGCCAACGATGGCGCGAAATTTGGTTATGAGGGCTTCGTTGATCATGCCGCGTTCCGATGCGCATCGCCAGGACTGGTCGCTGTGTCCCGGAAGCACAGGTTGGTGCGCGACAGTTGGTCGATCCGCGTTACGCCCATCAGCTTCATGTCGCGCTCGATCTCAGCCCGCATCAATCCCAGCGCCCGTTCGACGCCCGGCTGACCAGCGGCAGCCAATGGATACAGATAGTGCCGCCCTACCCCGACCGCCTTGGCCCCAAGCGATAACGCCTTGAGCACATGGGTTCCGCGCTGAATTCCGCTGTCCATCATCACGTCCAGCTTGTCGCCGACGGCATCCACAATCTCGGCCAACTGATCAAACGGCGTACGCGAGCCGTCCAACTGGCGACCGCCGTGGTTCGACAGGATGATGCCGGTACACCCGATCTCAGCCGCACGGCGTGCGTCCTCGACTGTCATGATACCTTTAAGGCAGAACTGGCCATCCCACTCTCGCACCATCTTGGCCACATCATCCCAGTCCATCGACGGGTCCAACATGTCAGTGAAGTAGCCACCGATCGAGCTGGCACCGCCACCCATATCCACATGTTCATCCAGTTGCGGCAGGCGGAACTTTTCATGCGTGACATAATTGATGCCCCACATCGGTTTGACTGCGAATTGGATCATCCCACCCAGAGTCAGGCGGAATGGGATCGAGAATCCCGTTCGCAAGTCACGTTCACGATTGCCGCCGGTAATGCTGTCGACGGTCAGCATCATCACCTCGACGCCCGCCTCTTTGGCGCGCTGCATCATGGCAGAGTTCAGGCCGCGATCCTTGTGGAAGTAGAATTGATAGACCTGTGGGTTCTTATGCTTCTGGCGCAATTCTTCTAGCGAAACAGTGCCCAGCGACGACACACCGAACATGGTCCCGTATTTTTCGGCCGCCGCTGCCACAGCACGCTCCCCCTGATGGTGGAACAGGCGCTGCAACGCGGTGGGTGAGCAATAGACCGGCATGTCCAACTTTTGCCCCATAACGGTGACGGACATATCCACGTCCTTCACCCCGCGCAGGACCGAGGGCAGCAGATCGCAGCGGTCAAAGGCGCGAGTGTTTTCGCGATACGTCACCTCATCATCCGCGCCACCGTCGATATAGTTGAAGATCGGCCCCGGCAGGCGCTGTTTGGCCAGCCGCCGGAAGTCGTGGAAGTTGTGACAATGGCTCAGTCGCATCGCTGAGGCTCCTTAGTAGGCGACTGATGGCAGCCAGGTGGCAAGCGTGGGCCACAGGAAGACAAGCGCCAGCCCGGTCAATTGCAGTAAGACAAACGGAATGATGCCCTTGTAGATATGGGTCAGCTTTATCTCGGGCGGGCAGACGCCCTTGAGATAGAACAACGCGAAACCCACAGGCGGCGTCAGGAAGCTGGTCTGCAGCGTCACTGCCACCAGAATGACGAACCACACCAAGGCTGGTTCATCCAGAACACCGAAACCTGGGATGTCGATGCCCAGCCCATTTACGATGGGGCGCATCAGGGGCAGCACGATCAGCGTGATCTCGATCCAGTCCAGTACAAAGCCCAGCAGGAAGACGATGAACAGGATGAAAAGGATCGTGCCATTGGCCCCAAAACCGGTGGACTGCACGACATGTTCAATCAACTCATCCCCACCGAGTTCCCGCAGGACATAAGAGAATACGGTCGCTCCCAGGAAGATCGCAAAGATGTAGGCGGTGGTGTTGAAAGTCGATACCAGTACGTTCCAAAGCTTGGAGAACGTCAATTTTCGATACCCCAGCGCCAACAGCGTCGCGCCCAGCGCACCGATCCCCGAGGCTTCGGTAGGTGTGGTCATACCGGCAAAGATTGAACCCAGAACCGCAAGGATCAGCAATAGCGTCGGTATGACTGCGATCAGAACGTCCTTCACGGCGGCCCAGTCTGGGGCCGTTGCGCCCTTGGGCACAGGAGCCGCATCGCGGTTCACCAATGCCAGGATGAAGATGTAAGTCAGGTACAGGCCACCGATGATGACGCCTGGGAAGACCGCAGCCATGAACAGATCGCCCACAGACAAAGCCATCTGGTCTGCCATGATCACCAGCATGATTGACGGCGGGATCAGGATGCCCAGCGTGCCAGAGGCTGAAACCACCCCAGCGGCCAAGGTGGGCTGATACTTCTGCTGCATCATTGACGGCAGTGACAGAACGCCCAGCAGCACAACGGAAGCACCGATGATGCCCGTAGAGGCTGCCAGAATGATCCCGATTAGCGTGACCGTGATCGCCAGACCGCCACGCACGGTGCCAAACAGGCGCTGCATCGAAGACATCAGACGTTCGGCTACGCCGCTTTCGTCCAGCATCAGGCCCATGAAGATGAACATCGGCAGGGCCACCAGAACTGCGTTGGACATGGTCGCATAGACACGGTTCACCACCGCGCCAAGAGTCAGATAGTCGAGTCCGGTAAAGGTGCTCTCAAGCCCCGTCCACAGCATCAGGTCGTTGTCAAAAAGATAGGCCAGCCCGCAATATGCAACGCCGACTCCGGCCAACACCCAGGCCACAGGATATCCTGTAAATAGCAGCGCAATGAATGTCAGGAACATTGCGATGACCAGTTTTTCCTCGGTCGTTTCGACCAGAAAAGTCAGGCCAACGCAGACAGCTGCGAATACAGCAAGGACCAGCAGAATGCGACGCAGCGATGCGCCATCGCGCTCTGATGCCGGCCCGTACATCAATGCGTGCCCATCATGGATCAGCCGCGCCATCGCAGCCAAGCCCAGCAGAACAAAACTGATCGGAATGACCGCCTTGAAGGCCCAGCGCGCAGGCAGACCAGTGGGGCTGTCCGAGCGCTCGCTAACGCGGAAGCTTTCGTAAAAATAGTCGTACCCCTGATCGATCATCAGATAGATGAACGGAGTCAGCAGGGTCAGGATGCCGGTCACTTCTATCACTCGCTGCGCGCGACGGGACAGTTGCATGTGCAAAACGTCAACGCGCACATGGCTGTCTGTGATCAAGGCATAGGATATGCCGATCATCGTGACGACGCCGTAAAAGTGCCACTGGATCTCGTCCAGTTTGGGATAGTTCTGGCTGAACAGATAGCGCAGCGAGACCTGACTGAAGATCGCGGCCATCAACAGGACATTGGCCCACATCACTACGTGCCCGACGGCTTTGACACCTGTATCAATAACAACGGCGATCTTCTGACGGTCGGTGTCGGGATGTTCCAGGATGCCTTCATAGGCTTCGACTGGATCACTTAGGGTCTTTTGCGTGGCCATGGGTAATCCTCGCTCAGTTGACCGGCGCGAGCGCGGTCAAGGGAATGCAGGTTTGAAATCCTGATAATGTCCGAGGCGGAGGAGCCCGCCGCCCCGGACGCGTCAGTAAGTCAGATTACTGACGGGGGAGGAACGCATTGGTTTTCCACAGGTCGTAACCGTCGCGGAATTCGTTCAGATCGGCCAGAACCTTGGCAAAGAAGGCATCGTTGGCGGCCTCTTCGGCAGCAACGTCTTCCCAGGTCGCTTGGAAAGTATCCAGCATCTCGGGCGACCACTGCTTGATGGTGACGCCGTTGTTTTCAACGTTGTCGATCAGGGCTGCGTGCTGAATGGCCTCACCTTCGGCAAAGCTGTCAGCCATCGATGCCTTACAGGCGTTTTCGATGATCGCCTTGTGCTGCTCGCTGGTTTCGTTCCAGACGTCCTTGTTGATCATCAACTCGAACACGGTCGCCTGCTGGTGCCAACCGGGGAAATAGTTGAACTTGACCAGTTTGTGAAAGCCAAGACGCGCGTCGATGGCAGGCATCGAGAATTCAGTCGCATCAATGGCGCCTTTTTCCAGCGCGGGGAAGATTTCACCACCCGGCAGCAGCGAGGTCGCCACGCCCAGTTTCTGCATGACTTTGCCGCCCAGTCCGAAGAAGCGCATCTTCAGGCCGTTCAGATCGTCAGGAGAGTTGATCTCGGTTGCGAACCAGCCCGAGGTTTCCGGAGCAATAACCGCGCAGGGGATGACGTGGACGTTGTATCCCGCCTGATCATACATCTCTTGATACAGCGACATTCCGTTGCCGTAATACAGCCACGCCATGTATTCGCCCGCCTCAGGGCCAAACGGAACCGCCGAGAACAGCGGCGCAGCCGGGATTTTACCTGCCCAGTAACCAGCAGTGGTGTAGCCCGAGTTAATCTTGCCGGTCGACACGGCATCCAGAATTTCGAACGGAGGGACCAGTTTGCCCGGCTCGTAAACCTTCATCTTCAGTGTGCCGCCAGACATCAGGTCAAGCTGCTCGGCAACACGAGGGATCGGGGAACCCAGCCCTGGAAGCTCGGTCGAGAAAGCAATCGGGGTTTTCAGCAGCAGTTTGTCAGCAGCAACCGCAGGGGCCGCCATCAGGCTGGCAGCCACGGCAAGGCTCGTCAGGGTCTTTTTCATGAAATCTCCTCCAGGGTCGGTCGGACTTGGCGTCCGATGAATTTTGACGCGAGATCTTTCCGCGCCACACTGGTAAATAAAGTTTACCAAACATTTCAGTCAACAACTTTATTTACCAATGGTTCGATTGTTAATTGCCTGAAGACGACCCAGACCGCCTAGACTTAAGAAAGCCGCCGCCGACGGAGTCTGGGCGCGTGTTGCGGCTTTTTTTGTTTACTGGTAACCAGTTGCAATTCAAACAATCCGAGAGATTTCTCCGCTAAATCAGGCATTGAAAAACATACACTCAAAGGTTACTTTTATTTACCAAAGGGGTTCTGAATCTTTTTCAGAAGGGTAAACCACGATGAACACGACAGCGATTTTCGAACCGATCGGGCACGAATCACTTTCGGATGCAGTGGTGTCTCAGATTGAAGATCTGATTGCTTCGGGCATTCTCAAGCAGGGTCGCAAGCTGCCATCGGAACGCGATCTGGCGGAAACCCTTCGCGTCTCCCGCCCCAAACTGCGTGAGGCGCTGGCCGTTCTGGAAGAACGCGGCCTGGTGACGACACAGCATGGTGAAGGCACATTTGTAGCCGCACTGACGGGCAGCGCCATGCTCCCTGCCCTGTTGGCGCTGTATGAACGCCATGAGCCAGCGTTTTTTGATTATCTCGAGTACCGCCGCGAACAGGAAGGCTTTGCCGCCAAACTCGCCGCGCGACGGGCGACCAAAGCGGATAAGGAACGGATCACGGATATCCTGGCCGAGGATGAACGCGCCTGGCACGAGAAGGATGCATTGGCCTCACGCGAAGCTGATTTTGCGCTGCACGCCGCAATTGTGGACGCCAGCCAAAACGCGACGCTCATCCACATGATGGCGTCAATCTACGAGCTCACACGGCAAGGTGTATTCTACAATCGTGATTTTCTGAAGACCATCGACGGCACGGGCAAGCTGTTGATGGAGCAGCATCGCGAACTGGGAATGGCGGTCATCGCAGGCGACGAAGCACGCGCGGAAAAAGCTGCGTATGACCATATCGACTTTGTTGAAGAGTCCTTCAAGCTTGGCATTGAAAGACGCCGCCGTGAGGCAATGGCCGAAAAGCGCCGCCTTCTGTCCGATTCAAAACTCTGATCGGGCAGCGCAGTTCGTTCTTACTTTCCAACGATCTCAATCATGTAATCACGACGGGCTGCGGCAGGTGGTGGCTGAAACGGCGCTGCCGCGCGTACCTGCGCAAGTGCCACCAGATCCAGTCGTTTCGACCCCGAGCTGCGCTTGACGGTGACACTTACAAGCGCCCCATTGTCGCCAATCCGAAAACTCACCAACACCGCACCACGAATATTGACGTTCTTACGACGGGCACGGGTGATCTTGCGCATTACGTGCCCTCTGTAATTGCTGACCTCAGCGTTACCCTGCCCGGCCGCTATGGAACTTGTCTTTTTGGCCGTCGCAGCGCCTTTGCTGGTTTTTCCCGATGCATTGCCTTTTCTGGCGCTCTTTTCAGAATTTCCTGCCTGCGACGCAACCTGATCGACCTTTTGTTTGGTCGGGTCCGCCGGTTTCACGGCTGGGGTTTTCGCGACGGCTTCCGTCTCTGACGGCGCTGCTTCTTGCGCTTCAGCGGATGCTTGTCGATGGGTCACCGCGACGGCGGCTTTGGTGTCGGCGACAGTATGCTTTATCGCCCCGGGAACTGACGCCCGGGCCTGAGAGGTTGGGCTGACCGCAGTTTGTCGCTGTGTCGGTGCGACGGTCGGTTGATGTGCAGTAGCGGGTGCCGAGGCGGTGGCCCCGGTCACATAGTCCTTGAAAGCATCCCCCAGCGCAGCAACTTCGCCCGACCCGCCACCTTCGACAAGCACCTGTTCACCTGCAGAAAAGTCATGCAGGGCAAAAACATGGGTGGCTGCGGCCAGCGCCAAAGCGGCAACAGCTATGCCACGCGATCTGGGTATCATTGCAAACCCCTTTCTGTGACCACGTACACCCTTTTTGCACCCAGCGCGCGCAAGGCATCACTGACCTCTTTCAGCCGAACAGCAGGCAAAGCCCGGTCCGGCACGACGCGAACATCATCCAGCGGAAGGTTGATCGACGCGCGTTCCACATACGCCTCAACTCCAGTCAGTTCGGCGCCCCGGTATTCCAGTGAACCATCGCTACGAATGACCAAAGCATCGGGTGGCTCGCGACCGTCCAGATCACTGGTTTCCACCAGCTTCACCGATTTGCTCAGCGGCGGTGCAAGGGTGCCGGCAATCATGAAGAAAATAAGCATCAAAAAGACGACATTGATCAGTGCGATCGTCGGCTCTCGGCCCTGTTTTTCCTTGGGCTTCAGCTGAATCATCCGATCACCTGTGCGCGCAACTGCTTTACACCGCTTAGAACCGAAAGAAGGTCGATCAACTGTTGCGAAGTTGCGTTCTGCCCAAGACTGATCAGCGCGATCTGAGGCTTACCAGCTGCCATCACCGCGGCCACATCTTCGAACGCGGCAGGAGAGCCATCCACCAGAATGCGGTTGGCTTCGAGTTTGACAAAACGGATTGTCCGGTCTGTTTCTGTGCCTCCGGCAGCGGCAGTGGCAAATTCGATTTCGCCATATTTGGAGAACGTCGACGTCAGCATAAAGAACAGCAACAGCAGAAAGATTACGTCAATCAAGGACGTCATCGACAAGCGCCTGCGCCGTCTTCTGCGGACGTTAAGTGCCATGGGCGAAAACCTGTTGCGGGGTATGATCAGCCACCGGCGCGTCCTCAGCATAGCCCGGTGCAAACACAGTTCTCAAAGCGCGGTTGGCAAAGGTACGCTCTCGGTTCATGCGCGCCTCGAACCACGTCAGGACCATCGAAGTCGGCATTGCAACCGCAAGGCCGGCGGCGGTCGTCAACAAGGCCACCCAAATACCGCCGGCAAGCAGCGACGGATCAACAGAATTGCCCGCACCCTGCAGGGTTTGGAACGCCTCGATCATACCCAAGACGGTCCCGAAAAGCCCCAGAAGCGGCGCAAGTTGGGCGACCATATCCAAGACGTTGAACCCTTGCTCAAGTTGGGCAAACCGCGCTTCGGCCTCGGCGTCGGTACGTTCGGACAGGGTGCGATCCTCACCAGACAAGGCCATCGCGATCACCGGGGCAAGGTAGCTGCGACTTTTACCCAGATGCGCCTTTGTCTCAGGAAGGTCCTGACGATCCCATGCCTGAATGGCCAGCGAAAGCTCAATATGGCGGCCGACACCAGCGGCCCGAAACTGCCATAGCTTGTACAGAACCAACGAAAGCGTTGCGATTGAGGTCACGATCAGGATGGCAACAACCGGCCCGCCCAATTCCAGAATTTCCATTATTTTTCTTACAACTGCGTCCATAACCTCACCCGATCACTTCCGTTTCAAGGCGGCTGGTGAGCGTGAGCTCGGACATGCAGGCATCGGCCATGTCAGATTGTGTCACGCATTCCTGTGCACCGTTGATCAGTATTCGGCTGATCTGATCGCAAGCCATGTCGTTGAACTGAAACTGCCGCACACGGGGCTTGCCCGAAGGCAGCTTGGCGAAGTCCAACAGTGTCAGCAGGGCCACCTGACCTTCAGCATCGAAAAGAACGGTCTCGTAAACTGCGCCGTCGATATCGATGTCATGGGTGTTTTCAGCGACAAAACTCAGCAAACAGCTTTCGCCCTTTACCTCGGCGCTGCTGAGTTCGATTGATACGCCGTCGGGCTTTTGCGTTTCCTCTGCGCTGGCAATCCCTGCCCCCAAAATTGGGAGCAGGGTCAGCAGGACCACCCGGGCATTTCTTTTGATTGTTGTCTGCATGACTGGTCCTTTCGTATGGATCAGAAGGTTTTGGCCAGGGTCAGCTTGAAGTTCCGGCCCGGTGAGTTGCGGGTCGAAAGGTTCGGCAGATAGTTCTTGTCAAAGATGTTCTCGACGCCTGCGCGAACTTCGAAACCTTGAAACGCGCCTTCCTGCGGCAGATAGGTCGCGCGCAGGGTGTTCACTCCGTAGCCAGCAACCGGATCTCCGCTTGAGTCGATGCCGGATTTGGCGCCGAACAGCTCCCAGCTGACGTCCAGAGTTTCGCCAAAGCGTTTGCCGACTGTTACCCGCGCCGAGTCTGTCGGCTCGTTCCGCCATGGTGAGTCCACGCCAAGCGAGCTGGTTTCGGTCCCTTTGACGATGTTTGCATTGAAGTCGACATAGTACCCAGCGGCGCTGGCATAAGATGCCTCGATTTCGACGCCTTTGGTTTCAACTTCCTGCAGCGGGCGCGAAGGCCGGCCAGATACGTAGGACGTGATGTCCCACAGATCTGTCTTGTAGAAATTTACCTTGGCGCGAACTACGTCGCCTGCAGCAAAAACATCGCCACGGTTATATGATAACCCCGCTTCCCATGTACGCGATTTTTCAGGCTGCGTCATGTATGCTGGAGTACCCAGATCGTCGATGATTGGCAGGTTTTCCGTGTATGCCCCACTGCCGAACACGGCAAAGCCGCTGGCGAATTCGTACCTTGCAGACAGACCGCCCATCAGCGCGTTGTTGTCATAGCTTTCATTGCGCGGCGCCGGTGCATCACCGTCGCCTTTGATGTCCTGCGTCTCGTACCGGATCGCCGGAGTGATGGTCAGCTGATCGCCGATTTGAATATCGTCCACGGCAAACAGTGCGACACGACGATCGGTACCACCAGGAGCCGAGGGCGCGTCCAGACGCTCGCGATTGATGATTTCGATCCCGGCGCGCAGGTCGTGCGAGGCGACGCCGGTTTGGAAGTACGACGTATTCTTGATCGTCAGCTTCGTGGTTTCATAGTTGTGCGTCGCGTCGGCCAGTCCACGGATGCTTGGGAAGAATGGCGTTCCTTCCAGGCTTGAGGACCCGGGCACGTAAGAGCTGTCAATCTCCTGCTCCGAGTAGCTGAGGTTCACGTCCAGATCGATCAGGTCGTTGCCAGCCGGGCGGTATTGATACCGCAGAATGCCGATTTTCGTTTCGATATCGCGGTCTACGTTGCCAAATGAATCCGATGTCGTGCCGAACGAGTCATACGGAACATCGCGTTCTTCCGACGTTGACTGATTATAGGACGCGGTGATCGAGTGTTCGAGGTCGTCACCAAAGCTGTATTTACCCTTTGCCAGAAGCGACGGCAGCGTGAAGGCACTGTTACCGATCGTATCGCCATTGCCGTCCTTCTGATCGTCCTGATCACGGTAGGTGTAGTTGAACAGGAATTCGGTCTGGCGGTTTGGCTGCCAGGCTAGGATGGACGACGAGGCAAAGCCGTTCCCGTTGGAATACCCTTCCAGCGTTTGACGGAACCGGAAGCCGGGCTCACCACCGGTGAAATCTGACGCGTCTTTGGTTTCCAACTGAACCACGCCGCCTACGACACCCGAACCGTATTCGAACGACCCCACAGTGCCGCGAATGACTGAAACGCTTTTGTATAGCTGCGGATCAGTGAACAACTGATTGCCGATCCGATACAGCTCTTCCGCGCCGGTTGTTGCCCCATCGACAAGGATCAGCACTTTCTGGTCGGTCCCAAAGGTGCCGTTGGCACCGAACCCACGGATATTGATCCCCGACCCTTGCGGTGTCGAGCCATTGACCAGCGTCACACCGGGCACCGTGTCAATCAGTTCTGCGACGGTGTTGGCCTGACGGTCGTTGATCTCTTCCTGATCGATATTGGTGACCGGCACGGCGGTATCCGTTTGGATTTCCCGTTTGCTTTCACCCAGTTCCAGCGTGCCCAGGAAGCCTTCATCCTGTTCCTGCGCCGAAGCACCAGCCGCTACCATGCTCAGGCACGACACCGTACCAAGCAACCCCATCTTTTGAATACGCGAACGCATTTCTGTCCCTTCGAAATTTTAAGAGGACCGGAAATGCTTGCTCCGCGCTGGCTTGGTCAGTCTTTTATGATTTTTGGAATCGCCTTTTTTGGCGACTTGTGCTCGTTAATAAAGCTGACTAAAACAGTCAACATAAATTCCTAGTCGTCCGTACGACCGCCGCCAGCAGTACACCGCGTTCAACGGTGGCCGTGCCAGCCCGACACCCATGACAATCGAAGATGGAAAAACCCATGACGGAACAGGTGCTTCTGGCCCCGGATCAAATTCGTGCAGCCTATGCTAAAAACACCGGAAAACGTGACCGCGATTTGGCGGAATCACTTGGAATAACCGAAGGTCAACTCGTTGCGGCGTTTGCGGGTATCGACGTAACGCGGCTTTCGGCAAGCCTTGATGACATCTTCCCGATGCTCAACGGGCTGGGTGAGGTCATGGCGCTGACGCGCAACCTCTCTTGCGTCATTGAAAAGGTCGGGCAATACGACAACTACCACTCCGGTGCGCATGCTTCGATGGTTCTGACCGAAGAGATTGACCTGCGCATGTTCCCCGGCCAATGGGTCCACGCCTTTGCCATCGAACGAGAAACGGACAAAGGGACAAAGCGATCCCTTCAGGTTTTTGATGCCGCCGGAGATGCGGTGCACAAGATCTTTCTGCGCGATGGCTCTGACCTGAACCACTGGGACGAACTTGTCAGCAAATTGAAGGCGAATGACCAGTCCCAGACTCTGAGTGTCGAGCCGCGAAAGCCAACCGGGGCCGCCAAAGTGAACACCGACAAGGTCGAACTTCTGCGATCGGAATGGGCCAAGATGACGGATACACACCAGTTCCTGCGTCTGACCTCAAAGCTCAAGATGAACCGATTGGGCGCCTACCGCGTCGCTGGTGAACCGCTGGTTCGCGCGCTAGAACCGGCAACGGTTTCCCAAATGTTCGAACAAGTCCGAGACCAAGGGCTTGAGGTTATGGTCTTCGTCGGCAACCGGGGGTGCATCGAAATTCACGGTGGGTCGGTTGAGACGCTTAAACAGATGGGTCCGTGGTTCAACGTGCTTGATCCGCGCTTCAATTTGCACCTGCGCTCAGACCATATTGCCGAGGTTTGGGCCGTGACCAAACCCACCCAACGCGGTCCCGCCGTGTCAGTTGAGGCGTTCGATGCCGAAGGTGGTCTTATTCTGCAGATATTTGGTCGCCGTTCAGGCGAAAACGATCACCGCCCGGCCTGGGACCAACTGGTGGCAGGCCTGCAATCCAAAAAAGAAACCGAGGTGGCGTGATGAGCCCCCTTTGCAGGTTTTCGTCGGTCGTCGCGCTAGCCGGCGCGCTGATCGGAACATCAGCCATCGCAGCAGATGAGCCAGAACCCAACCGCATCATCGCCATCGGCAGTTCCGTGACAGAGATCGTCTATGCCCTGGGTCAGCAGGACCGCCTTGTTGGGCGGGACCGGACCTCGACCTACCCGGTTGATGTGTTGGACCTGCCCGATGTCGGCTATATTCGTGCGCTGTCCCCCGAAGGGGTCTTGTCGGTGAAACCCGATCTGATCGTGGCGCTGGAAGGATCCGGTCCGCCCGAAGCGGTAGAGGTTCTGAAAGAGGCTGGCGTGCCGTTCGTTTCGATCAGTGAGGACTATTCACGCGACGGCGTGGTGGAAAAAATCCGGGCTGTCGGGGCCGCCCTGGGTGTCGAAGATGCCGCCGAAGAACTTGCCACTCAGACCGGTGCCAAGATTGACGGGGCCCATTCGAATGCAGTTGATGCTTCGGTGGGCGGCACACTCCGGGTTCTGTTTATCCTGTCGGCTCGGGATAATCGCATCATGGTTGGCGGCGCGGACACACAGGCGGACAGTATCATCCGTCTGGCTGGCGGCGTGAACGCGGCTGGGAACGTATCGGGTTTTAAACCCATGACACCCGAAGCGATCGCCACAACCGCGCCGGACGTGATTCTGATGATGGATCGACAAGGCAACCACATCACCGCCAATGAAGACCTGTTTGCCATGCCAGCCATCAAGCTAACGCCCGCTGGACAGAAAAAACGTCTAATCCGCATGCAGGGGGCCTATCTGCTGGGCTTTGGCCCCCGAACGGCCGAGGCGATTGCTGATCTGTCGGCGGAATTGCAGAGAAGAAGCGGCTCATGACCCTTGCAATGGATCACGATGGCCTGAACGTGGCCGGGCGCGACCGGCGGGTGACGGCGCGCCGAGTCACTCTGGCCCTTATGGCGCTGTTGGTCTTCACCAGCATCTGCAGCATCTCGGTCGGCGCGTCGGACGCATCCGTTCGCGCAGCATTCACGGACCTGATTGCAGGGCGGGACATGTCGGACCTCGACCGGATCGTCCTGTGGGATATCCGACTGCCCCGGCTGGCGATGGGAGTTCTTGTCGGCGCCGCTTTGGCGGTTTCCGGCGTGGTGATGCAGGGCCTGTTTCGCAACCCTTTGGCTGACCCCGGAATTGTGGGCGTCAGCGCAGGTGCCGGTCTGGGCGCGATTTCCGCGATCATCCTCGGTGCGTACCTGCCCGCCTCCATTCTGGCCTGGGTCGGTAATAGCTTGGTCGCCGTGGCGGCATTTCTGGGCGGGTGGACGTCCGTCTTGCTGCTCTATCGCGTTTCAACACGAGGCGGGCAAACATCGGTTGCAACCATGCTGTTGGCAGGGATCGCGTTGGGTGCGCTGTCGGGCGCTGTGTCCGGGGTTCTGGTCTACATGGCCGATGACCAACAGCTGCGCGACCTGACGTTCTGGGGCATGGGCTCGCTGGCCGGCGCAACATGGACCAAAGCAGCCACGGCCGCTCCGATCATCTTGATTTCCGTGTTCACGGCCCAGTTCCTTGCCCGTGCGCTGAACGGCATGGCGATGGGCGAAGCCGTGGCGCACCACATGGGAATCCCGGTTCAGCGCAGCAAAAACATCGCCATTCTGGCCGTGGCCGGCGCGACCGGAGCCGCCGTCGCAGTCTCCGGAGGCATTAGCTTCATCGGTATCGTTGTGCCGCATCTGCTGCGGTTGGCGACCGGACCGGACCACCACCGCCTGTTGATGAACTCGGCCCTGTTAGGGGCTAGCTTACTGCTGTGTGCAGACATGATCAGTCGCCTGATCGTGGCACCGGCCGAACTGCCGATTGGCATCGTAACTGCAATCTTAGGCGCACCGGTCTTCCTGTGGATTCTGCTGCGGCGTCACGGAACAATGGGAATGTAAGTGATGAAGGGCGAAAACATACACGTCAAACTCGGCCGTAAGGAGATTCTCCACGGCGTGGACTTTGACGCAGAACCCGGAAAAGTTACAGCCATCATCGGCCCGAATGGCTCGGGAAAATCTACGTTACTCAAAGCCTTATCAGGCGAACTTGAATCTTATGGAGCGATTTCTCTGAACGGGCACAGCATGTCCGAGCTGAAGCCTTGGCAATTGGCTGCAATGCGCGGGGTTCTCCCGCAATCGTCAACCGTTGCATTTCCCTTCACCGTGCTCGAGATCGTCCGGCTGGGCCTAGCAAACGGGCTAGCAGCGGCGGATGACAGTCTGCCAGCGCAGGCCCTGGCCTATGTCGACCTCGCTGGGTTTGAGCACCGGTCTTATCAGAACCTTTCGGGGGGTGAGCAGCAACGGGTTCAGCTTGCCCGCGTTCTGACCCAAGTCTGGGACGCGACATACCACGATCAACCCAGATGGCTGTTGCTGGACGAACCCGTTGCAAGCCTGGACATTGCGCATCAGTTCACTGTGCTGGGCGTCGCAAGAAACTTCGCCACACAAGGCGGCGGCGTTGTTGTGGTTATGCACGACCTGAACCTGACGGCGCTGTTTGCCGACTATGTGTACGTCATATCGGAAGGATCTGTTTGGGGCTCAGGCACACCAACTGCGATCCTGAACGACCAGACTATGCAGCAGGTTTATGGTATCGACTTGCCGGTCAGCACCCTTCCTAAGGCTCAAGTTCCGTTCATTCTACCGCAGGCCATGACGGCTTAAGAACAATACTGTGGCGGGCATTTTCTTTAGACTTAGATGCGCGCCCCGTCGTTGCATTGAACCTAGACGCCATAGCGACTGAGGATCATGGCGACGCTGCTTTCTATGGTCGCGGTCATCTCGGCTTCATTCAGAACATTACCAGTGAAAACCATGGGCCAGAAAGCTCTGGACTTAATCAGGCCGATGAATTCCTGTCCCGCCTGTTCGGGGTTTTCGATCCGCAACTGCCCGTCTTCGGCTGCATCCCTCAGCATCTCGATAAAGATCGCTGTTTTGTCCAGTTTGCCTTGCGCAGCGGCAGCAAGATCAGGGTTGCGCAGGGTTTCGCTGATCACCATCCGCGCCATCGCCATCACTTCGGGCAGCATCAGAATGCGCCCCTCGGCCCAGGCCAGATCGGTCAGCTGTTTACGAATGTCGCGCCCTTTTTCATAGCGGATGTCCCGAACGGCCGCGAACCGGTTAGACAGTTCCAACACGATGGATCTAAACAGGTTTTCCTTGCTTTCAAAGTACTTGTACAGCGTGCGCTTGGACACTTCGGCCTGCGCAGAAATGCGATCCATGCTGGCAGCGGCGAACCCCTTTTCTTGGAATTCCGCTACGGCCGCTTCGATGATCTGGGCATGTTTGGACGCATTCGGCGCTGTGCATTCGTTCATATTTTAAAGCTATAGACCCATTGACAGATCAAGGTCAAACACTACGTAAACTCTCCAGTTTACACGCGCGGATTTCTGGCCTAGTGTAAACCCGCCAGTTTACCGACTCAGGTAACCAGCCCAACACGGAGAGCCCCCTCATGGCACTGACATTAAAACTGAACGGCGAAACCCACTCGGTCGACGCCGAACCCGGCACGCCCCTGCTATGGGTGATCCGGGACGAGCTTAAGCTGACCGGAACCAAATTCGGCTGCGGTGTCGCATCTTGCGGAGCGTGCACCGTGCACCTGAACGGCGAGCCTGTGCGCTCGTGCCAGACTTATATCGAAGATGTCGAAGATGCCGAGATCACTACAATCGAGGCGGTTGGAGACGAAAAAATCGGCGCGGCCATTCAACAAGCTTGGGTCGAGCTGGACGTGGTCCAGTGCGGCTATTGCCAGTCGGGTCAGGTGATGTCGGCGGTTGGACTATTGTCCGAAAACCCCAAACCCAGCGTCGAAGAGATTGACGATTACATGCATGGCAACGCCTGCCGTTGCGCCACCTATCAACGCATTCGCGCCGGCATCCAGCGCGCATCTGAAATTCTGGAGGCCTGATCCATGACCATCAACACCTCCCGCCGTGGATTTCTGAAAGGTGCCGCTGCTGCCGGTGCCGTACTGCTGGTTGGCGCTCACCCTGATGGGGCGCTGGCGGCTGCTTCGTCAGAGGCCGCTCAATTCAACCCATTCGTGAAGATCGATGCCGACGGCACTGTTACAGCCATCGTAAAACACTTTGAAAAGGGCCAAGGTCCGGCAACCGGGCTGCCGACGCTGATCGCAGAGGAAATCGGCCTGACCATGGACCAGATCGAATACGAATTCGCGCCATCCAACCCGCAGGTCTATAACAACCTGCTGTTCGGTCCCTTCCAGGGCACTGGCGGATCAACCGCAATGGCGAATTCGTGGATGCAATACCGTCAGGCAGGTGCGGCGGCGCGTGAGATGCTGATCAATGCCGCCGCGCAAAGCTGGGGCCTGGACGCATCCGGCATCACCATTGAGGAAGGTATCGTCAAGGCAGGCGACAAATCGGCCCCAATCGCTGAATTCGTGGCCGCGGCCTCTCAACTGGAGGCCCCGGCCGAGCCGCGCCTGAAAGACCCGTCAGAGTTCCGTCTGATCGGAAACGAAACGGTGCGCCGCAAGGATTCGGCCATCAAGGGCAACGGTCAGGCAATGTACGCGATGGACGTCCATCTGCCGAACCAGATGGTCGCCATGATCAAGCGCCCTGAATCGAAGGGTGGCATCGCAAGCGGCTTTGACGACAGCGCGTCAAAAGAGGTCAAAGGCTATATCAGTGCCGCCATCCTGCCCAATCAGGCTGGTGTCGCTGTCTATGCCGACAACACCTGGGCCGCCATTCAGGCGCGCGACGCGCTTGAGGTAGACTGGGACATGTCCGGATCAGAGACCCGCGACTCGGACCAGATCAAGGCCGAAATCATGGCCGCTCTGGACGCCGAAGCCACGTATAACGTGAACAAGGCGGATGTCGCAGCGGTGTCCGCGGCCATTGATAGCGCGGACAAGGTCGTTGAAAAGACCTTCTATTTCCCGCTTTTGGCACATGCCCCGATGGAACCGTTGAACTGCACCATCGAGCAAACTGCCGAAGGTGACATTGTCCTGCACGATGGTGCCCAGATGCCGACCGGCCCGCATATGGCCTATCAGCAGATCTTCCAACTGCCGCCAGAAAAGATTCACATCAAAACAATGCTGGCCGGCGGATCCTTTGGACGGCGGGCGACGCCAGATGCGGATTATCAGGTTGAGGCCGCGCTGGCCTTTGTGGTCACCGACCGCTCGCGCCCGGTCAAACTGGTGTGGACCCGCGAAGATGATATCCGCAGCGGTTACTACCGCCCTGCCTTCGGACACAGGGTGCGCGTTGGCCTGGACGCCGATGGCAAAATCGTCGGCTGGCAGCATCAGGTCGCCGGTCAGTCGGTCATTAAGGGCACACCGTTTGAGGCCGTCGCGGTACATGACGGCGTCGACCACAGCTCTGTCGAGGGCATTGCCGACAGCCCGTATGACATCCCCGGAATGGCGTTGGGTCTAACCGACACCCCCAAGGCAACAACGGTTCTATGGTGGCGCTCGGTGGGGCACACGCACACCGGATATGTCATGGAGACGATGATGGATACCGTTGCCGAGGCCGCAGATCGTGACCCGGTAGAGTTCCGTCTGTCCCATCTGTCGGATACCAACAACGCGGATCAGCAACGCAAGGCAGAAGTTCTGAAGTTGGCTGTTGAGAAGGCCGGTTGGGGGAATGCTCCTGCGGGTCGCGCACAAGGTATCGCGGTGCATAAGTCCTTTGGGTCCTATGCCGCACAGGTTGTTGAGGTGTCCGGTGATCCGGAAAACGGCATCAAGATCGAGATGGTCACATGCGCCGTGGATTGCGGGATTGCTGTGAACCCCGACGTGGTGCGCGCGCAGATGGAAGGCGGTATCGGATATGGTATCGGCCACGTCATGCGTGATCAGATCACGCTGACCCAAGGCGCCGTGGATCAGTACAACTTCCCTGATTATGAACCGCTGCGCATCGGCGATATTGCCGAGATTGACGTTCATATCGTGCCTTCCGCCGAAGCCCCCACTGGTGTTGGAGAACCCGGCACACCGCCTTCGGCCCCCGCGCTGGCTAATGCGATCCGGGCGCTTTCCGGCGTGAAAGTCACCACTCTGCCGATGGTGGAAAACGGCGTCAGCTTCGTCTGACGGCCAACCCCGCGCCTGTCCCACTGGACGTGCGCGGGGTTTTTCTCAGCCAAAGAAAATTTGATCAAATTTCGTGACAACAGGTCACTCCTCTATTACACCTCGGGTAGCCAGAGTAATGGAGTCAGTGATGGATCTGAGCGCCCTGCACAGTTTTCGCATTGCCGCATGTGACCTGAATGGTCAGATGCGAGGCAAGCGTGTGCCGCCCTCTTACGCCGACAAGCTGGACAAAGGCACGCTGCGCATGCCGTTTTCAGCGTTGAATGTCGACCTGTGGGGCGCGGATATCGACGGCAGCCCGCTGGTATTCGAATCCGGTGACGCAGATGGTGTCTTGCTTCCGACCGACCGCGGCCCGGTGCCAGTGCCTTGGCTGGAAACGGAAACCGCCCTTGTCCCCATGTGCCTGTATGACGACGAAGGCACCCCGTTTGCTGGCGACCCCAGGCATGCACTTGCCTCTGTCCTTGATCGCTATGCACAGCGCGGCTGGTCGGTCATTGCGGCGACAGAGCTGGAGTTCACCTTGCTAGACGCCTCGGGTGCGCATCCGCAGCCGCCGGTCAATCCTGTGACCCGGCGACGACTGGAGGATGAAGCAGTCCTGTCGATGGCCGAAATGGATGCCTTCGATGCGTTCTTCACCGACCTTTATGACGGGTGCGCTGCGATGGATATTCCCGCGCAGACCGCCATCTCGGAAAGCGGTATCGGCCAGTTCGAAATCAACCTGAATCACCAAAACGCCATGCGCTGTGCCGATGATACATGGCTTTTCAAGACCTTGGCGCGTGGCCTTGCCCGCAAACACGGGTTCACCGCAACCTTCATGGCGAAACCCTACGCCGATGATGCTGGCAACGGGATGCATGTCCATTTCTCGGTCGTGGACCAACACGGCCGAAACGTTTTCGATAATGGCGGCCCCGAAGGCACCGATCTACTGCGTTGGGCCGTGGCGGGATGCCTGACCGCGATGCCCGGATGTACGCTTGTCTTTGCGCCGCACGGGAATTCATACACGCGCCTGGTCCCGGGCGCGCACGCCCCGACCGGTGCGTGCTGGGCCTATGAAAACCGCACTGCCGCTGTGCGCATTCCCGGTGGTGCTTCGGCCGCACGGCGGATCGAACACCGCGTCGCCGGTGGGGACATCAACCCCTATCTGATGTTGGCCGCTGTTCTGGGGGCCGCTATGAACGGCATCGAAGATCAGTCGGAACCGCCTGCCCCGATTTCGGGCAATGCCTATGAGGTCGACGGGCTGCCGCAATTGGCTGCCGACTGGACCCAAGCCATTGCAGCATTCGAAACAGACCCCAATGTCGCGCGCATCTTTCCGGCCGACCTGATCCGCTATTTCGCCATGACCAAGCGACAGGAAATCAAGCGGTTCGCCGAGCGTCCATCCGAAAACCATTGGCTGAGTTATGTCGAAGCCGTATGAGCCCCCTTGCCCGCCCGCATCCGCTGGGCTAGAATAAATTTGATCAAATTTGGTGACCCATGAAAATCGGCATCCTACTGACCGGCCATCCACCTGATGAACTGCAGGACAAATTCAGCGAATATGACGCGATGTTTGCCGCGCTGCTGGACGGCAACGGTTTTACCTACGAAACCTTCGCCGTTGTAGACGGCCAATTCCCCAAGGACGCGTTTCAGGCTGATGGCTGGATCATCACCGGCTCGCGCCATGGCGCGTATGAAGATCATGCGTGGATACCACCGCTCGAGGATCTGATCCGCGCCATTCAACGCAGCGGCCGTCCGCTGATCGGTGTGTGCTTTGGCCACCAGATCATCGCGCAGGCGCTTGGCGGCAAAGTCGAAAAATTCACCGGTGGCTGGGCCGTCGGGCGCACCGAATATGACTTGGAAGGCCAATCCGTCACCCTGAATGCCTGGCATCAGGATCAGGTGGTTGAGCTGCCCGAAGGCGCGCGTGTGATCGGCACCAACGACTTTTGCCGCAATGCGATGGTAAGTTATGGCGACAACATCTGGACCGTGCAGGCCCACCCGGAATACGGCGATGCCTTTATCCAGGGCCTGATGGAAACGCGCGGCAAGGGTGTGGTTCCCGACCCGTTGATGGAAGCTGCCGCTAACCGGCTGCCCGGCCCCGACGACAACGCGACCATCGGACGGCACATGGCAGAATTTCTGAAGAAAGAGAGGGCCTGATGGCCGACTGGACAGACCAGCTGCCAGAAGCAGCAAGAACCTATATCTCCGGCCACCGGCTGGATGAGGTCGAATGCATCATCTCGGACTTGCCGGGCATTGCGCGCGGCAAGGCCGTACCTGCCAGCAAGTTCGCGCGGCAGACTTATTTCCACCTGCCCGACAGCATCTTTTATCAAACCATCACCGGCGATTGGGGCGAAGCAGCGGGTGAAGACGGCTTTATCGAGCGGGACATGATCTTGAAACCTGATTTCTCGACCGTATCTGCCGCGCCGTGGACGGGTGACTGGACATTGCAGGTTATTCACGACGCCTACGATCGGGACGATAAGCCGATCCCTTTCAGCCCGCGAAATGTTCTGAAACGCGTCGTGCAGCTGTATCATGACAAGGGATGGAAACCGGTCGTAGCACCGGAAATGGAGTTCTTTCTGGTCGCCCCCAATGTCGACCCGGCACAGGGCATCAAACCGATGATGGGCCGTTCGGGTCGTCCGGCAGCCGCGCGGCAGGCCTATTCGATGACCGCGGTGGACGAGTTCGGACCTGTGATCGACGACATCTATGATTTTGCTGAACATCAAGGGTTCGAGATTGACGGCATCACGCAGGAAGGCGGCGCGGGTCAGTTGGAGATTAACCTGCGCCATGGCGACCCGGTCAAGCTGGCTGACGAAGTGTTCTACTTCAAACGTCTGATCCGCGAGGCCGCGCTGCGCCACAACTGCTTTGCTACCTTCATGGCGAAACCGATCGAGGATGAGCCGGGCTCGGCCATGCACATCCACCACTCGATTATCGACATGGAAACAGGCCAGAACATCTTTTCCGGTCCTCAAGGCGGTGAAACGGATGCGTTCTACAACTTCATTGCCGGGTTGCAGAACCACCTGCCAGCTGGTCTGGCCGTGATGGCCCCATACGTGAATTCCTACCGCCGTTATGTGAAAGACCACGCCGCGCCGATCAATCTGGAATGGGCGCGCGACAACCGTACCACCGGCATTCGCGTACCCCTGTCCGGCCCCGAGGCCCGCCGCGTGGAAAACCGGATCGCCGGCATGGATTGCAACCCCTATCTGGGCATCGCGTTGTCTCTGGCCTGTGGTTATCTGGGCCTGACCCGGCAAGAGCGCCCGCGCCGCCAATTCTATGGTGACGCCTATGAGGGCGAAGGTGATATCCCGCAGGTTATGGGCAACGCTTTGGACCTGTTTGATGAGGCCACTGCCTTGCACGAAGTTCTGGGCCCTGAGTTCGCCCGCGTCTATGGCATCGTCAAACGGGCCGAATACGAGGAATTCCTGCAGGTCATCTCTCCGTGGGAGCGCGAGCATCTGCTGATGAATGTCTGAGGCACCCGATGAACCTGCTTTATTCCAATGACCGCAAGGCCGAGTACCCGGCCAGCTGGTACGCTGCGACGGCCAATCCGGTGGATCGCTTCCCCGCGCTGTCCGGCGATGTGAAGGCTGATGTTTGCATTGTCGGCGGCGGGTATACCGGCCTGTCCGCCGCATTGCATCTGGCCGAAGCAGGGTTCGATGTTGTTCTGCTTGAGGCGCACCGCGTTGGCTTTGGGGCCTCGGGCCGCAATGGCGGGCAATTGGGCAGCGCACAGCGGATGGATCAGGAAGACCTCGAGCGGCTGGTCGGCGATGATGACGCCGCCAAGCTGTGGGACCTAGCCGAAGACGCAAAAGATCTGGTCAAGTCCCTGATCGCGAAGCACCAGATCGACTGTGATCTGAAACCCGGCGTAGCCGTTCTGGGCCTCAGCAATGGTGAACAGCAAGAGCTTCACGATCACGCGGCACATCTGTCCGACCGCTATGGTTATGACCAGATGGAGGTTCTGGACGAAGGCGCAGGTCAGGCATTGTGTCCTTCGCCCTCTTATCGGGGCGGCTATCTGGATATGGGCGCGGCGCATCTGCATCCGCTGAATTTTGCGTTGGGGCTGGCTCAGGCAGCGGCAAAAGCAGGCGTACGCATCTATGAAAGCACCGAGGTTCTTGGCGTCGAAGAAACCACCCCAGCCGTTGTGAAATCCGCGCAGGGCAATGTGACGGCAGACCACGTCATTCTGGCCTGCAACGGATATCTCGGCGATCTGAACCGCAAGGTGGCCACCAAGGTCATGCCCATCAACAACTTCATCGCCGCGACCGAGCCTTTGGGCGCGGATGCCGCCCGCGTTCTGACAAAAGACGTGGCTGTCGCCGACACCAAGTTCGTGGTGAATTACTTCCGCCTTAGCGCCGATGGCCGCCTGCTGTTCGGCGGCGGCGAAAGCTACGGCTACCGTTTTCCCAGTGACATCACGGCAACAGTGCGCAAACCGATGACCGAGATTTTCCCGCACTTGAGGGATGTAAAGATCGACTACGCTTGGGGCGGCACTCTGGCCATCACAATGCGTCGGATGCCGTATCTGACGCGGATCGCGCCCAATATCCTTTCCGCGTCGGGTTATTCCGGGCACGGGGTCGGCACGGCCACGCATGCGGGCCAACTGATGGCACTGGCCATCCGGGGGCAAGCCGAAGGGTTCGACACGATGGCCCGCGTCCCCGCCATGCCCTTTCCAGGAGGCCCTGCCCTGCGCAGCCCTCTGCTGGTGCTGGCGATGACATGGTTCGCGCTGCGGGACCGGTTGGGTTTCTGACCTTTAGGAATTTTGGCATATCGGTGAAATTTCGCCTTAGGGGCGAATGAGGGCTTGGCTTGCATTTCGTTTAGCTTTAACTTTCCCAAAGATAGAATTTGGGAAAATCAAATATGACGCTTCCGCCAAACGTTCATGCCGCCGAACCAATCCCCCCAGCAGCAAAAGAAGCCATCGACGCCCTGATGCAGTCAGGCGATCTGTTTCGCTATACCGCACCGCAGGACGCGCCGGTTGCCTTGCTTGAGGCCGAGTTTGCCAAGCTGCTGGGCAGTAAATACGCGCTGGCCGTTTCGTCCTGCTCGGCTGCCCTGTTCCTGTCGCTCAAGGCGCTCGGCCTCCCGCGGGATGCGCGGGTTTTGATCCCCGGTTTCACCTTCGCCGCCGTTCCGTCCTCGGTCGTGCATGCGGACTGCATTCCGGTGCTGTGCGAAGTGGGTGAGAATTACCGCATCGACATGTCGGATTTCGAGGCCAAGCTGGACGGAGTTCAGGCCGTGATCATCAGCCACATGCGCGGCCACACTTCAGACATGGACGCCATCATGGCGCTGTGTGACGCGCGCGGCATCCCTGTGATCGAGGACGCGGCGCACTCGCTGGGCACAACCTGGCATGGGCGCAATATCGGAACGATTGGCAAGATCGGCTGCTTCTCATTTCAGTCCTACAAGATGATCAACGCGGGCGAAGGCGGTATTCTGATCACCGACGACGCCGATCTGGTGGCGCAAGCCGTGATCATGTCGGGCGCGTATGAACATAACTGGAAGAAGCATAAGGGACCGCAAGGCGACAACTCGCCCGAGTTGGAGCAGGCATTTGCTCGCTGGCAGAACCAATTGCCGCTCTATAATTTGCGGATGAGCAATCTGAGCGCTGCGGTGATCCGGCCCCAAATCCCGGAACTTGCGCGTCGTGTGCGTGATGGCCTGTCCAACCACGACTATGTAGCAGACCGGCTGAATACATCGCCCCATATCGATGTCCCCGCCCCACTAGCGCCTGAACGCCGGGCACCGGATTCTATTCAGTTCAACCTTGTGGACATGGACGACAACGAAATCCGCGCCTTTGCTGCGGCAGCTGAGGCGCGGGGCGTCAAAGTTCAGGTCTTTGGCCTGAGCCAGGACAACGCACGCGCATTCTGGAACTGGAAATTCCTGCCGGAAAAGTTCGAGCTACCGCAAACCCGCACAATGCTTATGAAAGCCTGCGACGTACGGCTGCCTGTCCGCCTGACGCGCGAAGAGCTGGACGTGATTTCGGATATCCTGCTGGCGTCTGTGGGCGAGGTTACAGGCCCGGTTCCTGTCTACGGAACCTGACGACGACTAAGGTCCAAGGTCAAACAGATCGACCGGCAAAAACAGTGCTGTGATCCCCTTGGGGGTTTCAGCCACGCGGGATAGGATTCCGACAACCTGCAATTCGGTTTCCGTCCTAACCAACAAAGGCGCACCAGAATCGCCCATCATGACCGGACATGTCGCCAGCAAAACCCCGCTTGAATGGCGGTGCGGTTGGCAGGTTTTTGTTTTGCTCAGCACATGGGGCCGGATACCGGGATACCCCGCAACAAACGTGCTAGTGGCGCTATCATCCCCCAGCGGCAGATAGCCGACTTGCTGCCCAATCGGCGCGCTGAGTTCCAGAACCGCCCAATCCAGGTCTGCTCTGTCATCAAACCGACCTTCAACGCCCTGTTCGGGATGGAGCCGATACCCTTTCACGCGTGAAACCGCAGCAGCTTCTCCGCGCTGATAACCGGCGGCGAAACGGATGCTTGAGGGTGGAATCCACCGCTGACGCGGTGTGTTGTACAGGCAATGCGCGGCGGTCAGGACAAGATTGTCCGAAACAAGAACACCGGTGCAGTGAGACTTCTGATCCCGACTGGCAAAATTAACACGTCCAATCGCCCGCCACGGGGGCTGATCGGCCGCAAGAATTTCGCGTGCACGAATCGCATCACATCCGGCTTCGGCCCGTGTCCCCAATGTACAAACTTGGGTCCACTGGTCCGAGAAAACACCTTGCGACGACGCGGGTTGCATCCAAAGTAGCGTGATACTCAGGATCAACCAGCGCATCTTGGGCCACGTCAGTTAAGCTTGGACAGCTTTTGCTGCAGTTCCGCCAACTGTTTTTTGATGTCGTCCAAATCTTCCTTGGGCTCGGATTTGGCGTCATCGTCTTTGTCCGGACCGGACCATCCGCCGGACAGACCACCTGTCATGGCTTTCAGGAATGCTTGCTGCTGCGCCTGAATTGCATCGAATCCCGGCATCTGAGACATCGGATTCATCGCGCTCATGTTTTCCATCATCTTGCTCTGGTTTTCCCGCAGCATCTCGAATGAGCTTTGTAGGAATTGCGGCATCACACCGCCACCCGGCAGCATGTAGCTGCGCACAAGATCGTTCAGCACATTGACCGGCAGCACATTTTCGCCGCGGCTTTCGTGTTCAGCAATGATTTGCAGCAGATATTGCCGCGTCAGATCATCACCTGACTTCAGGTCTATGATCTGTACTTCGCGCCCGTCCCGAATAAACGACGCAATGTCTTCAAGCGTGACGTAGTCGCTGGTCTCGGTGTTATACAGCCGACGGCTGGCGTAACGTTTGATCAACAGTGGTTTTTCTTGTTCCGACACCGTTTACCCTCCCCAAGGATGATGCATTGCAGCAGAGATTATGCGAGCGCAGCACAAAAAGAAAGGGCAGGTCTTTCGACCTGCCCTGCGCGATAGCACCGATTGGGAGGAGTGGGTGCGCCTCGCGGCGTTTGCTTACTTGGCAGCAGTTGCTTTCTTGGCAGCTGCGGTCACGTCGTTGGTGGCTTTTTTGACAGCCGCGGTTGTGTCTTCGGCTACGTCTTTGCCAGCTGCCATCAGCAGCTCAACGGTTTCGGACTGAACTTTTTTCGCGATCTCTGCGAAGGCTGCCATGTTTTCAGCTGCAACTTCAGCCGATGCGCTGGCGAAGTCGGTGGCCGCTTTGGCGTAGTCTGCAGGCTCTGCCTTGGCTTTCGACATCTCGGTCAGCTTGGCCAGGGTGTCCTTGGTCCATTTGTTCGAGATCTCAGCCGACTTTTCAGCCGCTTCCAGTGCAACACCCGACAGCTTTTCGTTCAGCGTCGCGGTCGATTTGAAAGCTCCTTCCAGAGCGGTGGTGTCAACGGGGAACGCGCCCATAACGTCTTTCAGGGTCGCGGTGAAATCTTGCGTCTTTGCCATTGTCCTAAATCCTTTTGCCGAACCGGGCCCACCCCGGTTTTCATCAGCTTGAGGACAATATGGATGCCGCAATGCAGCATTGCAAGATTTTTCTTGCTGCATTGCAGAATTTTTCCACGAAATAATTTAAAATCAACCGCTTGCCTTGACCCGTACATAGGTCCCCGGCGCCGGCGCCAAGCTGGGGTGGCCCGAATCGCCGGGCGTGGGCGCTGGCACCTGTTTGCCTGACCGCTTCTTCAACCAAGCCTCCCACCGGGGCCACCAGGACCCTTCGTGATACGTGGCCTCTTTTAGCCAGGTTTCGGGGTCTGCCTTCAAATCGGTGTTGGTGTAATGCCCGTATTTCTTCTTGCTGGGCGGGTTCACGATTCCGGCGATATGCCCCGATTCCGAGACGATGAAGGTCTTTGACTGCGACCCCATCTGCTGCACTCCGCGATAACACGCCTTCCACGCCGCGATGTGATCGGTCTCGCAGGTGATCGCCATCAGCGGCACGTCCACGTCGCGAACATGCAGCTTGTGCCCCAGCAATTCGAACCCGTCGGTGACGAAGTCATTGCGCTGACATAGGCCGCGCAGGTACTGAACCGCCATGCGGCCGGGCAGATTGGCCCCGTCCCCGTTCCAGAACAGCAGATCAAACGCGGGCGGTGTCTCACCCATCATATAACTGCGGATCGCAGGCCCATAGATCAGGTCCTTTGAGCGCAGAAATGACATCGTGCGCCCGATGATCCACGCTTTTAGTACACCGTCCTCCGAGATCTGATCCTCGATCCCGTCCACAAAGTCGTTCTGCAGGAAGGGCGTGAACTCTCCCTGGTCTCCAAAGTCGGTCAGGGCCGTGAAGAACGTGGCCGACTTAATCGACTTGTCGCCGCGTTGCTTGAGCAGCGACAGCGTCAGGCTGAGCGTGGTGCCCGCGATGCAGTAACCGACAGCGTTGACCTGTTTGACCTTGCAGATCGATTTGACCTCTTCGATCGCGGTCAGGAATCCCTCCTGGATATAATCCTCCATGCCAATATCGGCGTGGGATTCATTGGCGTTCACCCAGCTGACCACAAACAGGGTATAGCCCTGCTCGGTCACCCATTTGATCAGGCTGTTCTGCGCCTTGAGGTCCAGAATGTAGAACTTGTTGATCCAGGGCGGGAACAGCACCAGCGGTGTTTCGTGCACCGTCTCGGTCGCCGGTTTGTACTGGATCAGCTCCATCAGCCGGTTGCGATAGATCACATCGCCGGGCGTTGTCGCGATATTGCCGCCAACCTCAAAGGCGCTGTCATCGGCCAGCTTCACCACCATCTCACCGTCATTAGCCTCGAGATCGGCCACGAGGTTTTCCAGCCCCTGGATCAGTGACTGGCCTTCCGTCTCAACCGCCTTTTCCAGCGCATCCGGGTTGGTCGCCAGAAAGTTCGTCGGAGACATCATGTCGATGATCTGCTGCGAGAAGAACGCCAGCCGCTGCTTGTCCTGCACATCCAGATCCTCGACCGAAGCCACTGCTTGCGCGATGGCTTCGGCATTGGTCTGATATTGCTGGCGGATGAATTTGAAATACGGGTTTGTCTCCCACAGAGGGTTGGAAAACCGCTTGTCCCGGGGGGCGGAGGCGGCCTCTTCCGCCTCCTCGCCGCTCACCAGCGCCTGCTGCGCCTCGGCAAAGTTCAGAACAGACTGGCCCCAGAACTCGATCTGCTGCTCCAACAGCTTGGCCGGGTTCTGCATCGCCTCAGCCCAATACGCCGATGCTGCCTTTGCATAAAGCTCTTGATTCGGACCGTCTAACGCTGGGTTATGACCCTTCTTTCCCGACATCGCATCAACAAGCCGCTTCGAAAGCTCCTCCACCTTGTCCATATTTTCTTTAAGCCTCTCAAGGTGTTCCGGGGATAGCTCCTGTGTCTGGTGTTCACTTGTTGTCATTTTAACAATTCCCCCTTAACCTCGCTGCTATGCAGAATAATCGTCGTGGGCTTGGGGAACAAAGCGACGAATGGTCCGACACTCACACCGGCAGCCAGGAGGCCCCCTATATGCGCTACATGATGACCTACGACCTTATGGAAACCATGCGCAACACGAACCAATGGATGGGGGCAACGGCCAGTGCTATGGCGTCTTACCCACTGTTCTCCATGATCCCCAACCCAGCGTTCAGCATGATGGCCGCATGGGGCGAAGTGACCGAGCGCACGTTTCAGCGCATGATCGCAAAGCCGGACTGGGGTATTCGAACGTTCACGTGTGAGGATGGCAAAGACCACCTTGTTGATATTGTTCCCGTAATGGAGCGCCCATTTGGCGACCTGATCCATATTCGCGTCAACGGACGGGAAGAACAACCCCGTAAGGTACTGTTGGTTGCACCTATGTCGGGGCACTACGCGACTTTGTTGCGCTCGACAGTCAAGAGCCTGCTGGTCAATTGCGAGGTTTACGTAACTGATTGGCATAATGCGCGTGATATTCCCGTTTCCGAAGGCAAGTTCGATGTCGAGGATTACACGCTCTACCTTGTCGATTTTATGAAGGAACTGGGCCCGGACACACATGTCGTCGCCGTTTGCCAACCCGCTCCGCTGACCCTGGCCGCGACCGCATATCTGGCCGAGGTTGAACCCAAAGCCCAGCCAAGCACACTGACCCTGATCGGTGGGCCGGTTGACCCTGACGCCACTCCGACCGACGTGACAGATTTCGGCCGCCGCGTCACCATGGGACAGTTGGAAGAAACCATGATCCAACGCGTGGGCTTCAAATATAAAGGCGTTGGGCGCATGGTCTATCCCGGACTACTGCAGCTTGCCTCTTTCATGTCAATGAATGCAGACCGCCACTCCAAGGCGTTTACAGATCAGATCCAGCGCGTGATGCGGGGTGAAGCATCGGATCACGATGCCCATAACAGGTTCTACGATGAATATCTGGCCGTTATGGATATGCCAGCCGAGTTTTACCTGTCCACAGTCGAGCGCGTTTTCAAAAACCGCGAAATCGCGCGCAACGAGTTCATTGTTGCGGGGCACAAAGTCGATATCGGCAAAATCACTGATGTTGCGGTCAAATCGGTCGAAGGCGCAAACGATGACATCTCGGCCCCAGGTCAGTGTATCGCCGCTCTTGAGTTGTGCACCGGCTTGCCGGCCAACAAAAAGGCAAGTCATGTCGAACCCGGCGCCGGCCATTACGGCATCTTCGCGGGGCGCAGCTGGCGCGACAATATCCGGCCGCTTGTGATCGACTTCATGAACGCCAACACGCGCAAACCACAGCGTCGCGCGGCAAACAAAAACAAAGTGGCCTGAAAACGATGAGCAGGAAGACGGTGAAAGATACCCCGTTTTCCTGCTCTTGCGGTTCCCTACATGGACGGATCAGCGCCGCAGGCGTGAAACACGGCACACATGTCGTGTGCTACTGTCACGATTGCCGCGCGGCGCAATTGTACTTTGGGCAACCCGATCCTGCCCCCGGTCCTGTTGAAATCCTGCAGATGCTTCCGGAAGAGATCCATTTCGACGGTGGCGCAGAGCATCTCGCGCTGATGCAACTAAGCCCCAAAGGGATGATGCGCTGGTATGCCAGTTGCTGCAATGCGCCACTGGCGACCACACCAACAACGCCGAAGTTCCCATTCGCGGGTTTTATCGTCAAACGTATCCCCGACCCAAGTGGGTTGGGGCCGATCACCACGCGCGGGTTTATCCCCACAGGACACGGCAAACAGACCCATGAAAAGATTGGGTCAGCCGTATATGGGCTAGTGACCCGTGTCGCGAAATCGCGGGTGTCAGGCAGTTGGAAGAACACACCCTTCTTCGACCCAGGCACTTTTGACCCGGTTGCCGAGCCTGTGATCCTCAGCAAATCCGAACGCGCAGCCCTTTATCCGTAGGTGGTTCGCGCAGGTGTGCTTAACCAGTTCTCAAGCGCTTCATTGACGACCTGAGGGGTCTCGAGGGTTGGCAAATGTCCCGCGTCCTCAACCACTTTCAGTTCGGCATCCGGGATCAATTCCGCCATAAAGGCGTGTTTGCGCACAGGTGACAGCAGGTCACGCGCCCCACACAGCACCAGCGTGGGGCACTTGATCGTCCTCAGCGCCCCTTGCTGATCAGCGCGCCGCTGCAAAGCGCGCATCTGCCGGTCAAAGACATCCGGCCCCTGGTCCAGAGCCATTGTTATCACGTCATTTTGGATAGGAACGCGTCTTGGCCCTGGGGCCAGTGTGTCTGACCCAATGATTTTTCGCATCACCTCTTCAAGCCGTCCGGCCTTCGCGCCGACCATATGCTCTTCTCGCGTTGCTGCGATCTGGGGCGTGTCGGCCTGCGCATCCGTCGCCATCAGACACAGGCGCGAGATTCGGTCGGGTGCACGGCGAACAAGTTCCAAGGCCACGGCGCCGCCCATGTTCAACCCGGCCAGCGCGAAACGATGGGGCAGTTGATCCAAAAGGCCCGATGCGATCTCTTCAATCCGCTCGCCCAACGAAACTGGTGCAACCGTGACCGCGCGTTGACGAGAAAAGTGGGCGATCTGAGGGGCGAACACCCTAGAATCGCACATCAATCCGGGCAATAGAACCAACGGCTCGATCAATCGCGGCCTCCTTCGTCTCAGCCTCTTGAGCGGCTTTGTTTTTTAACAAGATGAGAGGTTTTATAAGTCTGAGCAAGTCAAACTTCACGGATAGGCAATACCGCGAAACGTGGGAAAATCCGCGTAGCGCCTTTGACGAGTCTTCAGGTCTTCGCCCGGATTTTCGCCCGCACGCAACAGGCAGCCGCGCGGGGCGATGTAGCTGTCGATACGCTTGAGGGGAATTGGTCGCCACACCAGATTGAAGGCACAAAGTTTTGGAAAGAACCAAATCTCGGAATACTCCAGATGGTCGTGCATCCACCACGCAAGATCGCGCCAATCCCGGCCTTCCGCATAACGATCCGCGAACCACGGAATGACAATCGACGCCCCAGCAACCCGATAATCGCCGGTGCCCCAATCCCAGATATGGCACTCCAGCGGATTATCATTTCGGGCACAGTTCAGCCGGTTTTCATTGCCAAATTGGTTTAGAGACGGCGACCGGTAGCCCGAGCGCACGGCAACACGTCCGAACGTTTCCTCTAACGGGTCGAGCAACGTCTGGCAAAAGGCCCGACCAGTTTCGATGGCAAGATCAGGGTTGTCGGGAAGGTTCTGTTTTTCATGGAAATTTCCAATCTCTGAATACAGGAAATCCCGCATGAAAAAGTGCCGGGACAGGCGCACGCGGCCAAGAGTTTCAAGGCTCCACATGCTGCCCGGCTTGCGCATTACCCGTACCCGTTCCAACGAAACGCCCCATCAGGGGCCAGAGGTGAGAACGGGTTGAAAGCGACCTCCCATATCGTCCCCTCGGGCGCGCGGAAGTAACCGTGATGCCCGCCCCAGAACACATCCGAGGCCGGTTTAAGAACCTCGGCGCCAGCGGCCTGAACCTTGCTTAAAACCTGCGCGACATCTTCCTTTGACCGGCAGTTATAGCTAAGCGTCAGCGCCCCACGGCCCAAGGTGCCCACGTCAACACCAATCTCATCGGCCAATGCCGGCAGAGGATACAGCCCCAGCGTCTGCCCGATCAGATCAAAGGCAATCACACCATCCGGGCTGTCGACACGTTTCCAGCCAATCTTTTCATAGAACACGGCCGCGGCTTCCGGGTCCTCGACCCCAACCGTTATTAAGCTGACGCGCTGTTCCATCATTCGATCCCCTGCTCTTTCAGCCATGCCAGAATACCAGCGACCGCGGCATCCGTCTGCCCCGGAGACATCAAGCGTCCGGCGATCACATGGGATGACGGGTCATCACCCGGCCCCATCGTTACCGTCTGAACACTTGCAGGCCCGCCCCAGGCATCGGCCACCTTGTGGGTCAAGTCCGGACGCACAACCTGATCATCGTCAGAGAACCAGAACAGCGCTGGGACACGCGCCTGCGAGAAGTCCAATGCATAAACAGTCTCAACCAAGGCGGTCATAGGCACAACTGCCTCCCACGGATAAACCGACGACCAGTACTTGTTCTTTTCCGGGTCCGGGCCAGAGACGTCCCGTTCTTCCCCCATGATCAATGGCAGCCAGCTGCGCGCCCATGGAAGGCCGGGTATCCAGGCACCGGGCGTGTTCACTCCGAAATTCGGAGAGACAAAGACCAAACCGGCTACGTTTTCTATAAGCGCGTCGTCCAATGCCGTAGCCGCAGCCAGCGTTCCGCCGGTCGAGGTCGAAATCACGACAACCTGATCGCCCACCGCCCGAGCGGCAGCCAACCCTTCGGCCATATCCTGCATCCAGCCCGAGGCGGTGCCTTCGGCCATTGCATCCCCACCGCGCCCGTGGCCCTGCAAGCGGGTGTAGACCAGATTGGCCCCCAAAGCCTCTGCGACCATATCGGGGACCGGGCGAATTTCTTCGGACGAGGCGGAAAACCCGTGCACATACAGGATGGAAACCGGCGTGCGCTGTTCTTTGAACCCGTCTCGCCAGATAACCCGTTTCTCAACACCCGGAGTAATGTCATCGAAAGTGGACTCGACGCTTTCGAAATAGACCTGCACCCCTTCGCCAAACTTGCGGGGTTCAAATGTCGGATTCAGGTTCACCTCTTCGCGGGGGCCGAACCAATAGATCAAAGCGCCAGCCGCAACCAGCACTAGAAGAAAACGACCTATAATTTTGCCGAATGCCCGGATCATTGCACGCCCATCACTTCAAGCACGGCGTTTTCGATGATCTCAAGGCATGGCCCGTCCGAGAATCTGTGGTCAGCGTCCTTGACCAACAGCAGACGCATGTCAGGTCCCGTGGCGTGGTCCAATAGACGCATTGCGGTTGCACTGGAAACCGCCGTATCTGCAGTCCCCTGCAGAAAACGAACCGGAAAAGGAAGGTTCATTCCATCCCGCAAAACCAGCCGTTGTCTTCCATCTTCGATCATACGCTTCGTGATGATGTAGGGCTCCATATAGTCCGAGGGCAGTTCGACATACCCTTCGGTCTCCAACACCTGTTTTTGCGTGTCAGAAAACGATGCCCAATACCCGTCCTCGGTAAAATCCGGGGCCGCGGCAATTGTGACCATACCGGCAATCCGGTCCGGTATCGCTTTGGCCAGTAAAAGCGCCTGCCAGCCGCCCATTGACGACCCAACAATAATCAAAGGCCCAACTGTCAGCTCAGTCACGGCGGCCAGAGTGTCATCGTGCCAGTCCCCGATACAGCCGTCCTCAAACTTGTCCGAACTTTCACCGTGACCAGAATAATCAAACCGCAGGAATGCCTGACCGCGCGCCTTGGCCCAAGCCTCAAGATGCACCGCCTTGGTGCCCTCCATGTCAGACTTCAGCCCGCCCAAAAACACAACCGTCGGCCCTGCCCCATCGCTTTTGCGATAAGCCAGCCGCCGCCCTTGCGCCGTTTCCAGAAAATCCGTCGCTGCCATGTCGCCCTCTTTCCTTTTGGGGTTCATCATGCACGGCTGCCCGGTGGCTGCAATTCCCGAATTCGAACCTCCCGCCGCGTCAACCACAGCGCGGTTGGGTGCTTGACAGGTCATGCTGCAACTGCCAAATGGATCGAACACACATAACCCGCAACCGGGCGTTCAGTGGGCGCCAAACCGACGAGGAGAGCCGATATGGCCCTAGACTCACAGCCAGTCTCCCTTACTTTTCCCGATGGCAATGCACGATCCTATGACGCAGGCGTCACGCCAGCTCAGGTCGCTGCTGATATCTCGAACTCATTGGCCAAAAAGGCCATCTCGGCCACCGTGAACGGCCAGCACTGGGACCTGCAGTGGCCCATCAAATCTGACGCGCAGATCGCCATCCACACCATGAAAGATGAGGAACAGGCCAACGAGCTGATCCGTCACGATCTGGCGCACGTGATGGCGCGTGCAGTGCAGGAAATCTGGCCTGCAACCAAGGTCACCATCGGCCCCGTGATTGACAACGGTTGGTACTATGATTTCGACCGGGAAGAACCGTTCACGCCCGAAGATCTCGGCCTCATCGAGAAAAAGATGAAGGAGATCATCAATAAGCGCGATCCCGTCACCACCGAAATCTGGGACCGTCAGCGCGCAATCGAATTCTACAAGGCCAATAACGAGCCTTATAAAGTCGAGCTGATCGAAGCCATTCCGGGTGACGAACCGCTTCGCATGTACTGGCACGGCCACTGGCAGGACCTCTGCCGTGGCCCGCACTTGCAGCACACCGGCCAACTGCCGGGCGACGCCTTCAAGCTGATGAGCATTGCTGGCGCCTATTGGCGTGGCGACAGTTCGCGTGCGATGCTGCAGCGTATTTATGGCGTGGCCTTCACCGGCAAGGAAAAGCTGAAAGCGCACCTGCACATGCTGGAAGAGGCCGCCAAACGTGACCACCGCAAGCTGGGCCGCGAGATGAACCTGTTCCACATGCAGGAAGAGGCACCGGGTCAGATTTTCTGGCACCCGAATGGCTGGAAAATCTATACCACTCTGCAGGACTATATGCGCCGGATGCAGGAACGCGACGGTTACGTCGAGGTGAACACGCCGCAGGTCGTAGACCGCAAACTGTGGGAAGCGTCTGGCCACTGGGACAAGTATCAGGAGAACATGTTCATCGTCGAAGTGGACGAAGAGCATGCCCGCGAAAAGGCGATCAATGCGCTGAAACCGATGAACTGCCCGTGCCACGTGCAAGTGTTCAATCAAGGCCTGAAGTCCTATCGCGACCTGCCCCTGCGTATGGCGGAGTTTGGATCGTGCGCCCGGTACGAACCCTCGGGCGCTTTGCATGGGATCATGCGGGTCCGTGGTTTCACGCAGGACGATGGCCATATCTTCTGCGCCGAGGAACAGATCGAATCTGAGACCGCCAAGTTCATCGCGTTCCTGTCCAAGGTCTATGCTGACCTCGGGTTCCATGACTGGACTATTAAACTGTCGACTCGACCGGAAAAACGGATCGGATCGGACGAAAGCTGGGATCTGGTCGAAAAGGCGCTGGGGGATGCCTGTAAGGCAGCGGGCTATGACTATGAGGTTCTGGAAGGCGAAGGCGCGTTTTATGGCCCCAAGCTGGAATTCACTCTGACCGACGCGATCGGCCGGACATGGCAGTGCGGCACCCTGCAAGTTGATCCCAACTTGCCCGAACGTCTGGATGCAAACTTTATCGGAGCCGATGGCGCAAAGCATCGTCCGTTCATGCTGCACCGGGCGACACTGGGCTCGTTCGAACGCTTCATAGGAATCCTGATCGAAGAGCACGCTGGCAAGTTGCCGTTCTGGTTGGCCCCGCGACAGGTCGTGGTCGCCTCGATTACGTCAGAGGCGGATGACTATGTATTGGAAGTTGTCGAAACGCTGAAGGCCGCGGGCGTGCGTGCCGAGGCGGATATTCGCAACGAAAAGATCAACTACAAGGTCCGGGAGCACTCGGTCGGCAAGGTGCCGATCATTCTGGCCGTCGGTCACCGCGAAGTTGACGAGCGTACGGTAAGTGTGCGCCGCCTTGGCGAAAAACAGACACAGGTTCAATCGCTTGAGGCTGTAACAAAAGAGTTGTCTTTGGCGGCTACCCCGCCCGACCTTCTGTAACATTCGGCGATAATTTGCACGAAATCCGGCCTCGAATTAGAGGCCGGATTGAAACATTTTCAATTTTTCATTTCAAAAACAGTTTGTTAACCTTCAAGAGGGCATTACGCTCTTTGACGGGGTTGTGAGACACGGGCTCGTGAATTCACCTGCCCCGATTTAGCTACTACCTTTGTCATTGTCACAAGAAGACATACGCAGTCATCAAAAGGGATTACCGAGATGTCGAACACCGCAAAAACCCTGGTTATCGCAAGCGCAGTTGCAGCAGCCGTATCTGGCGTCGCCACAACCGCCTCCGCACAAGCCAAAGAAAAATGCTATGGCGTTTCGCTGGCCGGTCAGAACGACTGTGCCGCTGGCCCCGGCACCACCTGCGCGGGCACCTCGACCGTTGACTATCAGGGCAATGCCTGGACCTTGGTCGACGCTGGAACCTGCGCCGATATCGAACTGCCCAAGTCGGCAGATGGTGCAGCGCGCGAAGGTTCGCTGGAACCGCTGGAGCGCGACCTGCCGGCATAAGCCCAAGCATCTGAGAATCGGAGGGGCGGGCCCTATCGCCCGCCTCTTTTCGTGACCGGAGGATTTGCACATGCTGGATAGTTCACTTCGATCGAACAGACTGCCCGCGGCACCGGGCGTCGGGTATAAACCCCAGCATTACGACCAGATTCTGGACCATGCGCATCCGGTCAGCTGGCTTGAGATCCATGCCGAAAACTACATGGGTGATGGCGGCAGGCCGCTGGCTCAATTGCGCCACCTCTCTAAAAAATTCCCCATTTCCGTCCACGGCGTCGGCCTCTCGATCGGTGGAGAAGGCCCCTTGGACCCCGATCACCTGGCGCGCCTGAAACACTTGGTGGGGTGGCTGAATCCGGCCAGCTTTTCCGAGCATCTGGCCTGGTCGACCCATGACAGTCATTTCCTGAACGATCTTCTGCCCCTGCCCTACACGGACGAAACGCTGGAGCGTATCTGTGCCCATATAGATCAGGTTCAGGAAACCGTGGGGCGGCAAATGCTGTTGGAAAACCCATCCAGCTATTTGGCTTTTGAAGAAAGTACATGGTCCGAGCCTGACTTCCTGCGGGAAATCGCACGTCGGACAGGATGTGGTCTTTTACTGGACGTGAACAACGTCTTTGTGTCGGCCACCAATCTGGACTTCTCGCCGCAGAGCTACATCGACGCCTACCCGCTGGACAACGTCCACGAGATCCACCTTGGCGGTCATGACGAAGACGAAGACGACCATGGTCGTCCCTTGCTGATCGACAGCCACGGTCGCGAAGTCGTTGATCCCGTGTGGACGTTGCTGGATTACGTGTTGGACCGTTCCGGCCCGAAACCCGTACTGATCGAATGGGATACGGACGTACCCGACTGGTCCGTTCTTCGGGCTGAAGCAGATCGGGCGCAGGCGGCACTGGACCGCATCCCAGCATGAGCGTTTCGCAAACCACGTTCCGCGCAGCCCTGCTTGACCCGTCGGCGGCCGTTCCGGACGGTTTGTGGGATGCCGCAGAACGCCCCGCCGGGCGACGGTTCAGCGTTTACCGCAACAACGTGGCTGTTTCGCTGACCGAAGCGATGCATCAGGCCTTTCCGGTGATCTCACGGCTGTTGGGATCTCAGAACATGGATGGGCTTGCCGGGCTTTTCCTGCGCAAACATCCCCCGTCTTCACCGCTGATGATGTTCTACGGTGAGGAATTTCCGGAGTTCCTTGCCGGGATGGAGCAGCTGTCACACCTTGGCTACCTTGCCGACGTCGCGCGTCTGGAACTGGCGCTGCGCCGGTCCTACCACTCTGCTGACAGCCAACCTGCACCGCCTGATGCGCTGGCCATCCCACCGGAAGAGATCGTTCTGGCAAAGCTGGAATTTGCGCCATCCATGAAGGTTCTTCGGTCAGATTGGCCGCTGTTTTCGATCTGGCGCTTCAATTCAGAAGACGGTGCACCAAAACCTGCCCCCGGATCCGAAGATATCCTGATCACCCGGCCCGAATTCGACCCGGCCCCGCATTTTCTGCCCAAAGGCGGAGCGGACTGGATCGCGCACGTTCAGGCCGGACTTACCATTGGCGAGGCATTTGAACAAACCTCTGCCGAATTCCCCGAATTTGACCTTGGGGCCACTCTGGCGCTGCTTTTGCAGGGCGGCGCAATAACCTCTGTGACTATCGAAAGGCTGGCAACATGACTGCCCTGATCTCATTGCACAACAATACCCTGGGAAGGTTGGAATTGACCTCTGGCTGGTTGACGCCGACCCTGGCGCGGGTCGTGTTCATCGCGGTTCTGCTGTTCTATTTCTGGAATTCAGCAATGACAAAAATCGACGGTTCGATATTCTCGCCGTCTGCAGGCGCGTTTGGTCAGATCTTTCCAAAAGCGGCCGAAGCCGCCTTGTACGATATTTCTCAGCTGACCATTGTCCAGCGTATCGTGATTTTCCTAGGTACCGTTGCAGAGTTCGTTCTGCCCGCGCTGCTGCTGGTTGGCCTACTTACACGCCTGGCAGCATTGGGCATGATCGGTTTTATCTGGGTTCAGACCGCCACTGACGTTACCGGGCACGGAGTGAAACTTGGCAGCCTGTTCGACAATGCGATCTCATTGATAGACCAACGCATGATGTGGACTTTCCTGTTCCTCGTCATCGTCATTAATGGCGCAGGTCCGCTCTCGGCCGACCGAATCCTGCGCATTAAGTGAACTAGAAATGTGCCTTGGGCTCGTCCGGCTTTCCCGCGGCCAGCCCAAGGATGCCCGCCACGGCGGCAAAGGCCACCGGGAACATCGTAAAGACGTTGAAACCAAACGCGAAATACATCCCGACGGCTGAGATCAGCAGCAATATTCCACCGATCAGAGCCCGCGCATGGGCCATTGCGCCCCCCGCGATGGCCAGCAAAGGTGCAATAATGGAAGCAGTCTGGATGAACTGTGCGTTGTCCACTTGTTCAGCAAGGCCTTCGATCTCACCGTAATGGTCTATGAATTCGATATAGCCATAGCCAAAAAAGCCAACAATCATTCCGATCAAACCGGCAATGACGCCCAAAATCATTGATGCGTTGCGCATTTAAACCCTCATAATTACGTCAGACACATAAGCGCCCAATCAGGTAACGCCAAGACTTGCCTTGGTTTTTGCGGTCCAGCCCAACGACAACGTACCGTCATTTTCGATCAAGGGGCGCTTCATCAAAGTCGGGTGTTCCTTCAGCAGCTCCAAAGGTGGTCGCGTGCGTTGTTCCGCGTCCAATCCACGCCAAGTTGTTGACCGGGTATTGAGCAAAGCTTCGCCGAACGTATCAAACGCCTCTGTCAGGACAGAATCGGGAACACCTTGCGTCCGAACGTCTACAAATTCTATATTTTCTATTTCTTTTAATGCCTTACGGCACGTATCGCAATTTTTCAGGCCATATAGACGCATTTTGGGACCGTTCCTGTACTAGTATGAATTTTGGGCATTTTTGCCTGCTGCTTCCAGTAATTCTTGATTTTTTACTTCACCGTGCAATGTTGAAAAAGACGAAACACACAATTCGGGCTGCGTCGTGTGGGCGAAGCGGTGATGCGTTGTGGTTGCGTCAACCACTGCCCCCACCAATTTGTGGGACAACGTGTAAGTAGAAGGAGACACGGGAAATGCCAACTGGCACCGTGAAATGGTTTAATACCACGAAAGGCTATGGGTTTATTGCCCCTGACGAAGGTGGCAAGGACGTTTTTGTTCATATCTCGGCCGTAGAACGGTCCGGTCTGACCGGACTCGCTGACAATCAGAAAGTCTCGTATGAGTTGGAAGACGGACGCGACGGCCGACAAATGGCCTCTGATTTGAAGCCGTTATAAAACACCCCGTCATCTGCGGGTACTAAAAGCAGGCCAACGGCCAATTTCCGGCCGTTGTCCATTCTCAAGGGTTTGAAACCTTACCCTCGCGTCGGTTTGGAATCGGCATGAGTGTTTTAGTTTTCGCCGAACACCACGATTTCCGAGCGTTCACACATAACATTGATGACTGATGTCATGAACCGCTCGAAATGGCATCATGACATCAGAAGAAAGAGTCTTGTCGGTTTTAACCCTCGCGAATGACTGCCTCGAACTCGCGCCATTCCCGTGTTGTCATGCCCGAGTTTTCCTGCGTCACGGCTTCGCCGGCCAACATGCGCCGCAGGCTATCAACCATCTGCGCCGAAAGGTTGACCGCGCCCAAACGGTAATCTTCGAACGCTCTATACGCGAAGGGCACCCAGTCGGCGACGATCTTGCACATCATGTCGGCGTAAACGCGGATTTCGTACTGAGCATGTGGATCGGCCCGCAAGCGCAGGAAATGGAACAGGTTGTGCAGATCCACCTTCCAGTACCACTGCGTGTAGATATTCGCAGGCAGGTTCATGCGCGCCAGTTCTCGCGCCAGCCCCTGCTGACCATCCTGGTTGATCATCGCTTCATAATTGTCGTAGCACCGCGCGCTATCGGCCTTGAGCATCTCAAGAACGCGGGCCGCCTCTTCCCCTTGCAGAGCGTCGCCCCGGCCCTGATTGTTCACTTCAGACTGCGCGGCCACATGGTCCGGCGCAGGGATATAGAACTCTCGGTCCAGAATCGAATACCGCGCAGAATACTCATTCACATTTGCGGTCCGGTGGCGAATCCACTGTCGCGCGACAAAGACCGGCAGTTTGACATGCAACTTGATCTCGCACATCTCGAACGGGGTCGAGTGCCAGTGCCGCATCAGATAGCGGATCAGGCCCTCGTCATTCTGCACCGATTTGGTGCCCTTGCCATAAGATACACGTGCCGCCTGACAAATCGCTGCGTCATCCCCCATGTAATCAATCACGCGTACAAAGCCGTGGTCCAGCACCTGATGCGCGGTATAGAGGTGGTCTTCCATCCCCTCAGCCACAACGCGGCGTGTTGGATGCGATTGCGCCCGTTGCGCTTCGATCTCGGCCAGTTGGTCAGAGGACAGCGGCATGAAAGTTCCTTTCCAGCAATGAGTCGCTCACCACTATATATCGGCAATTCCCAGACCGGAACCGCGACATGTGCACCAAGCGTCGCAATTTCCAAATTGTGTCCGCCCTGCCCCTCGACACGCTTGGTCCGCGCGCTAAGCTGCAGCGCATCACCTGAATAGAAAGGAAGCCACAATGGGGCTGACATATCTTCACACCATGGTCCGCGTGAAGGATCTGGAGAAGTCGATGGCGTTCTATGAACTGCTGGGCCTGAAGGAAACCCGCCGGTATGACAGCGAACAGGGCCGGTTTTCGTTGATCTTCATGGCACCCCCAGGGCAAGATGACCGGCCTATCGAACTGACGCATAACTGGGACGGCGACGATAACCTGCCCAGCGACAGCCGCCATTTCGGGCACTTAGCCTACGGCGTCGATAACATCTACGAAGTTTGTCAGCACCTGCAAGACAACGGCGTCGTTATCAACCGCCCGCCGCGCGATGGTCGCATGGCTTTTGTGCGGTCTCCGGATAATATCTCGGTCGAACTGCTCCAAAACGGCAAAGCGCTGGAACCAGCCGAGCCCTGGGCCAGCATGGAAAGCACCGGCAGCTGGTGATCAGCTGGCTGATAGCGCTGGGTCTGGCCGTTCTGGCCAGCCCCGTTCGGGCCGAGACCTGCCGGCTTGCACTGGCGCTCGCTATGGATATCTCGACTTCCGTGGACGAGAACGAAGACGTTTTGCAACGGCAGGGTCTTGCGGCTGCATTGATCGCACCAGAAGTGGTCGAGGCATTTTTTTCGTCGCCCGCGCCGGTCGCGCTGGCCGTGTATGAGTGGAGCGGCCGCACCACCCAACGCGTTATTCTGAACTGGACCATGATCAACACCGAAGCCGACCTGCTGGTTGCCGCCTCAACGGTGCAGCAATCGGTTCGCTCGGACAGCGCCTCGGCCACGGCAATGGGTTATGCCTTGGCGTTTGGCGCGACTTTGATGCAGCAAGCGCCACCCTGCCTTTTTAACACCATCGATTTGTCCGGCGATGGCTCAAACAATGACGGCTATGGGCCGGACTCGGCATACCGGCACTTTCCTTTTCAAAACGTCGTGGTCAACGGGCTGGTGATCAACGCTGCTGATTTTGAAGGAGAGCTGTTCCTCATCCCGTTCTTCGAGAACAACGTTCTGCACGGCCCCGGTGCGTTTCTGGAAATCGCGCAAGGGTTCGAAGATTTTGAGCGCGCGATGCGCCGCAAGCTGGAACGAGAATTGAAAGGATTGCAGATCGGTGCGTTGAAGGAGGGTGCGCATCAATGATCCGCCTCTTGGCCGCGATATTTGCCATGTTCGCCAGCGCCGCCGCGTCGGAATGCAGGCAAGCACTGGCGTTGGGGCTGGACGTGTCCGGTTCGGTCGACAGCACCGAGTATAGGATGCAAACCGGAGGTCTGGCGGCGGCCCTGCAACGCCCTGAAGTTGTTCAACTGATCCTGTCCGACATCGGCGCGCCTGTGCGATTGGCGATCTACGAATGGAGCGAGCCCCGCCATCAACGCATGTTGGTAAACTGGACTGAGATCAGCACGGCACAAGATCTTGCACGGATCAGCGACCAATTGAAGACCGTCGCGCGGGGTAACGCACCACAGGGCACGGCTGTTGGGTCAGCAATGCGGTTCGGAGCCAATCTACTGTCGCAGCAACCGAATTGCTGGAAACGCACATTGGATCTGTCAGGGGACGGCAAGCACAATCTGGGCCCTCATCCACGCAGCGTGAAAGCCGAACTGGAAAACACCGGCATCACGATCAATGGGCTGGTGATCGGAGCCGACGATCCCAGTCATGGCGACAAACGCTATGTCCAAGTCGGTGAGCTTTCCGCCTATTACAACAAATGGGTTATACTGGGGCCCGGAGCATTCGTCGAAGTCGCTTTGGGCTTTGAGGCCTATGAGGACGCAATGACCCGAAAACTGATACGCGAGCTAGATGGGCTCACCCTGTCCGATGCCACAGATACCCTGCGCCCCTGATCAATAGATGTACCGGATTTGGTCCGTCCAATACCGCTCGACCCGCCGCAGGGATGTGGTGATATCATCGATGCCTTCCAGCCCCAACACGCCGCGATTTTGCAGCCCCTCAGCGTGGCGCGAAAACAGCTCAGATACGACATCGCGTATCTCACGACCGCGTGGGGTCAATCGAACCCTTACGGATCGGCGGTCGATCTCGCATCTTTGATGGTGCATGTACCCCATTTCGACCAGTTTCTTCAGGTTGTAGCTGACGTTGCTGCCCTGATAATACCCGCGACTTTTCAGTTCACCCGCGGTGACTTCATGGTCGCCGATATTGAACAAAAGCAAGGCCTGCACAGCGTTGATCTCCAATACGCCAACACGCTCAAACTCGTCCTTGATGACGTCCAATAGCAACCGGTGCAGCCGTTCCACCAAGGCAAGTGCCTCAAGATAGCTGGTCATGAACCCTTTGGTTCCCGGCGCGGAGACCTGCATTTCCATACTCATCCGATCCTCCGATTCAGTCGCGCTGTTTCAGGCAGGATGAATGGAAATCCCGAAAAATCGGTTAAGCCGGGTTTTCTTTTATTTTTGAAAGGTCTGAGCGATGTCCGATATCAATTCGGAATAGGTTTCGGGCGGCTGCACCTGCCCTGTGACCCACTGATAAAGATCCTGGTCGTTTTCGTGCAGCAACGCATCATAGTTATCCAGATCCGACGGCTCCATGGCCGTCAGGTTTCGGTCAGCATAGGCCGACAGGATCAGATCCATTTCCTTGATCCCACGTCGCATGGATCGCATCTTCAGCCGCTTAATTCTAACGTCCCGAGGTTCGTTCACCGACCTTGCTCCAGCATCAGACGCAGCCGTTTTTCCAGTTTCGCTGCCCGCTCGGCACTGGCGCGCATCTCGCCGCGAATGGAACGCAGCTCAGCCACGACATCCGCAAGCTCGGGTGCGCCCTCTTCCGCTTCGACGGGGGCATCCATGCCTTCGCCTTCACCGGTCAGCAACCACATGATCGACACGTTGACCATGCCTGCCATCATGGAAAGACGGTTCGCCCGCGGTTCGGACAGATCGTTTTCCCAAGCTGCAATTGTTGTCTTTTTCACGCCAAGCCTGCGGGCCATCTGGGCCTGGGTCATACCAGCCGCTTCGCGTGCCCCTGCCAGCCTGTCCCCGAATGTCGCAGAGTCCGGTCCGTACCAGTCATTCTCGTCGTTCATCGGGCTCTCCAATTCCATAATTCATATCGCTTGATCGTCATTCCGGCGCACCCTATGACAGTCAAGCTGAACATACAAATCGAGGCCGACCATGAGTTTCCTTTCTGCGACACTGTCACGCGTGAAGCCATCGCCCACCATTGCGATAACCGCTAAAGCGGCCGAGTTGAAAGCTGCCGGGCGCGATGTCATCGGCCTAAGCGCGGGCGAGCCCGATTTCGACACTCCGCAGAACATCAAGGACGCAGCAGTTGCGGCCATCGCGGCCGGTAAAACCAAATATACTGCGCCTGACGGCATCCCAGAATTGAAGCAAGCCGCCTGCGCCAAGATGAAGCGTGACCACGGGTTGGATTACACGCCCGCGCAGATTTCGGTCGGCACCGGCGGCAAGCAAACTTTGTACAATGCCCTGATGGCTACGATGAATGAGGGCGATGAAGTTGTGATCCCTGCACCCTATTGGGTTAGCTATCCCGACATGGTGCTTTTGGCCGGGGGCACTCCGGTAATCGCGGAAACTTCGATCCAGACCAACTTCAAACTCACTGCAGATCAGCTTGAGGCTGCGATCACGCCAAAGACCAAATGGCTTATCTTCAACTCACCGTCGAACCCCACTGGTGCAGGCTATAGCCGTGAAGAGCTGAAAGAACTGACCGATGTTCTGATGCGTCATCCGCATGTCTGGGTCATGTCCGACGACATGTATGAACATCTGGCCTATGACGGGTTCGAATTTTGCACCCCGGCCGAAGTCGAGCCCCGCCTTTATGACCGGACGCTGACCTGCAACGGTGTCTCCAAGGCCTACGCCATGACTGGGTGGCGCATAGGTTACGCGGCAGGACCGGTCGAGGTCATCGCCGCCATGCGCAAGATTCAATCGCAATCGACCTCGAACCCCTGCTCGGTCAGCCAATGGGCGGCGGTGGAGGCACTGAACGGCACTCAGTCCTTCCTGGCCCCCAACAACGAAACGTTCAAACGCCGCCGTGATCTTGTTGTGCGCATGTTGAACGATATCGACGGCATCAGCTGCCCGACACCCGAAGGCGCGTTCTATGTCTATCCGTCCATTGCCGGGTTGATTGGCAAAACCACCCCTGCAGGCACTGTGATCGACTCGGATGAGGCGTTTGCCACCGCTTTGCTGGAAGAGGTGGACGTGGCCGTCGTGTTCGGTGCGGCCTTTGGCCTGTCGCCAAACTTTCGCGTCAGCTATGCGACCTCGGACGAGGCGCTGACCGAAGCCTGCACCCGCATCCAGCGCTTTTGCGCATCATTGACTTGAGTAGGCGCAAATGACGGCGGAACTGCCCGAATATTATTTCCGCGTTCGCGAAAATGGTGCGGCGGTTTTCAGGATCGACACTGAAAACCGCCAGCGCCGGATCGAGATGGATCAGATTGCGGTCATCAACATCCGCAATGGCGAGGTGAAATCGCAAGGCCAACGCACGTTGTCCGACGCCGACAAGGCTGAGATTGCCCGTTGGATGGAGGCGCGAAAAGCGTTGCTGGCCCAGCGCGACATCGACGACATTCATCGGGCTGTCGATTATCTGAACCTCACCACGCAATGGGCGCAATCCAAGGCAACACCAGAGCAGCTTGAAGACGTAACCGACCGGTTGCTGCTGGCCATGCATGATCTACGCTCTGTCCTGGTGCGAAAAAAGGCAGACCGCTTCAGCAAAGACTGACCCGCCGAATCTTACTCGGCGGGCACCCCGACCTCGCGGACCGAGCGCATCCAGAACCGCGCCATTAGCATAACCGCTGCGCAGGCCAGGCCCAGAACAAGGCCAAGCCATACCCCGATTCCGTCCATGCCCAATACGAAGCCAAAGTAATACGACGACGTGATCCCTACGCCCCAATAGCTGAGCGCGGCCATGACCATCGGGATCTTTGCATCCTGCAACCCACGCAGGAGGCCAAGCGCAATGACCTGTGCCCCGTCCACCAATTGGAACAAAGCCGCCATGGCCAGCAGGCCTGTACCGATCATCAGGATTTCCGGACGCTGCGGGTCATCCGGTTCCATGAACAGGGAAATCAAAGGCTCGGCATAGGCTAGGAACAGGATGACAGTCAGGACCGAGATCACCAAAGACATCCCCGTCACCGCAATCGCGCCGCGTTCCAGATGCGGCCTATCTTTCCGGCCCAACGCATTCCCTGCCCGGATCGTCGCAGCGTTTGACAACCCCAGATGCACCATGAACGTCGCGGATGCCAAATTAAGTGCAATGCCATGTGCCGCCAGCGGAACCTGACCCAGCCAGCCCATCATGATCGCTGACATTGCGAACAGGCTGACCTCGGACAGGGTTGTCAGGCCAATCGGGACGCCAAGGCGGAGAACGCTCAGAAACATCTCCCAATCCGGGCGCCAGAACCGTTGGAACAGGCTATGTTCGGGCAAAACGCGCATGGCGTAAATCACCACGCAAACCAACGATACGATCTGAGTGACAACCGACGCGATGGCGGCACCCATCACACCCAGTTCTGGGGCGCCCCAATTGCCGAAGATCAGGGCATAGTTGGTGATCGCGTTGACGACTGCCGCGGCCACGGTGATCCACAAAACGATCTGTGTTCGCTCCAACGCGGCCAGATAGGATTTCAGCACCATCACCAAAAGCGCCGGAATTAGGCCCCACCCAGCAACCCTGAGGTACTGGGACGCGGTTTCAGCGACTTGCGGGTCCTGCTTCAACGCAAGGAAAATAGGGTACGACCACCAGAGCATTGGCATCATGACGGCCGCATAGATAAGCGACAACCACAACCCCATGCGCGTTGTACGGCGAATACTTGTTTCGTCTTCTTCAGCCGCAGCCGTCGCCACCATCGGCATGACGGCCAAACCGAATCCGGCCCCAAACAGGAACAACACAAAGAAATAGCTGCTGGCCAGGGTCACGGCGGCCAGCGCCTCGACACCGTACCAACCCAGCATGACTGTATCCGTCAGCCCAATAGCAAATTGGGCCAGGTGCCCGCCGATCAGCGGCAGGCCCAGCACAGAAATGGCCCGGAAGTGGCCACCATATGTCATCACCTTACTCATCCGAACAGCCTTATGCCCGGCCCGAGGCCGGGACAAGAGGCGAACGACGAAATTTCACCTTGAGACTACACCCGCAGGTTCAAATGTTACCTAAGAGGACTATTGTCACACCGTTTCAGGATGCAGTGAATTGCCCAGAATATGTTCCGAATGCTGGATCACGTGATGTGCCTGCCCGACGATCAAGGGATCAGGGCTGTCGACGATTTCATGGTTCTTGTCCGGATACTCCAGCGTGGACAGAAAGTGGCGCATGCAGTTCAGGCGCGCGCGCTTTTTGTCGTTCGATTTCACGATGGTCCACGGGGCGTCGGCGGTATCGGTATAGAAGAACATCGCCTCTTTGGCCTCGGTATAATCGTCCCATTTATCAAGGCTCGCTTTGTCGATCGGTGACAGTTTCCACTGTTTCAGAGGATCGGTTTCGCGGCTTTTGAACCGGCGTTGCTGTTCGGGTTGCGTGACCGAGAACCAGTATTTGTAAAGTTGGATGCCCGAGCGCACCAGCATCCGCTCCAGCTCGGGCGTTTGACGCATGAACTCGAGATATTCGTTGGGCGAACAGAAACCCATCACCCGTTCAACCCCGGCGCGGTTGTACCAGGATCGGTCGTAGAAAACCATTTCACCCACAGTGGGCAATTCCTGAACATAACGCTGATAGTACCACTGCCCCTTCTCTTCCCAGGTGGGCTTGTTCAGGGCAACGACACGCGCTTGGCGTGGGTTCAGGTGCTCCATAAAGCGTTTGATCGTTCCACCTTTGCCCGCGGCGTCCCTGCCCTCGAACAGCAGGACAAATCGCTGCCCGGTTTCCTGCGCCCACAGCTGCACCTTCAGCAATTCTGCCTGCAGCTTCGCCTTTTCCGCCTCATACGCTTTGCGCGCCATCTTGCGATCATAAGGATATTTGCCGCTTTCAAAGGCTTGACGAATTCTCTCGGGGCTTGGCTCGGTCGGTGAGGTTTTGGCTATCGCCGACAGGTTGGCAGGGTCTTGCACATCCTCGATCTGCGTCACTACTTCCATTCAGGTTCTCCTTGTCTCACTGTCCGGAAAAACGCCTAGCAGTCGGGTGAAAAACACGCTTTGATTGGTGTCAAATTTCTACATCTTTCTGGGCGTGTGCTTCAGGTACAACAAAGGGCTTCGGCTATGGAAAACAAGTTCATTGATCTTAACGGCCAGAGGTTCCTACTGCGCAGCTGGGGGGACCCCGACCTTCCGCCCTTGTTGATGCTTCACGGGTTTCCCGAATATAGCGGCGCGTGGCAGGACCTGGCCCCGCATTTGTCCTCCGACTTTCATTGCATCGCCCCCGATCAACGCGGTTACGGGCAAAGCTGGGCGCCGGAAGGCGTTGGCCATTATGCCCTGTCGCGACTGGTCTCGGATATGGTGACGCTGATTGAGGGGTTCGCCCGTCCGTTTTTTGTTCTTGGCCACGATTGGGGAGCGTCCGTGGCCTATGGTTTGGCCATGTTCCGCCCTGATCTGGTGGACCGGTTGATCATCGCCAACGGCGTTCACCCAGCGCCCTTCCAACGGGCCATGGCCGCAGGAGGCGCGCAATCCGAGGCTTCGCAATACATCAATGCCCTGCGCGCACCTGACGCGGCAGAGCGTTTGTCGGCGGACAATTTCTCCAAGCTCGAACAGTTCTTTCGTTTCGGGATGGGTACAGACTGGCTGACGGACCAGCAAATGCAGGTCTATCGTACAGAATGGGCCCGGCCCGGGCGGCTGGAGACTATGCTGAACTGGTACCGGGCGTCACCGCTGGTGGTTGCGAAACCCGGCGCACCGCGCACGGATCTGCCAGAGTTGCCGAAGGACCGGTTGATGGTTCGCTGCCCCCACCTGTTGCTGTGGGGGCGTGAAGACAAGGCGTTGCTGCCAGAATCGACTGAGGGGCTGGAAGACTACGCACCGGACCTGACGCGCATCGACATTCCGAACGCTGATCACTGGCTGCATCACCAACAACCCAAAGCGGTGGCGCAGGCAATCCTTGGTTGGATGGCGCGCTAAATCCGGTTACCGGTGCCCCCAATCCGCCGGGTCATCCGAGTTGTTGGGCGACAGGCCCAATATGTCGCCATCCGTTGAACACCCCAGCCCCAAAACGGTCCGGTTCGCATAAGAAAAATACGCGCAGACCTGATTGATTTCGAGGATCTCACCATCGTCCCATCCGGCCGTGCGCAGGGCTTCCACGTCTTGCTGTTTCAACTCCGACGGGGCCTCGGTCAGTTTGCGCGCATAGTGCATCGCCTCGATCTGGGCCGCATCCAACGGAGCACCCTCCGGTTCGCCTGCCTCAATCGCCGCGCGAATTGCCTGACTACGCTTCGGATCGCCCAACAAGCGCTGCAGGCCGCTGTAATGGTGCTCAACACAATAACTGCATTTGTTCAGTGCGCTGACCCATACGCCCAGCACTTCAAGAAACCACTTCGGGATCGTGTTGGCCGAATGGTGCAGCACGTTCTTGTACATGGCCATGTGACCTTCCATCGAATGTGGCCGCAAGGAATGCACCATCATGATGTTGTCGACGTTGTTGCCGGGGCCCGTAACACGGTCGTACAGTTTCCTGAGTTTTCCTGTTGCTTCATCAAAAGGGATGGTTCTGATCCAGCTCATCTCTTTGCCTCCGGTATCCATTTGCTTTTGCAGCCAAACCTAAACAGAATGCAGGAAAAGTGCGAGGCCTTGGCGGCAACGTCTACCTGGAACATTTCAACTGACTGCAATGAGATCGCTCTGGGCATTCTCCACCGCCACCTGATAAAGAACTGCCGACCCCCCGTTTCACAATTTTGATTTTTCAGCGATGCGCCTTCCTCTGTTCTTGTTTGTCCTGTCAATCTGCGGCCTGTTTGCGGCACTGTTCCACCCTGCTCTTTCTGATTGGGCAATGGTCGCGGGGCCTTGCACCATCGCAAGCGCGATATTGCTGCTTGGAAAATGGTTGCGCAGATCGAAAGCCCCGAAGAACTGGGCCGTAGTTGATGGATCAAATATTTTGCACTGGCGAGAGGGCATTCCGGACATTGCCACCGTGCGCGAAGTTGTCGACGCTTTGACCACCTCCGGCCTGACTCCCGGCGTCGTGTTCGATGCAAATGTCGGCTACAAAATCTCGGATCGCTACATGAACGACAAAGCCCTTGCCTCATTGCTTGGGTTGCCCGTTGACCGCGTTATGGTCGCCCCCAAGGGAACGCCAGCCGACCCGCTTGTTCTACAGGTCGCTCGCGACCTAAGTGCTACCATTGTCACAAATGACCGTTTTCGCGATTGGGTTGACGATTATCCGGATGTGCTGCAGGCCAAAGAGCTTGTGCAGGGTGGTTATCGGAATGGGGCTCTCTGGCTGGCGTTGTGACCATGGTTCCAGCTGGGTCAAACATGTAGCGTTTCAACCTCAGCTCCCAATCACGGCGCACCATAGCCGACAAACCGCACACAACACTTCGCGCGCCCCTTCCCCCGGACCACATCCCCTGCCATAATGGGGCCAAACCCAAAAACAAGAGCAGCACCCATGCCCGACGATCTGTTGACGCCAGAAGCGACCAATACCTATGACGCCTCCTCAATCGAGGTGCTTGAAGGTCTGGAACCGGTCCGCAAACGCCCCGGCATGTATATTGGCGGCACCGATGAACGTGCTTTGCACCATATGGTGGCCGAAATCCTCGACAACTCGATGGACGAAGCGGTCGCGGGCCACGCCAACCGGATCGAGGTTGAGCTGCACGCAGATTACGCCCTGACCGTGCGCGACAACGGGCGCGGCATTCCGATCGATCCGCATCCGAAATTTCCCGACAAATCAGCGCTAGAGGTGATCCTCTGCACCCTACACGCGGGCGGTAAATTCTCGGGCAAGGCCTATCAGACCTCGGGCGGTCTGCACGGTGTGGGTGCGTCGGTTGTGAACGCGCTGTCGGATTCGATGGTCGTTCAGGTGGCGCGTGACAAACAGCTGTTCGAACAGCGCTTTTCACGCGGCATCCCTCTGGGCCCTGTCGAAAAAGTCGGCGCGGCACCCAACCGGCGCGGCACCACTGTGACATTCCACGCAGATGAAGAGATCTTTGGCCACCACAAGTTCAAACCGGCGCGGCTGTTCAAATCCATCCGCTCCAAGGCCTACCTGTTCTCGGGCGTCGAAATTCGCTGGAAATCCCATATCGACGACGGCGAAACGCCAACCGAGGCCAGCTTCCACTTTCCCGGCGGTCTATCGGACTACCTGAAGGAAACGATGAACGGCTCGTCCACCTATGCCGAGCAACCTTTTGCAGGCACCGTGGACTTTCGGGAAAAGTTCGGCACCCCCGGCAAGGTCGAATGGGCGATCAACTGGACGCCCTCGCGCGACGGGTTCATCCAGTCCTACTGTAACACTGTCCCCACCCCCGAAGGCGGTACCCATGTGGCAGGTTTCTGGGCTGCGGTCCTGAAAGGGATCAAGGCTTACGGCGAGCTGATCAACAACAAGAAGGCCGCCCAGATCACCCGCGACGACCTGATCACCGGCGGCTGCGCGCTGGTGTCTTGCTTCATCAGTGAACCGGAATTCGTGGGCCAGACCAAAGACCGTCTGGCCACGGTCGAGGCACAACGGCTGGTGGAAAATTCGGTCCGCGACCATTTCGATAACTGGCTGGCCGCGGACACGAAATCCGCCGGTGCTATTCTCGATTTCCTCATTCTGAGGTCCGAAGAACGTCTGCGCCGACGCGCCGAGAAAGAAACACAACGTAAGTCCGCCACTAAAAAACTTCGTCTTCCCGGCAAGTTGGTGGACTGTTCTAGTTCAACACGCGACGGAACAGAATTATTCATCGTCGAAGGAGATTCTGCGGGCGGTTCTGCAAAAATGGGCCGAAACCGCAAAACGCAGGCCCTTTTGCCCCTGCGCGGCAAGATCCTGAACGTGCTGGGCGCGGCCAGTTCGAAACTGGGCACCAATGCCGAGATCAACGATCTGACCCAAGCGCTGGGTGTGGGACTTGGCACCAAGTTCAACGTCGACGACCTGCGTTATGACAAAATCATCATCATGACCGACGCGGATGTGGACGGGGCGCATATCGCGGCGCTGCTGATGACGTTCTTCTTTACCCAGATGCGCCCGATGATTGACGCGGGCCACCTGTACCTGGCCTGCCCGCCCCTCTATCGCCTGACCCAAGGCGCCAAACGGGTTTACTGTCTGGACGAGGCCGAGCGCGATGAGTGGCTTGAGAAAGGTCTGGGCGGCAAGGGCAAGATCGACGTTTCCCGCTTCAAAGGTCTGGGCGAAATGGACGCCAAGGACCTGAAAGAGACCACGATGGACCCCGCGTCCCGGAAATTGATCCGCGTCACCATCGACGAGGACGAACCCGGCGAGACCGGCGATCTGGTCGAGCGCCTGATGGGCAAAAAACCCGAACTGCGGTTCCAGTACATTCAGGAGAACGCGCGGTTTGTGGAGGAGTTGGATGTTTGAGTAAACCCAAGCGTTTGTACTACTTTACAGGCCCAGACTTTGCACTAGAAAACGTAGAAAAACGCCACCTGAAGATTTCGTTTTATGATGAAGTAAACGACGTCTTCGAAATGATGCCATTTGATTTCGGTGACGATAGGGAGTTCAGGTGTATATGGCGTAAGAGCATCGCCGAGGTGTCTCAGCAAGCTGGATTTATTTCTCTTAGCAGAACATGGGATGTCCCCACCATGTGGGGACATTACGCCCAAAGACATAAAGGTGTATGTTATGGGTTCGACGTTTCTTGCGAAGTAACTAAGATTAACTACAAAGATAGTTTTCGCGAAATCGACCCCAAGGCCCGTAGACGCGGAAAAGAACGCACTGCCGAAATCCGATATGCCCAGAGAACTAAGAGTAAGCACTGGAAATACGAGAATGAACACCGAGTATTCGTCACTCTTTCGAAGAAAGAAGTGATACAAAAGTCCCTTGGCAAACCTCTGTTTTTTATAAACTTTCAAGACGGATTACGGCTTAGGGAAGTTATAATAGGAGCCAATTCAGAACTTGAATCTAATCAGTTTGAAAGCGCTTTATCTGGCTACGATGGTGTCGATATAAAAACAGCCCGAGCATCATTTCGAAACTTCAAAATTGTTGAGCAAAAGTCAGCCAACCTTGCAAAGTAACCCCTGTTAGTTGGGGTTCATCGCATTGTAACACGCCACGCGCGAAATAGGTGGGCGCGTACATGGTGCTTTGCATCAAGCATTGGATGGATTGTTTAGAGCATCTGCTCAAGCCTCCCCAACACCCCCCTTGCCTAACCCGTTGATCCCGTTCACACTTGCGCGCAATTGTCATCGAAGAACGACATTTGAGGTTCCGAGCGTCCAAGACCCAATTTGAACGAACACAAATTTCGAACGGGAGGACGACATGAAAGCACTAACCCTCGGGCTGGCCTTTGCCTTGTTGGCCAGTCAGGCAAGCGCGCAGCAGTCGCTGATCGGCGCATCGCCTATTCCAGTCGGGGCAGAGTTACGGTTCTGCTATTACAATGGCCTCGCTTATTCGGTGGACGCCTATGTTGTGATCTCTGGCAACAACACCGTGACCGAAACGTCCAGTGCGCGCGAAGAACACCTTCTGCGTTGTATCAAAGGCGGCGACGGTGCCATGAAGTGGAAACCAGAGAGCGGTATTCAGGTCAATCGCTGAATTAAATGGTCGGGCCATCTAGCCCACCTTCTCCTCCAGCCAGTCTGCAATCTGGCCGGCGGGTTGTTCCCAGCCGGGCTCCATGAACAGGAAATGCGCGTGGTTTTCCACCGGCATAAACGTCGCGCGATCCCCGTACAGATTGGCCAGCGCACGGCAGGTATCGGGGTTGACGGCACGATCCTCGGTGCCCGACACGATCAGCACCGGGCAATCGACCTTGTCGATATCGACCTTCATTGCGTGGTGGTCGTCGAACATCCAAAAGAACATCTCGAACATCACCCGCCCGCTTTCTGCACCCAGCTGGTCGAACACTTCACGCTGCTGCGCCTCGGGCATCTTGTTCAGCGCAAAAGGGGCCATCAGGTTGAACTCGACATGCATGGGTTGTTTCCAGAACGCCCCGCCCTCCATCAGCGCGCGCGGGATGGCGCGTTCATCGTCGGTTTCGGGCAAGGTGCCCCACGGCGCGTTCGGGTTGATCAGGACAATGGCACTGGCCAACCCACGCTCGGCCACCTGCTGCGCCACAACGCCCGCGATGGCATGGCCGAGGATGACCGGCTTGCTGTCCAAGCCCTGTACGAACTCGGCAATATCATTGGTATAATCCGCGACACTGGTATCCGTAAGCCCGGGGTCAGGTTCGGCCTTGGGGTCCCCGCCATGAAAGCGCAGTGCAGGGGTGTGCACCGTCCAGCCGCGCGCGCGGAAGAAACCCGCGTAGTCCGCCATGCACCAAGGTCCGGCAAAGGCCCCGTGGATCAGAACAATCTCTTTGGTCATCAAAACGCCCTCTCGTCACTTGCCCCCACTATGCGAGACGACAGGCGCGCGCGGCAAGGCCGCCGGGATCAGACCGACATACCGATCAGGGCTACGCCAACGGCCATCAGTAAGGCCGCACCAAGGCGACGCATCCAGTTGCCCTCATGCAGGAAGATAAACCCGATCAACGCAGCGAAGATCACCGAAGTCTCGCGCAGTGCTGAAACCGCACCCAGTGGTGCGAAATTCTTGGCGTAAAGCACCAGACCATAGGCCGTCATCGACACCAGCCCGCCCAGGATTCCGATCATCCAGACCTTGGTCGGAAGCTGTGCCAACGTATCCCGCTTTTTGATGCCAACAAACCCGGCAATGAACAGGTGCAGGAACGCGCCCCAGGCCCAGTAGCTAAGCGTATTGCCCGACAACCGCACGCCGATGCCGTCCACGACCGAATAAATCGAGATGCAAAACCCGGTACCCAGTGCAAACCACAGCGCCCAGCGCCCGACGCCGGACCGCAAGGCACTCCAACTGCTGAGCTGAATACCAAGTGCGATCAGCGCAATCCCGCCCCATGCCTGCAGCGGAAGAACCTCGCCCACCAGGATCATCGCCCAGAGCGAGACCAACGCAGGCACGATACCGCGGGCGATCGGATAGACGACGCTCAGATCCCCATGCTGATAGGCTTTGCCGAGCATGTAGTAGTACCCAAAATGCACGACGGTCGAGATCAGGATATAGGGAAAGCTCTCAGCGCTGGGCAGAGGCAGCAGCAGGACCATGGCCGTTGCAGGGATAACATGCCCAAATGCGACAAGGCCCAATGTAGTCGTTCGGTCGGCGGCTGTTTTGACGATGGCGTTCCACACCGCATGCAGCAACGCAGCCGTCAAAATGATGGCGATGACAAACAGAGTCACGTCCGAACCTTTCGCGCAGAGAGAACCGGCCCAAGAAACGGGCCGGTTTCGTTACTTGCACAGAGCAAGACCGATCACAATGCAGCCTTAAACAGAGCGGTCAGATTGTCCTCTGTCAATTCGATTGGGTTACCACCACAAGACGGATCGATGATCGCGCCTTGCACCAGTTTCGGGATTGCAGCTTCGGTCACACCCAGTTCGGACAGTCTGGTTGGGATACCCAGCGCGTCGTTGAACTCCTGCACAAAGCCGCGGACGCCGTCAAAGCCGCCATCAATTCCCAGATAGGCCGCCGCTGACTGAAACCGGTCAGCGATAGCTGGGGCATTGAATTCCAGCACTGTGGGCATGCAAACCGCGTTGGTGGTGCCGTGGTGAGTGTTGAAAACAGCGCCAATCGGGTGGCTCATGGCGTGGATCGCGCCTAGGCCTTTCTGGAAGGCGGTCGCCCCCATCGCTGCCGCGCTCATCATCTGCGCGCGGGCCTCAATATCCGTGCCATCTGCATAGGCGCGTGGCAGGTACTCCTTGACCAGCCGCATACCTTCCAGCGCAATGCCGTGGCTCATCGGATGATAATGCGGGCTGGAATACGCCTCGACACAATGCGCAAATGCATCAAGACCGGTGCCCGCCGTGATGAATTTGGGCATGCCAACTGTTAGCTCGGGGTCGCAGATCACCACGGTCGGCAGAACCTTGGGATGGAATATGATCTTTTTCGCATGGGTTTCGGAATTCGTGATGACACTGGCGCGCCCGACCTCGGACCCGGTCCCGGCTGTGGTCGGCACAGCGATAATCGGTGCAATGACATCCGAATCCGCGCGTGTCCACCAATCGCCGATATCCTCGAAATCCCAAACCGGGCGCGTCTGCCCTGCCATAAAGGCAACCATCTTGCCCAGATCCAACCCGGAACCGCCGCCAAAAGCGATCACACCATCATGGCCGCCCGCATTGTAGGCCGCGACCCCTGCCTCAAGATTTTTTTCGTTCGGGTTAGGATCCACGTCGCTGAATAGCCCGCGCCCCAGCTCTGCGGCCTCCATGATATCCAGCGTCGCCGCGGTGATCGGTAGATCGGCCAACCCTTTGTCGGTGACCAACAACGGCCTTTTCATACCAGCGGCAGCACATGCCTCGGGCAGTTCCTTGATACGGCCTGCGCCGAATTTGATAGCGGTCGGATAGGACCAGTTTCCAACAAGTGACATGTCAGGTTTCCTTTGTGATTTGAGACCTGCCCGGCCGAGGGGGTCTGAACCGGGCAGGCCGTTGCCCTTAGCCCGTGACCTTTTTCAGGTGGTAGGATTTAGGACGTGTCAGGTTGTGATAGCCAATGACGGACAAACCGCCGCCGCGGCCGGTATTCTTGCAACCAGTCCAACAAAGGCCCGGATCCAGGTAATCGGCGCGGTTCATGAACACGGTTCCGGTTTCGATCGCATCGCCCACGCGTTCGGCCCGGTCTACATCGCGGGTCCACAGGCTGGCGGTCAGACCAAATTCACTGTCATTCATCAAGGCGATGGCTTCGTCGTCCGAGGACACTTTCATAATGCCGACCACGGGGCCGAAACTCTCGTCCTGCATCACCCGCATGTCATGGGTGACGTTGGTCAGGATCTGCGGTGTCAGATAGGCCCCACCATCGTCCTCGGGGAACGTGCCGATATGAGCCACCGCCCCGGCCGCAACAGCCTCGGTGATCTGCGCGCGCACCTCTTTGGCAAAGCGCACATTGGCCATTGGACCAATCGTTGTATCGCTGTCCAGAGGATTGCCCAGCTTATAGCCTTTCACAACCTCAACCGCCTTGGCGACGAAGGCATCATACAGGCTATCGTGGACGTAAATCCGCTCGATCCCGCAGCAGCATTGGCCCGAGTTGAACATCGCGCCGTCAATCAACGTATCCACCGCAGCATCCAGATCGGCATCGTCCATGACATAGCCCGGATCTTTGCCACCCAGCTCGGTGCCAACACCGGTGAATGTCCCTGCAGCCGCGCGCTCCATCGCTTGGCCACCACCTACTGAACCGGTGAAGTTTACAAAGTCGAACGCATTGCCTGCAATCAGGTCATTGGTCACGTCATGGCTCAGGAAGACATTCTGAAATACATCTTCGGGCACACCCGCGGAATGAAACGCTTGCGCCATGCGCTCGCCCACCAGCAGCGTCTGCGTGGCATGTTTCAAGATCACAGTGTTCCCCGCGATCAGGGCCGGGGCCACGGTGTTGATTGCGGTCATGTAGGGATAGTTCCAGGGCGCCACCACAAAGACCACGCCATGCGGAATGCGCTTGATATAGCGTTTGAAGGCTTCGTCCTCGCCCACTGCGATATCAGCCAGAGACGCCTCGGCAATCTGAGCCATATGGCTCGCACGTTCGTTAAAGCCGCCGAACTCACCGCCATAACGTACCGGACGCCCCATCATATGCGCCAACTCGGGCACAATCTCATCGTTCATCGCCCCAACCGCAGCCACACCGGCCATGACAAGATCGATACGTTCCTGCAACGGCCGCGCTGCCCATTCTGCCTGTGCCGCCCGCGATCGCGCTGCCGCTTCAAACGCTGCATCCCGTGACAACACCTCACGTTCAGCAAAAACCGATCCATCAATCGGCGAGACACATTTCAACATCTGCCCCATAACCACTCCATTTCCGAAAGAAACAGGATCCCTGCTTCATCTGGCTAAAAATATCCCGGGGGCGTGGGGGCATCGCCCCCAGCCTGACCCGATCTCAAGCCCGCTCAAACCCGCGGGCAACTTCCCAATCAGTCACGACGCGCTCGAATTCCTCAATCTCGACTTCCGCTGCACGGGCATAGTGTTCGACCACATCATCACCCATAGCCGCGCGTAGCATCGATGACCCGTGCAACGCATCGCGTGCTGCACGCAGATTGCCGGGGATCATACCGGTGTCTCCCTGATAGACATCACCGGTGGTGGGCGATTGCAGTTCCAGGCCTTCTTCGATACCGGCAATCCCGGCGGCCAACATGCCAGCCATCGCCAGATACGGGTTCATATCTGAGCCCGGAATACGACACTCAACCCGCACGGCCTTAGTCCCATCGCCGCACAGACGGAAGCCAGCCGTTCGGTTGTCCACCGACCAGATAATCCTTGTCGGCGCAAAGGTGCCTTTCATGAACCGCTTGTAGCTGTTGATGTAGGGAGCCATGAAATAGGTATAGTCAGCGGCATATCTGAGCAGACCCGCCATATAGCTTTTCATCAGCGCCGACATACCCAACGCGTCATCCGCATCATAAAACGCTGGCTTGCCATCCGCCCAAAGCGACTGATGCACGTGGGACGAGCTGCCGACTTTGTCGTGATGCCATTTCGGCAGGAACGTCGCCGCGTGACCGTGTTGCCAGGCGATCTCTTTCACCGCGTTCTTGGCGATCGAGTGGTATTCGGCCGTGTCCATCGCCGGGGCGTATTTGATGTTCAGCTCTTCCTGCCCGGTCTCGGCCTCACCCTTCGAGTTCTCAACCGGTATCCCCGCGTTCCACAAATGGTTGCGGATTGGGCGCATCACATGCTCTTCCTTGGTGGTCTGCAGGATGTGATAATCTTCGTTATAGCCCGAGATCGGCTCCAGATCGCGGAAGCCTTCCTTGCGGATCTGGTCAAAGCTTTTTTCGAACAGGAAAAACTCCAGTTCGGTGGCGCACATCGCGTCATAACCCATGGCTTTGAGGCGATTGACCTGTTTCTTCAGGATCGAGCGCGGCGCATGCGGCACTTCCTCATGCGTGTGGTGATCCAGCACATCGCACATCACCATCGCCGTGCCTTCCAGCCACGGCACCGGGCGCAGCGTGCTCAAGTCCGGCTTCATGACATAATCGCCATAACCCCGCTCCCAACTGGTCGAGGCATAGCCGTCCGGCGTGCCCATCTCCAGATCCGTGGCCAGCAGATAATTGCAACAATGGGTTTCTTCCCACGCACCTGCTACGAAATGACCTGCGTGAAACCGCTTGCCCATCAGCCGGCCCTGCATGTCCACCATGCAAACCAGTACGGTGTCGACCTCGCCCGTTTCGAATTTGGCTTTCAGATCGGCCAAAATCGCTTCATTGCCCATCATTGGTTTCCTTTGTCACTCAGAAAGACCTCGGTTTCGATTACCTGCCTTCAGTCATCGTTGGCTTCTTTTTCCATTTCCATCACCAGGCGCGTTTCCAGAACCTGACCGCTTTTGTAGAGGATCGGATAGGCGACGGCGGCGATGTGCCCGTGCAAGTCGCGCATGGACCGCAGGGTTTCCAAATGCAGGTCGCTGGACTGAAAACTCTCGGTCTGACCGCGCTCCAACCGTTTCAGGTGCGCCTTGCGGCTATTGCGGGACATCCGCTTGACCTCGGCCTTGTCCAACACCAGCCGGCGGGCACAATCCATGTCGTCCACCAACAGCACGTGACGCGCCAGCGAGAAGCTTTCCAGAATGGCCGCGTGCAAATCCTTCAGCTCTTTCCAGCCCTGCGCCGAGAACTCCGAACGTTCAGTATGCTTGATCTGCGCCGTCCGGGTCATCCGGTTGGAGACGACATCGCCCGCAGCTTCAAGACGGATGGCATATTCGACCAACCCTCGTGCGGCTTTGATCTGCCCTTTGCTCATATTCTGCCGCGGCATGCGCGCAACGAAACGGCGGATCTCGGTCAGTTGCGTATTGACCCGCTCATCCTGCCGCCAAAGCGCGGAAATCGCGTCGCTGTCATCCTGTTCGTAGATATCCAAAACGGGGCGGAACATACGCTCGACCTGCGTGATCATCTGCAACAGTTCGTGACGCACCGAGGACATCGCAACGCTGGCCCTTTCGCCGCTGGGGTCCCCCAGCGGTGTCAGCGCATCCGAAAACTGATCCAGCGCATTGGCCTCGGCTTTGGGCTCCGCCATCAGAACGGCCATCGGCTGTTCCAACTGGTTCACGAAACCCGTGGCCAGAAGGAATACAGCCAAATTGAATCCGATATGTGCAAAAATCAGAGACTGCGCCGGGCTCGTCACCAATAGCGCCTCGTGCAAACCGCCAACATTCACGACGATCAGCATTACCAGCGCCGCGCTTCCCCGCAATAAGAGGTTGGCCAGAGGGATACGCCGGGCTGAGACGGTCATATCGCGCGTCAGCCACATTGGAATAAAGGCCGAACCCAGATTTGCTCCCAGCACCAGCGACAAACCGGCGGCAAAGGGAATTGCACCGATCTGAACCAAGGCCACGCACATCAGGATCGTCGCGACCGAGCTGTGCATGACAAAGGCCAGCACCGCACCAACGATAAAGGCGCTGAAATAATCGGTCTCAAGATACCCTGCGATTGCGGGCAAAAACGCGCTTTCGCGGATCGGCTCAACTGCTTCGCGCAGGAATTGAAGCGAGATCAGGATAAAGGCGACGCCCAGAACGATCCGGCCCATAAGCCGTACATTCGACCGTTCGGATTTCAGGTACAGCCAACCGCCCAACGCCAACAATGCGGGTTGAAGCCAGCCCAGATCATAGGACAGAACCTGAATGACTAAAGCGGCGCCCAAATCCGCGCCCAGAACACCCGCCAGCGCCATCCCAAACGTCACCATCCCCGCCGCAGCGAAACCGGTCAGCAAAACCGTAACGGCGGCCGAGCTTTGCAGGATCGTGGCCAGAACCATGCCAGCCCCCCCTGCAACGAAGCTGTTGGAGTGGCGTGTCAGGATCGACTGAAACAGCGCACCAAAGCGCCGTTCGATACCGGTACGAACCAAGCGTACGGCGAATAGCAGCAACATGGTTGCGGCAAAAATCTCAATCAAAAAGCTCGCGATAGCCATATGTTCACACCTCGTCTGACCGGTGCGCACAAATGTGCTTCCGGTTTTGTTTTTCTATTCTTGGAACAGACGAGAGCATAAATGATGTCGCTTATTGATGTCCAATCCCGACGCACGGGGTGCCCCACGCGTCGGGAAGAAGGGTTTCTTAGGTGTAACGATAGGGCCGACCAGCCTTTAGCATCTCGGCGTTGTAACGCTTGAAGATGTCGACAACTTTCGCTTTGGTCTCGGACTCGGCTGCCACTTCGTCCCAGAACTTCACGGCGGCTTCCTCAACGGTTACCCATTCTTCGTCCGGGATAGAGGTCAATTGCATCTTGGTGCCGTTGACGCGCAGGTTGGCCTCACCACCCCAATACCACCACTGACGGTAGTAATGTGACTGATCACAGCAAACCTTGAACAGGGTCTGCAGATCTTCGGGTAGTTCGTTCCAGCGGTCCATGTTGGCAAAGAAGTGACCCGCCCATGCGCCCGACACGTTGTTGGTCAGGAAATAGTTGGTCACATCGGCCCAGCCGACGGTGTAGTCTTCGGTGATGCCCGACCAAGCGATACCGTCCAGTTCGCCCGTTTGAACCGCAACCTCGATGTCTTCCCACGGCAGGGTTACCGGCACGACGCCGAACTGAGACAGGAAGCGCCCCGCCGTCGGGAAGGTGAAGATGCGTTTGCCCTTCATATCCGCCAGGGAGTTGATCGGGTCCTTGGTCGCAAAGTGGCACGGGTCCCATGCGCCAGCGCTGATGTGTTTGACGCCGACCTTGGAGTATTCCTCGTCCCAGATCTCGTTCAGGCCCCACTGGTTGAACAGCACAGGCACGTCCAGAGAATAGCGCGAAGCGAACGGGAAATAGCCACCGAACACAGTTACTTCGGTAGGTGATGCCATCGAGTCATCGTCCGACTGAACCGCGTCGATGGTGCCTTTCTGCATCGCCCGGAACAGCTCTCCCGTGGGAACCAGCTGATCAGCATAGAACAGCTCGATCTGCATCCGGTCACCGGCGATCTGGTTGAACATCTTGATCGCAGGATCAATCACATGCTCAGCCAGCGCAGGACCTGCATAGGTCTGCATCCGCCATGTGATCGTGTTCTGCGCCAAGGCAGGCGTCGCCAGTGGTGCGGCAGCAACGCCAACCCCAGCGGTTTTCAGAAACTTACGTCTTGTCGTCATGTCAATTCCTCTCCGTTAAAGTTTCTGTGCCCGTTCACCGAGCATTCTTATTAGTTTCCATAGACATACCCGGGCAACCACAGAGCGATTTCCGGGAAAATCATGATGATTGTCAGCGCCAGCACCATCACCGCGACAAAAGGAAAGATCGAACCATAGATGTCCCGCAGGGTGATCTCTGGCGGGGCCATCGCGCGCATCAGGAACAGGTTATAGCCAAAGGGCGGCGTCATATAGGCGATCTGCGTCGTGATCGTATAAAGCACCCCGTACCAGATCAGATCAAAGCCCAACTCGCCGACCAGCGGGACATACAGCGGTGCCACGATGACCAGCATTGCTGTATCGTCCAGGAACGTGCCCATGACGATAAAGCTTAGCTGCATCAGGATCAGGATCATCCAGGGTGACAGGCCCAGCTGGTCTGTGAATAGGTTGTCGATGGCTTTCACCGCGCCGAGACCGTCAAATACGGCCCCAAAGCCCAGCGCGGCCAGAATAATCCACATGAACATGCAGGAAATGGCCAACGTCTGCTTGGTGCAGTCTTCGAAAATCTTCCAAGTCATGCGGCGCTTGATGACGGACACAGCCAGAGCGGTCAGCGCTCCGATCGCCGAGCTTTCCACCAGCGAGGTCCAACCATTCACAAACGGTACCATCATCGCCGCGAAGATTATCAGCGGCAGCGCCCCTGCTCCCAACAGCCTGATTTTTTCGGCCCATGGCACCTCATGCGCGTCTTCCATTGCGGGTCCCAGCTCGGGCTGAATGCGGCAGCGAATCCAGATGTACAGAATGAACATCGCGGCCATCAGAAGACCCGGGATAATCCCCGCCAGCCACAGTTGCCCGACAGGTTGCCGCGCGATCATCGCATAGAGGACCAGAACCACCGAGGGTGGAACCAGAATACCAAGACTAGAACCCGCCTGAATGACCCCGGTCACCATCGTCTTGTCGTAGCCGCGCCGAAGCAGTTCCGGCAGCGCAATGGTCGCACCAATGGCCATACCCGCAACGCTGAGGCCGTTCATGGCCGAGACCAGCACCATCAACCCGATAGTGCCGATGGCCAGACCACCATTGATGGGCCCCATCCAGACGTGGAACATCTTGTACAGGTCATCCGCCAGCCGGCTTTCGCTGAGCACATAGCCCATGAAAATGAACATCGGCAGTGTCAGCAGCGGATACCATTTCATCAGCTTCATCGCGGCCGAGAACGTGATGTCCTGCCCGCCTGTGCCCCAAAGCGCCAGCGCGGCAATGGTAGCCACCGCGCCAATCGCGCCAAAGACCCGCTGACCTGTGAACAGCATCAGCATCATCAATGCGAACATGAAGATGGCGATATATTCCTGGCTCATGCCCGCACGACCCCGATTTCCTGCCCGTTGATCCGGGCTATGTCTTTGAAGAATTCCGATATCGCCTGCAGCAGCATCAGGAAGAAGCCGAACACCATGATGGTTTTTACTGGCCAGATATACGGCCGCCACGCTGTTGATGAGCGTTCAAGCCGGCCAATTTCCTCACTGCCTGTCAACAGTCCAAAAAAGTAGGAGACCGGTTCATCGCCCCAATAGCCAAGGCTGTAGGCCGTCGACCCAAGCCCGCCATAAAACAATACCCCCAGGTAGAAGATCAGCAGCAGAACGGTGAAGGCATCGAACCAGGCTTTCCGGTGCGGGCTCCAGTTGTGATAAAACAGGTCCATTCGGACGTTCGATCCCAGCTGGATCGAATACGGTCCGCCCATAATGTAATAGGTCACCATCGCAAACTGCGCCATTTCCAGCGTCCAATGCGATGGCACGAAAAACGTTTTTGAGATCGAGGACCACAGCAGGATGCCCATCATGACAAACAGGCCCCACATCATGACCCGCCCGATCCGGTAATTCACCGCATCGACGACCCGCACATATGACGCCATCGCTTTGATCACGCCGCGCCCCCTTTCTGAAAATCTGCAAGGGTCCGCGCGATCCAGGAAACCAGGCAATCGGCCATAGCCTCCTGCTGCTCGGGCGTTTGTATCAGGTCATTGCGGATCTCGATCATGACGTTCAATAGCCCGTTCGGCAGCGCCTGCGCGTCAAGTGTATGGGCAACCCCGTCCGCCGCCGAATACGGCTCATTCAAGCGAGTCTCATAGGTTTGGTCGGCGGGTGCTGTCGTCATCATTGCCCGGGCGAACCGGTCATCCACCCCGTGTAATATGCCCAGTTCCACCTCACGCGTCTGACCATGGTAGACTGGTGTAAAGCTGTGGACCGTCACCATAAGTTCAAGCGTATCCCCATTTTGGGAGATCAGGTCAGACAGTGCCTTGCTGAAGGGCTGGTAGATGCTCTCAATCCTGCCTTCACGCTCTTCCTCGGACAGATCGACATTCGCTGGGATTTGATAGTCCTCGCTGCGCGCCGGCATGGCCCCTGCGGCTTCAGGCGGGCGATTGCAGTCATAGACCAGCCGGGACACCCCGCCATACACCAGAGGTGCCGACAGGCGTGCCGCCATCAGCTTGGCCACAGCCAATGCCCCGGGATCCCACGCGATGTGGCTTTGCAGCGCGCCCACAGGCAAACCCATATCCCCCAAAAACGCGGGAATGCGGCTGGACGCGTGTTCGCAGACCAGCATTACCGAAAGGGGACCATCCACTGTGTCCGTGTGAACGACTGTTCCGAAGTCCAAAATACCGCCTTGCGATTCCAATTAAGATGCGTGTGGAAAAATTTCCACAAGAGACCTTAACCTGTCAATATTTTTCCTGTATAAATTTCACCACTCTTGATATTGCTGAAAAATTATTCACACTAAGATCGAAAAGATGCAGGAGGAACGCCGCGTGCGGGTGACGGACAGGCTGCTGGCCCACAAAGACAAGATGACCCCATCCGAGCGTCAACTGGTAAGTGTATTGCTGGACGACTACCCTATGGCCGGTCTCGGCAGCATCACCGAACTGGCCAGCGCGGCCTCGGTGTCCACCACGACAGTCGCGCGGATGCTGCAAAAGACCGGGTTTCAAGGTTACCCGCAGTTTCAGGCCGCCCTGCGGGGCGAAGTGAAAGAAATGATCTCGGGGCCGGTCGCCAAACGTGACTTGTGGCAAAACGATCTGCCTGAAGAGCATATCCTGAACCGGTATTCCCAACAGACACTCGCCAATCAAAAACGCACGATTGATGAGGTTGATCCAGACGAATTCGACAGTTTCTGCAACTTGTTATGTGACCCCAACCGGCGCATCTTTATCACCGGTGGACGCATTACCGGCACGTTGGCCCAATACCTGTACCTGCACCTGCAGATGATCCGCCCCGACGTGCGGCTGCTTCCCGTTGCGGCATCGTGGACACACGATTTGCTGGACGTACGCAAAGACGATGTGCTGGTCGCACTGGATGTTCGCCGATATGAAAACGCGTCCCTACTGATCGGCCAGCTGTGCCATGAACGCGAGGCTGAAATTGTTCTGTTCACCGATCAGTGGCGCTCACCCATTCATCGGCTGGCCAAACACACCTTTGCGGCGCGTATTGCCGTGCCGTCGGCGTGGGATTCAATGGCAGCCATTCTGGTTTTGATGGAATGCGTCATCGCCGAAGTACAGGAAAGGCTGTGGGATTCGGTTAAAGAGCGCACAGATGAGCTGGAACAGGCCTTTGACCGCACCAAACTGTTCCGGAAATTCGGCCAAAGCTCGGGCTCATAACGGCTTTTTACCACCCAAACGGAACAACTGAGCGTGAGGAGTGTTGCCAGCCGCATAGCAGGCCGTCACTTTGAAGGCATGAGTTTCGTGACCCAAAACCAACTACCGCTTTTGATCCTGTTCTTTCTGATTGGATTGATTGGCACCGCCTTTCTTTTCCGTAAACCCGCCGGGCATCGCGCCTGGAAACTCGCGGACCTCGTCTGGGTTGTACTGGGTGGCGTTGGCGCGCTGGTCGCGGTTTTGGCCGGGCTTTACACTTCGGATAGCTCGCGACTGGACCGCCAGATAGACGTGGCTTACGCCGCCGGGCTGGCCTTTGACCGCGATGCCGCGCGGTTCCGCCTGCGGTTCTGCGACCCGGCCTTTGACCCGGATACTGCTATTCTGTGCGAAAAGGTTGAATTCCTGTCGGCCTCAACCGCCAGCAATGCCGACCTGCCATTGTTCATCGCAGTCACAAATGAGGTCGCGCCACTGCAGGGGCTGCATTTTTTGTTTGGCAGTCAGGCAAAAGACGAACAGGACGAAATGCGCGCAATGGCCGACAAGGCTGATGCGTTCAACATCGATCAGTTCCTAGTCTTTACCACTCTGGACGACATAACACAGGCCGCGATCGACAACATGCGCCGCAAGGTTCCCGCGATTGCCGGTGACTATCTGATCCTGGCGCAAAGCTATGATGATCTGGTGGAACAGGTCGGCAAGTTGAAGGACGAATGGGAATACCTGCAAGACAATGCGCACATACTTGTGCTGCAGATCATCGCGTTATGTCTGGTCAGTTTCGCAGCGCCGTTCCGGCTGGGCAAGTCCGTGGTCGAGCTGCGCGCGTCGCTCAGCGCCGATAGTCCTGCGCCAGCTTCGCAGGATCTGCCCCCAGAAAATACCGCGTCAGAGTCCACAGGTTCCGCCCTCCCCGACGCAACCAGCCCGCACGCTCATAGCGATCCGCGCTCGTAACTGCCCGGCTGGGCAGCAAGGTGATGCCGCGCAAGCTGCGGACCAAAGCGACGTCCTCCATCAAGGGTTGATCGGGAAAGCCCCCCGCCTTTCGATACATCTCACTCGGGACCAACAGGCCCTGATCGCCATATGGCAGGCCAAACAGGCGACTGCGCAGATTGGCCCAACCCGCCACCCATGCCGGCGCAAAGCCTGACGCCCGAAACGCCAAGCGAAAAGCAGCCGGGGTTCCGGTGAAAAGATGGTCGACTACAACCTTAACCCACCCTGCTTGCAAAACTGTGTCGGCATGCAAAACAAGCAGCCAGTCCCCTTTGGTTGCTGCGCATCCTCTGGCCAATTGCCCCCCGCGCGAAGGTGGCCCGGTCACGATCTCAGCACCGGCCTCATCCGCAATCTTTAAAGTCAGATCAGTCGACCCACCGTCCGAGACGATCAATTCGCGGATCAGCCCCGCATGCAGGCCTTCCATCAAGGCCGCAAGGGTCGCGGGAAGGGTTCCTTCCGAATTCAGGGTCGGGATAACGATGCTAATCGGCGCAGGCACGGCGGAAACCCTCTGGTCATGGCAGCGGAAACCCCTATATCACGAGGTCCGAGGAAAAGACGAGGACAACCCAGATGCCCAACCGCCGTATATTGCGCCTGAGCGGCTCGGACACCGACAGCTTTCTTCAAGGGTTGATCACCAACGACATCGCAGGATTAGACAATGGGCTGGTCTACGCCGCTCTGCTGACCCCACAAGGCAAATACTTGGCGGACTTCTTCCTGAAGCGCGAGGGCGACGCGGTTTTACTGGATGTTGCCGAAATCCTTGCCGATGGATTTGCCAAACGGTTGGGCATGTACAAACTGCGTGCAGATGTCAGCATCGAAGACAGTGGCCTGAACCTGCAGCGCGGTACTGGCCCTGCCCCCGAAGGTGCCCTACCCGACCCGCGCCATCCAGACATGGGGTGGCGGGCCTATACTGCGGGTGCGGAAAACGACGACGATACAGATTGGGATGCAATTCGCGTGCGACACTGCATTCCGGAAACCGGCATCGAACTGACCCCCGACAGCTATATCCTTGAGGCCGGGTTCGAGACGCTAAACGGCGTGGACTTCAAGAAAGGCTGCTATGTCGGGCAAGAAGTCACCGCGAGGATGAAACACAAGACCGAGCTGCGCAAAGGCTTGCGTGGCGTCAGCGTCAGTGGTTCAGCACCAGTTGGAACTGCAATTACTTCTGGCGGAAAACCGGCCGGTACATTGTTCACCCAATCCAATGGCCGCGGGATCGCCTATTTGCGATTGGACCGCGTAGGTGACGACATGCAGGCTGGTGACGCCACCATACAGTTGGACACTTAACGTGTTGCCGAACCGGCACGGCTGACCAGCTGACTGAATTGGCGTGGTTTGAACATAGCCAAGTGCGCTGTCACACTGGTTTGAATTCAGCAATCCGGATGCACGTATGTTCCAGCTATACAGGGCAATCTGGCGCGCCAGCGCCGGACGGCAGATCATCCTCATCGTTCTGTCCATCGCGATCGCGGGTCTGGCTGCAGTTCCGCTGGAGTTTCAGCGCGACATCATCAACCACCTGACCTCAGCCGACGTAACTACGGACAAGCTGATCTACCTGGGTGCCGGAATGATGTCGGTCATCTTACTCAGCCTCGCCCTAAAGTGGCTTTTGAGCTATCGCGCAGGAACGTTGGGCGAAGACCTGATCCGCATGATCCGCCAAAGGCTGCTACTGCGCGCCTCAGATATCAATGTCTCGGGCGAAACGATGCGCAAGGGCACGATGACCACGGCGATTTCAGCCGAGGCAGAAGAGCTGGGGAAATTCGCGGGCGGCGCTTTCTCGGACCCGGTCGTTCAGATCGGCACGTTGATCAGTGTGATCGGCTATATCTCGTCAACGCAACCGGGGCTGGGCATGATCGCCTTTTCGATGATCGTGCCGCAGATCATCATCGTGCTGGTATCCCAACGCAAGGTGAACGTGTTTGTCGCCGAACGTGTCCGGATACTACGCGGAGCCAACGATAAGCTGAATGTCGAGCGGATCAACGAAGTCGCGCGCGAGGTTGAGGCGCAGTTCGACGATATCTACGAAACGCGGCGCAGGATGTTCATCTGGAAGCTTTCTGCCAAGTTTCTACTGAGCGTCATAAATGGAGCGGGAACCGTTGGCGTGCTGATGCTGGGTGGCTATTTGGTTCTGAACGGGAAAACGGATGTCGGCACTGTTGTCGCCGCCACAAGCGGCCTCAGCCGCATTCAGGGGCCCACAGCATTCCTGATCGCCTTTTACCGGCAGGTCAGCGCCAATCGCATCAAGTATGAACTGATGCTTGAACTGTTTGGCCCCAACCCCGAACGGTATCGCCAAATCAGACGGGGCAGTTGATAAAGAAAAACCGCGTGGCACCAGTCCACGCGGTTTTTCTTTACTCTGGTAAACGCGTGGTTACGCGCGTTCGGAGTATTCCATGGTTTCGGTGTTCACCACGATCATCTCATCCTGACCAACAAATGGCGGCACCATGACTTTGACACCGTTGTCCAGAATGGCTGGCTTGAACGAATTCGCGGCGGTCTGACCTTTGACCACAGGCTCGGTCTCTACGATCTTGCAGGTCACTTTCTGAGGCACCGTGGCGTTCAGAGCCTCGCTTTCATAAAATTCGACGACAATTGTCATGCCGTCCTGCAGAAACGGGCGGCGTTCACCCAGCAGTTCCGCGGGCAGTTCGATCTGCTCGTAGGTCTCGGAATCCATGAAGACCAGCATGCCGTCAGATTCGTACAGGAACTGCTGATCTTTCTGTTCAAGACGCACGCGTTCCACTTTGTCCGCCGAGCGGAACCGCTCGTTCAACTTCGAGCCATTGCGCAGATTGCGCAGTTCGACCTGCGCAAAAGCGCCGCCTTTACCGGGCTTTACGTGGTCAACTTTGACTGCGGCCCACAGCCCGCCGTTATGCTCAAGCACATTTCCGGGGCGAATTTCGTTCCCATTTATCTTGGGCATGACTTAAATCCTTCACAAACGGTTGATGCGTCAGTTCCCGCTCCTATATCTGGCGGGAACACACCTGACAAGATGACGAGACCTAGTGCTGCACTTGCAGCAAGCTATGCAAATGACGCAACGCAACTATGCATTTTAAGTGTATCCGAATCGCACTTAATCGGTCATAAGAACCGTCACGCCGAAAATGCAAGAGCAAGAACAACAAGGAAGACGAGATGAGAGATTTCGTTGACGGCACTGCCTTTAACAACGAGCAAGGCAATCGTGCACGCAAACTTTTCGCGGCCGTCGTACTGGCTGCGCTGGATGACGCTATTGCCGACGACAAGAAGTATGGCAATGGCCCGGAACAAATCGCCCGTTGGGCACGTTCTCGCGATGGTCGCGAAGTACTGTCGTGCGCGGGCATCGACCCGAATGAGCGCGTTGTTGGCGGACTGATGGAGTTCGTTGGACGCGGTGTGCGCACTTCGGTTGCACTGTCGCGTGAAGAAAGCGAGCGCCGCAACGCCGCCCAGCAAGCAGAAGCCGCCTGATCCAGGGCGACTATCGCATGAAAAAGCGCGCTCCCAACTTGGGAGCGCGCTTTTCTTATGCCAACTGTCAAAAGAATAACAACCACTGCCGTGCAACCCATAGCTCGGCCACTAACAGCACCGCGAAGAATATTTTCGCCCAGACTGACATACCGCGACGCCACAAAACGGTATAACACGCGACACAAAGCACGGCGGAAAGGGGAGCGACCCACACGGCGTGATGTGAACTGTCCCAATAACTGACCGGGCTGTGAAACACCCAATCGCTGAACGGCCAGAACTGAGGCCGCCCGTCCCCTGCATGCAGCAGAAAATCCATCGCAAGATGCAACAGTCCGGCAGATGCGCCGACGGTCAAGGCCGCCCGATGTGCCCAGACCCCAACAATCAAAGCAGACCCCCAAAGGACAAATGAATTGTCGATCGCAAACACGGTCTGCCAGCCGTCGGAAAAGTAAAGCTGATCGAAGACCACATTTGGCGGTATCCCAAGCAGGAAGAGGGACGTGCCCGCCATCACATAAAGGGAAAGATCCGGCAATAACGATCCAAGCAGCGCTGCCCACAGGATTCGTCCGTGGGCGGGGCGGGCAAAGGCGGCAGCTCCGATCAAAAGATGCGCTGGCGTATTCAACTTTGGCTTTTCCTTTGCCTGCAAATCAGGTCATCTGCGCGTCAACATAGGAGACAGGCCATGGTTCGATCCATCATGATTCAGGGCACCGGCAGCAATGTTGGGAAATCGGTTCTAGTGGCCGGTCTGGCGCGGGCTTTTACCCGGCGCGGGTTGCGCGTTGCACCGTTCAAACCGCAGAACATGTCGAACAATGCCGCCGTCACCGAAAATGGCGGAGAGATCGGGCGCGCACAGGCTTTGCAAGCGTTGGCGGCGCGGCGTGCGACGCATACGGACATGAACCCGATTCTGCTGAAACCGGAAACCGACACTGGCGCTCAGATCATCGTACAAGGCCAACGCGCGGGCACGATGAAAGCGGGCGATTACCGCAAGGATAAATCCAAACTGCTGGGCGCGGCACTTGAAAGCTTTGACCGCTTGTGCAGTGACGCGGATCTTGTCCTGATCGAAGGTGCGGGCAGCCCGGCCGAAACCAACCTGCGCAAGGGTGACATCGCCAATATGGGATTTGCGCGCGCTGCAGGCGTACCGGTTATTCTGGTAGGTGATATTCACCGCGGGGGGGTCATTGCCCAGATCGTGGGCACCCAGGCGGTATTGGATGCAGGCGATCTTGAGATGATCCGGGGTTTTGCCGTCAATCGGTTCAAGGGCGACGTATCCCTTTTCGACGAAGGTCGCGATGAAATCGCAGCACGTACCGGATGGCCCTGTCTCGGCGTCGTTTCCTGGTTCCATGATGCGTGGAAACTACCGGCCGAGGATATGATGGATATCCGGTCCCACTCTGGCGGGGCCTGCAAGGTCGTTGTTCCGCAGTTGGAACGCATGGCCAATTTTGACGACCTCGATCCGCTGTCTGCCGAACCCGGTGTCTCGGTCGAAATCGTGCCAGCAGGACGCCCCCTTCCCGGTGATGCCGATTTGGTACTGCTGCCCGGCAGCAAGTCCACCATCGGTGATCTGGCTTACTTCCGGGCGCAGGGCTGGGACATCGACCTATATGCCCATGTCCGCCGGGGCGGCCATGTTCTGGGCCTGTGCGGCGGCTATCAAATGCTGGGCAAGACGATCGTTGATCCGGATGGCGTCGACGGGCAACCGGGGGCTGTCGAAGGGTTGGGCCTGCTGGATGTTGAGACCGTGATGGCAGGGAAGAAACAGGTAACACTCACATCAGCCCTCGCCCTAGACGGAGGAGAACCGGTTTCAGGCTACGAAATCCACATGGGCCGTACCGAAGGCCCTGATTGCGCCCGCGCTTGGCTGGAGGTCGAGGGGCGGCCAGAAGGTGCCGCAAACGCCTCTGGTCGTATCCGTGGCAGTTACCTGCATGGAATCTTCAGCTCGGATGCATTCCGCGCGTCTTACCTGTCGCAGTTGGGCGTGACCTCGGACTTGGCCTATGAAGACGGAGTCGAAGAGACGCTGGACGCGCTGGCGGATCACCTTGAACGGAATATGGATCTGGACCGCCTGCTGGCGCTTGCAGAAGCGCCCCAAAGGGCCTGAGCGCTACTAGAGGTCCTGCTCGGCCAGGGCCTTGTAGATTTCGCGCCGAACCATCTTGCGGACGTTGCGGGTGATGCGTTCGCCCAAAACACCCTGCAATTCTTCACGAACAACTTCGGCGATCATTTTGCGCAATGCGTCTTCGCTTATGCCAGCTATCGCAGAATCTTCCGCTGCTGCTTCGACAGGGTGAGCAGGTGGTGCGGTGATCACCTCGGGGTCGCGAATGAAAGTTGCCTTGGTCGTTGCCACAGCTTCTTTAGCCTTTGCCTGAGTGGGTTCGGCTTTCTTTCCCCCGGTATCCGAAAATTCTTTGCGTGCGCTGAATTCAAGGGCTTTCGCCGGAGTACCGGAGTACTCGTCTTCGCTGTCGCCGTCCGGCTCCCACTGGTCCTCAGTGCGTGCAATCGCCGCCTCTAGGGCTTCGATCTTTGCGCTCAGGCTGTTGGTCGGGTTTTTGGGCGGCTCTGGCGCGGCTTGTTCTTTGTTGGCGGGATCTTCACGATTTACGATGTCGCACGCGCGCAAAAGCATCGGCTTGACCGACGCGTCGGCCGTGTAGCCTGCTTTGGCTTCGGCTTCAATCTCCGGGCTGTCTTGAATGCTGGACGTTCCGCCGACTCGCAATGCATCGGTAAGCACCAATCGCCCGGGCTTGCGGGCGATTGAAGGCGTGGGTTCAGAGGTTTGCTCACCTCTTTCACCGACCAGCCGTTTGATCGAGGACAGCACGTCCTCTACTCTGCCGTTCACGACTTTTTCCGTCATTGTTCTCTACCGCTCTATCCTCAGGATTGAGTGTAGCCAAACAAGCCGGGCGTCACAACAGATAGTATTGGCTCTTAGTCGCGGCGCAGTGCTTTGAGAACGCGATCCAGGTCCTTGCTTTGTCTGCTGACCTGAGCCGGCGCTTTCTTGACCAGGTTATAATACAGCGTCGGATCATAGATCTGCACCGCCAGCCCCAGACGTTCTGCAGTCAGCAGACCCTGTGCCTGCAACAGCTGGTAGGCGGCGCGCGAACGCTCGATCCGCGACGCGACTTCGGCCAGCTGCGCATCCAGCAGATCCTGCTGGGCGTTCAAAACATCCAGCGTGGTCCGTGCACCCAAAGTGGCCTCTTCGCGAATACCGTCAAACGCCACCTTCGATGCGCGCACCCGTTCGCTTGATGCCCGCAGGCTTGCAGATGCCGCCTGGAAACGGGCATAGGCTTCGGTCACACCCTGAGTGATATCTTTTTGCACATTCAACAGGTTGGCACGCGATGCATCCCGTGTGGCCATGGCGCGGCGCACGCTTGCGGCCAAACGGCCACCAGCATAAATCGGCTGGTTGAAATTCAACGAAACCGTGCCGTCTCTGGTGTTGTCGTCGTTGTCATAGCTCTCGGTGATACCGGCATCGGCATTCAGGCTGACATTCGGACCCAGGTTGGCGCGCTGCTGCGCCACGATCAGATCGAAGGCACGCACCTGGTGCTGAGCCGAAAGAATGGCCGGGTGATTACGCTGCGCAAGGCTGACGGCCTGCGGTTCCGAGTTTGGCAGGTTTGGCAGGCTCGGTTGACCGGCCGTGCGTCCGGGCGATTTGCCAACGGCATTCACATATTCCGCCTGTGCCGTATCGAGGTTACCGCGCGCAACAGCCAGATCAGCTTGCGAGCTTGCAAGCTGGGCTTGTGACAGCGCAACGTCCGTACGCGTGACCTCGCCTACATCGAACCGGTCCTGCGATGCGCGCAGTTCTTCGGCCGATACGTCGACGTTGTTCAGGCGAATCTGTACGGTTTCTTCCTGCAAAAGAACTTCGAGATAAGCATTGGCTCCGCGGAACAGAACCTGTTGTTCGATATCAATAAGGGTCTGCCTAGTGGACAGCACCGTTTCTTGCGCCGATTGCTTGCCCAGAACAGCAGCCCCACCATCGTAGAGCAACTGGCTGAGGGTCAGCCCCGTGAAGAAGTTGTTCGGGTCGGGTCTTGTCACCACATTGTTGACTTCGCGACGCGTGTAGTCGTGGCTAATTGCAACCGTCCAGTTGATGATCGGTCGAAGCGCCGACAACGCGATTGCCACGTCTTCGTCTGCTGCACGCAACAAGGCGCGGTTTTGTTCCAACAAACCGCTGGTATTGTAAGCGCCAATGAATGCGTCAGTTATATTGTCGGCCCAAACGGCCCGTCCCGGCACAAAGCTAAGTGCGACCCCTGCAGTCAGCGCCAGCGCTTTGACCAGCTTCCCTCCCGCCATAGAACCCATAACGAAATCCTCTCAAATCGAATTTACCCTGCTCTGCCTATAGTTTGCGCGTTTGCGTTAAACTAATCAAGGCGGCAGAAAAATCAGCTGTCAAACTATAGCGAAAATACACGATTTTTGGAAAATGTCTGCAAAATCGGTGCATTGGCGTTAAACGCATCCCGCCAGGTCACACGACCCCCTGATTTATGGCCGATACGGACGACCCCCAGCGCACCCTGGACAAAAAGGCAGGCAATTCGCCCATGATCCTTAAGCTGTGCGATCAAAGCATCGGGAACCTGTTCAACGCCGCCTTGGATCATGATCACGTCATAGGGTCCATGTTCAGGGGCACCCAGCCCAAGCGGACCGACATGGACAATCGCATTGTCTGCCTCCGCCTCCATCAGAATGGACTGGGATTCGGCCGCAAGGCTCTCGTCTTCCTCTACGGCGACAACCAGCTGTGCCATGCGCGCAGCCACAGCGGTCGAATACCCCAAGGCCGGAGCAATATCCAAAACCGACTCGTCGGTGGAAATGTTCAATATGTCCAGCATCTTAGCCAGGGTCCGCGGCTCCAGCATGCAGCGCCCGTCACCCAGCTCGATCAATCCCTCGACATAGGCGGCCTCGCGCTGTGCATCCGGCACGAAATTCTCGCGCTTGACGGTAAGCATCGCGTCTATGATGGGAAACTTCGTAACATCAGAAGGACGTATCTGGGTATCGACCATCGTTCGGCGGCGGGCTGCGAAATCTGTCATTGGATCGCTCATCTTGTTCCCTTGGGTGATTGAGTTCTGCCACATCCTTGAAAAACCAGCAACGGCCCAGACACGGAAACTTTCCAATCTTCACAAGATACAACGTCGCAACGGAAGACTAAGTTTGCACCCGACCCTGAAATTTGCGCTCCCCCCTCTGGACGCTCCTGTCGAAAGCTGCTAAAACGCCGGTCACACCACGGCAAGTATTTGATTTTACTTGAAAAGGCGAGTTGGCGGAGTGGTGACGCAGCGGATTGCAAATCCGTGTACACCGGTTCGATTCCGGTACTCGCCTCCATTTAAAAACAATCACTTACATCACTCCTTGCCGTGTTTGGGGCCCCGCGTTTACAGGGGCGTTTACATTTTTGTGTCTAGAGACAGTGATTTTGCTCGATTGAGCTTGCGCAGAACTGCATCGCTTTCGTCCGGGCTAACCTGCGCATAATGCTCGATAACCTGCGCCGCGTAGCGAACCGACCACCCCATCAGCACCGCAATCTGGCGCAAAGACAGATCGGCATTCAGCAATCTTGTCGCCGCCGTCCCGCGAGTATCAGACAGAGTCTTTTCTCGCCCATCGATCCAAGGGGGGATCTGAGCTTCGCGCCGCCACTTAGTGATCTGGTTCGATGCCCAACGTGCCGTCAAAGGCCTGCCAAGCTCTGATACCAGCAGCACTTCTTGTTCCTTCGGCGTCTCAGCGATCAGTTTTTCGAGGGCGGACGTAGCTGGGATATAAGCGATCTGGCCTCGCTTACTGGTCCTGAAACGAAGGCGCTTGCCGTGCGGCGTGTCTTCGAATTGGTCCATTTTAACCTGAACCAGATCGGCCGCTCGCAAGCCGGTTTCGCATCCGGCGGTCAGGATCCTTTGGACCCACTTGGGTGCATGTTTATTAAACTGTGCGATATCGCCGCTCGTCCAGATGATTTCTGTGCGGTTCGATTGGTAGAGCTTCTTGAGCTTGTGGCAGTGATGCTCTTTCAACTTCCCCTCTTCCACCGCCCAATTTAGGACGCGCGTCGCATGGGTGCCCGCCATATCGTGCTGCTTGGGCGAATGAAGCCACTTCTTGCGCCAATTGTTAACCTCGCCCCTAGAGGCGCGCTCTTCGAACATTGCGACAGGATCGGCACCGAATTCTTCGCGGAACAGCTCCAGCCATTTGCGGATATCAGCCTTTGAACGCTCAGCCTTGGGCAAGGACGCACTGGACAGAAATTCGTCGACCAAGTGAGTCGTCAGATATTCAGCCGGACTCACAGGCGTGCCGCACTGTGAAAACGCATGATAGAATTCGGGTTCTTTGGGGTTTGGGTCCGTCCCTTCCCAAAATTTGGGGCCGCCCCGCCAGGCATAGAAATGGTAGCGAACACCAGACACGACCTTGCGCCGGACACGGTGGACGCCCTTGGGAAGATTACTTCTGGGCACGGCGCGCTCTCCGCTGGGCAACGAGGCTCGGTTGCGAAGCGACTTCGCGTTCTGCCGCGCTGATGCCCTGAACAGCATCCAATCGCGCGCGAATGAGTTTCGGGTCATACCACCCGCGCCGCCCTGGCACCGGAGCGATACCCGTCCTACGGCAGAAATCATAGAAGGACGTGCTCGGCTCGCTGTACCCGAAGAGAAGCGCAAGCTCTGGGGTCGGAATCAGCTGAATATGGCTTGGGCTCATTTTTCAGCCCTCTCACCTACGGCTTCTTGCCGCGACATGGCTGCCCGCAAACAAGACACCACCTGAGCGCCTTGCGAGCGCAAGTTCCGCACTGCTTCCTCTTCGAGCCAGGCTTTCACGTCCGCTGGAAGGTTAAGTTTGAACTGGGTTGTCTTCATATTTACACCTCAACAAAAGGACATAAAATGTCCATATCATTGAGGACAAATATTGTCCATCATGCAATCATGAAAGAAGAAGCCTTGGTCCAATTCAAACTCTTGCTTCCCGCCGCGCTCAAGAAGCGTCTGGAAACGCATGCAACACTGAACCGGCGCAGCCTGTCTCAGGAAATCGTTGTCGCCCTTGAGGAGAAGTATCCGGCCGCAGAACCGGATGCGACATCCGATCCAGCGGCCCGTATGCTGTTCTGGCTCGCCAAACGCATCCGTCGAAGAAACCCAAAGCCTGGGACGCCAAGGGACAAACAAGCCGCCCTGTATGAGCGCATTGCGGGCGATATCGCAGAACGTATGAAGGACATCGGCGAATAGCCTTAGTAGCCCACCCACTCATATCCATGGTTGCCTTCGTGATCTTCCCATTCAACGCCAACCCCGCGCCGCCAGTTTGATGACGAACAGCGCCGGGACGGCAGAACCCATTGCGGGGCGGCCGCTGGTGTCGTGCGTTGCCATCCGAATTCGCCCTGGGTGCCGTAGGTCCCGAGGCGCATGCTGTAACTCTCAGAACAATCATCGTCGCGGCCACGTTCGCGATGGCTGTAGTGCCGAACATCCCAAACACGGATCGAGCGCACAAAATCGAATTCCAGACCACTGATGTCGATATCGGCACCATCTTCGGCCACCTGTGCAAAAATGACTTGGCCGAGCGTCTGACCTGTTTGGTTGCTGGCCTCCCAGATTTTCGGGGCCGTGCTTTGCATCGGCGCGCGCTCAGAAACACCCATGGGGCAGCGCCAGATTTGCAACGGCGGCTCAATCGGCCAGGGCGTGATCCGGCGGATAAACACAGCACGGGCATGGGCACATTCTGCTGACGCGGGCCACCCACCAGCCAGGCAAAGCAGAATGGCGCAGTCAACCTGATAGGCCTTTGCCGCCTGCGGGGCCACGGTTGAAAGCAGAGCCACTAGAGCTCCGGCGGTCCAATTTCTGATCAGTCTGCACCACATGTCAATAAATGCCTTATGATTACATTATCGTATTATTGATACACTACCCCAAACCCCGACCTTCACACCATATGCGGGCATATGGCTTATGATGTTCGCGCGCGTTTTGTGGAATATATTCCGTAGAGCGATTCTTGTGATCTGGCCGAATAGAGGCCATGAAATTACGGGAACGAGTAGGGCTAAATGTCCGGAATCTAAGAAGTTCCAGAGGATTGAGCCAAGAACAGCTAGCTTTGGCTGCGGATGTAGATCGCAGCTATATCAGCGAGATTGAACTCGCCAAAAATTCAGCATCAATCGATGTTCTGGAGCGGATCGCGGATGCTCTCGAGGTCGATCCCAAGGAATTGTTTAACGAGAGGGGCTAGTTTTGCCCAAACTTGAGAGTTTTCGCTCAACGGCCGAAGCCATCGGTCGTATTTCATGCATCCAAACAGGCGAAGAAATCGGTCTACTGTATCAGTGGGATAACGGCGAGACGCAGGCCGCGCTTTATGTAGACGGATCAAGCAAGCCGCCAAGCTTCCAAAATCAGGTTACTGAACCGAACCTTGGCGCAAAACGCGGCTAGCGGCTGAAAACCGCACAAAGTGCGCTCGCCAGAACGGATCCATGCTTCACGCGCACGCGCCGGTCTAGCCGCCCAAATCAAACATTACGTTCGTTGGAAAGTAACGTCGCCTTGCTCTGCGGCTTGAGGCTCTTGGTAAATGGGAAAAGGGCTACCTAACGGCGCAATCTTGGTTCAGTCTACGGAAATAACCAAAACCATATTGGTGTTAAATTGACAGGACACAATCATTACCCATGGTGCACATGCGGATGGTGCGTCGGCGGAGGCAACCGAAACGGTGGAGGCGTCTCCGCCGCGCCAGCAACAAAGTCCCCTCAGCCGGTCTATTCCGACTATGAAAAGCTTCAAGCGACGCAAACACTGAAAGGCTACGGCGCAACAAGCTACTCTCGCTGCTTCGTGAATCCCAATGCATTCTGCCCCGTCTGCGGTCAGCCCGTCTATTTTTATGCCAATGAACACGGCAGCCGTGTATTCTTTGATGAACTCGGGAAACCTTGGGCGAAGCACCCTTGCACGGACAACGAGCGCACTGCCTCTGGCTCTGTGCGTACTCGCCCCTCCAGTCGACCAGTTGCCGAAATCAAAGAAATTCTCGGTGCCGAACAAAAAATCGAACAGAGAATACTACCTGTAGGCCGGAAAGCGAGAAGAGATTCCTGGAAGCTTGCGGTGGTTGTTGAAGTCCACTTCGCTAACTTCGGCATGGACGTTCAGATTGAAGACCTTTCAAGCCAAAATCACCAGAAATATCGTTTTTTCATCTACTGTGACCAGCCGCTTTTGGTTGAAGGTGACCTCGTCAGTCGCCGTAGGCAGACTTTCTCATTTCTCCACCCGCAGTCACTTGAAGACACTACCGTTGTCAACGGTGACCGGCTTGTAAACTTCGAAGTGCTGGAAAAGGAAATCGACCCTAGCCAAATTCCTGGTGAGGTTTCAGAGCTAATGCCATCCGAAAGAAGGCACTTTGGGTCAGGAAGCGGCATAACTGCTAAGGTATCAGGCACATTGAGGTCAACCCTCGAAGATTTCGCCAAAAAGGGAATCGTGGGGCCCAAACTTGTTTCTCACTATTTGAATGAAACCGGCCGTACGACTGCTGATGGCTCGCTTTGGACTCCTCGCCTTGCCTTTTTTCTGATTGCCCTATCCGGCGTTTCCCAAGAAAAACCGGTTAGGCAAAAGAAACGAACCGCAGGTAGCAAACCTCAAAAGGCTCGGAAGCCGCAACCACATGCACGCACCAAGAAGCGCTCACGTTCATCTGGAACCCTGTCTGGCAATTCGGTTTCGCAATCAGCCAAAAAAACCCACAAGCCACGTTCCGAACCCGCAGCTCGGCTCTCCAATGATGTAGATGAGTGGGCACGTATGCTCTCAAGACTTGGGCGGGTTTCCAGAAAAGACGACGACGGCTGATGATTGCCCGGTGCTACGATTGAGCGCTGCTAGCGGTCGCCCACCCTTTTGAATTCGGAGCAGCTTGGCGATACGACTATCAGTCCTAGCGGCTTTACTCCGTACTCATTTGACCTATAACCGCGCCGAACCAAAAGCCACACTGGCTTACTGCCACTTTGAGGCCTCACAATTGGCGATCGGTCGGGGACTTGTTCCACCCAGAAAGAACAGCAAAATTGTCCACTTTCCCACCTTCGATGCAGCCTTTTCGAAAGGCCGTTTTCTTTATGCGATGACGGGTATCAATTCCTAATGTCATCCAGGAACTCCAGAACGCGCGCATAGTCTTCACTGACCTCGCGGGCCTGCTCAAAAACCTCTCGCCTCTGCTGATCTAGGCAACGGAAGTACCGCTCGACATAGGTAAAATACGTCTCCGCATCGCGCCTCAACAGGTGAGCATATGCCCGCACGTCGTCGGCATTGGTCGGCATCCAAGGCGGCGCAGGCGGCAGGCAAGGCGGCGCAGGCGGCAGGCAAGTGCCCGCAATCGCGGCGGAACCCCAGCTCAGAACGACCATAACCGCCCATTTTGTTTCAAAAGCGCCATATTATCTTGGCTCAGCCACTCCGTTGCAGTAAATTTGTTTCAACGCATGAATGGCGCGATAACTCAAATTGCACCTATTGATTGCATTATTATAATATTGTATCGGTTCGGTAGTCCATGAGGGACTGCCGGGCCAATGCACAATTCTGCAAGGCTCGATCCTATGAATTTGATGCAAGACGCCCCTAATGTTGTCAGTGAAGACGGGCTGCGCACACTACTTGCCGAGGGTCATTCGGCGGATGTTGTGTGCCGGGTTACGCCCAAGCGTACAGGTGCTCAGTGGTCCGGAGTTTGGACCGTGCATTGCGTCTCGCCAGATGGCGAGACGCGTCGCCTGCTCGTCACCGCGCGCAACAACATGGCAGCTCGGGAATTCAAGACAATCAACGGCTTATCAAGCTTCCTTGCGGGCCTTGGTGTTTCGATCGTCTCGATCCCGATGCTCGAAGGCAAAGTCGCCTCACACAAGCTGGACGACGCGGGCTAAGCCACTTGCCTTACTCGCAGCAATCGTCGCTGCACCCGCTTATTCTGAAGGCTTCGTGCTTTCCATACGGGCCGATGGCCAGCTGGAGACCAAAGCACCGCAATCCGATTTTGCGCAAAGCTATGTCGACGGGAATGGTGCAAACCCACCAGAGCTGATCGTTTTTGCAGCGCCTGAGCCTGTAGAGTCGCCTACTGCACCCGCCCGCGCAGTTCCTCGCCCCGAAATCCTCGAAGCCCTTGAAAGTACCGCACACCGTTATGGCGGGCACCCCGCACTGCGCCGTGCTGGCCTCTCTGTGTCCGAATGGCAGGCACTGTTCCAAGCCAATATTGAGATTGAAAGCGCCTATCGCCCGAATGCGCGCAGTTCCGCAGGCGCGATCGGCCTCGGGCAGTTGATGCCCGCAACGGCCGCGCAGCTCGGCGTCGATCCGCATGATTGGCAGGCCAACCTCGACGGGTCCGCCCGCTACCTTCTGATGATGTTGGCACAGTTCGGCACGCCCGAACTCGCGCTTGCCGCCTACAACGCGGGGCCAGACGCGGTCGCGCGCTATGGCGGCATTCCTCCCTACCGAGAAACCCAAAATCACGTGCGCCGGGTCATGGCCGTGCGTGACCGACTGACTGGAGCCTCCTGATGCACATTCAATTCCGCACGATCCTGTCGCTGGCTCTGGCCAGTTTGATGATTGCCAATCCCGCCCTTGCGCAAAGCATCGACCTCTCGCCGGTCCAGAACCTGCTGCAGGGCATCGTCGACACGATCACCGGTCCCTTGGGTATTGTCATCGGAACCTTGGCCTTGATCGGTGTGTTCCTCTCCTGGCTCTTTGGCATTCTGGATTTCCGCCAGGCCCTTTGGGTGCTGGTTGCTATCGCAGGCATTGCAGCTGCGCCGACCATCGTGACCGCCATCTGGGGCGCGTAGATCCGGCATGGCAACGCAAACCCGCCTCTTCCTCGGCCTGATCCGGCCACCAAAGCTTATCGGCTTGCCGATCATGTATGCCATGGTTTGGCTCTTCGGGTTTGTGTTGCTGTTTCTTTGGGTTCAAAGCTGGCCGGTGATCATCATCGCCGCTCTGGCCTATCCCGCGCTGTGGAAAGCGGCAGATTGGGATCCGGCCTTTCTTGAGGTGATGGTCACTGCCCTGCAGGAAACGCCGCTTACCCCGAACCGCAAGATCCATTCGGGGGACAGCTATGCTCCGTGATCCTTCGGATGATCTTGCAACGCTGCCAGACTGGGCGCGCAAAGAGCGCCCGATGGCCAGCATGCTGCCCTATGTCAGCCTGGTGAATGATGTGACGATCCGCACGCGCGGCAATGCTCTGTTCCAGTGCATCCGTCTTAATGGCGTCAATAGCATGACCAGCGATGACGTGCATTTGGAGAAGATCCGCGCGCTCTTTGCAGCGATCATTGCGCAGATTGGGCCAGAGTACAGTTTCTACGTCCACAAGGTTTCAAAAGCGATCGAGCCGGCCTTGCCACCGGTTCGCGAGGAAGGGTTTGCGCAAGCGCTGGATACCCGCTGGCAACTGGCCTTGGCGCGGGCGGATCTGCGAGACAAGACACTCACACTCACGGTACTGAAACGTCCTCCCCTCGGCGCGCGGCTGCGCCTGAAGCGCTCAGATTCGATCGCCCAGCTGAAAGACCAGACGGCCAAGCAGCTGCGCAAGCTCGAGGAGGTCGTTGGGTTTCTGCTGTCGTCTTTTGCGGAAATGAACCCGCATCTGCTGGGGGCCGAAAGCGGCGAGCTTCTCGGGTTCCTCGGCGCGCTCAACATTGGCCAGGAGCGACCGCTCTTCGCAAAATCCCGCCTTGGCGTCATTGCCGAAGATGTAGCCAACACCCGCGTCACGTTTCAGGGGCGAGGCTTCACGCTCGACGATGGGACGGCGGGCAAGCGGTTTGGCACCAGTTTCGCAATCAAGACTTACCCAGCCAAAACCAGCTGCACCATGTTCGATGAGCTAAACCTGCCCGTAGACATGGTAGTCACGCATTCCTTCACTCCCATCAACAGCAACATCATGGCCAGCCGGATAAAGCGTCAACAGCGCCTGATGAAGGCCAGCGATGATGGCGCGATTTCGCTCGCCGAAGAACTGGTCGACGCGCTAGACGATCTGGAATCCAAGCGGCTCAGTTTCGGCGATCATCACATGACGGTGACTGTTTTCGCCGAGACAGAAGAAAAGCTGGAAGCGATTGCCGCTGAAGTGCGCAACATCGCGGCAAGTGAAGGCGTCAATCTGGTGAATGAGAGTTTTGCGGCTCGGACACATTATTTCGCGCAGCATCCGGGCAATGGGCAGATGCGCAGCCGTAAGGCCGCAATCACCAACACGAACTTTGCGGACCTCGCAGCGCTGCATCGCGGTCAACTTGGCAAACCCGGACACAAAGTGCCTTGGGGCAAACCGATTACCCTCTTTCCGACACCTGAACGCTCGGGCTTCCTGTTCAACTACCATGAGACAGGTCAGCCGGACAAAGAACCGACGGGCGGGCATACCTTGATCCTCGGCCGACCTGGCTCCGGCAAGTCGGTCTTGTCAGCCTTTCTCATGACCCAAGCCCGGCGCTGCGATGCGCGCGTGTTTGTCTTCGACTATCGCGCGGGCATGGAAATGGCTGTGCGGGCCAATGGCGGGCGCTACAGCGCTATCAAGGCGGGTGAAGCAACCGGTCTCAACCCGCTCCGCACCGAAATCGACGGGCGCGGGCAAGCCTGGCTTTCTGATTGGCTGGCCACGCTACTGCATCGTGCCGACAAGCCCCTGAGCCCTGTTCAGATCAATCGCATCCAAGAAGTGGTGCGCCAGAACGCCGGAGCGAGCGATGCCGCCCTACGCAACTGGCAGGATTTGGCCTCGCTCTTTGTGGCAGGAGCTGACGAAGGGGATCTGTTCGAACGGATTCAGGAATGGACCTCAGATGGCCGCTACGGCTGGATCTTTGGGCAAAGCGCCGAGGATACCTTCTCACTCGATGGTGATGTGGTCGGTTTCGACCTGACCGGCATTCTCGACAGCGAAAGCGAGAAGGAACGCATGGCGGTCTTGTCCTACCTGTTTCGGCGAGTGGAGCGGGTGATCGAGGACCGCAAGCCGACGTTGATCATCATCGATGAAGCCTGGAAGGCGCTGGATAACCCGTATTTTGCTGCCCGGCTCAGCAACTGGCTTGTGACCGCGCGCAAACAGAACGCGGTCGTCGTGATGATGACTCAATACGCAAGCCAACTTGAGAAAACTCGCACCGGCAAAACGATTGTCGAGGCTGTGCCGACGCAACTCTTGCTTCCCAACATTCGCGCCTCGGCCAGCGATTACACCATGCTGGGACTATCTGAGAAAGAGCTCAGCGTTTTGCTCGGCACGGGCAGCAACTCTCGCCTGGCGCTGATGCGTGACGATCAAGGCTCGGTCGTGATCGACGCCGATCTCAGCGCGCTTGGCCCTTACCTCACGATCCTTGGCGGCATGGAAAAAGGCGAGGCGCTGGTCGGCGCGGATTACCGCCAGAATCCCGAATTTTGGAGACAGATTGATGCGTAGCCTTTGTGTGCTGACCCTCACCCTTTTGACCCTGACAGCCTGCGCGGAATACCGGCCATCAGAGGCCGAATGCTTCAAGTCCTTTGCCGAGGTCAGCCGCAGCAACTGCAATTTCGAACTGCTCGGACCGATTGGTGGTCTTGGTGAGTAAGCACCGCCTGCATATCTTTGCAGGCTTGGTGTCGCTCGCCGCGCCAATGGCCTTTGCCCAAGGCGTGCCAACCTTTGATGCAGGCATGTTCTTGCAGCGCGAGCGCGTGCTGCAACAAAGCGAACAAGATCTGGCGCTGCAGCGAGACCGGCTGACCAAAGAAGAAGAGCTTGAAGAACTCGAGCAAGAACAGCTCCAGGCGCTGGAAGACATTCTCGATGCCACGACGTTGGCCAGCGGGAATTCCGGCGCACTGGTCGCAAGCCTGGAAGTTGGTTCAACACCTGAAAGCGCCGCAGACACGCTCTATGGTTCGGTCGACCCGAACCCAGGCGCAGCCCAGATGTTCGGCGATGCCTCGGGATCGATTGAAGAGCTGATCATTCGTGCCGCGCAAGAAACGCACCGCATGTCTGGCGTGCGCGCAGCGGGTCTATCGCCCAAGCAGTGGCGCTGTCTTTTGCAGGCGCTGATCTGGCAAGAAAGCCGCTTCACCATCGGCGCGCGTTCACCGGTTGGTGCGTTTGGCCTGACCCAGATCATGCCCGGCACGGCGCAGGATCTGGGTATTTACCCAAACTATTACGAAAATCCCTATATCCAGGTCACGGGCGGCGCGCGCTATCTGGCGCAGATGCTGGCCATGTTTGATGGCAACATCATTTACGGGCTGGCCGCCTACAATGCCGGTCCCGGCAATGTGCAGCGCTACGGCGGTGTGCCGCCCTTCGCTGAAACCCAACACTACGTTCAGGTGATCCCCGAGCGTTATAATCTCTACCTTGCCCGCGTGGGCGGCGTCGACGCGCTTGGCACCATTGATCCAGTTTTGCTCGCCAACTCCACAATGAGCCTGACCTCATTCGGCGCAGGGGTCTATGGCGATTACTCCTTGGTCTCCGTGCAAGCGGCCGCGTTGCGCGTGCAGGACATCATCACCCGCATTGGCGAGACAGATGACATTCACGCGGCGATGTCGCTCAACACCTACGCGCGGGCCGAACTCGCCCGCCTGATCGCGATCCGCACGCGCCTCAAGGCCGCCCACACCCGCCCGCTCAGCGCGGCAGAGCTGGCCATGGCGGCCGCGCAGGCGCGCGAACAGGACTTCATGCAATTCGATCTGGAGGTACTCCGATGATCCGCTTTCTTTCTGCCGTAGCCTCCTGCGCGTTGCTGGTTGCCTCACCCCTATTTGCCCAAGGTGTCCCCACGGTCGACACGCGCAACATCGCGCAGGAAATTCGCCAGCTGCAGCAAATGCTGGAGGATTTCGGGATCCAGACCGACCAGCTCGACACGCTTCTCGAACAACTCGATCTCTTGCAGCAGCAACTCGACACACTCAATGAGACCTACGCCGCCCTGACTGGCGCGACGGATATCATCGAAATGGCCATGGGCGGTGATCTCGACGGCCTCCTGGATCAAGAATTCGGCGATCTCTTGGGGACTATCCGACAAATTCAAAGCGGTGACTTCAGCGGCCTTATCGGCAACGCCGCCCCTCAGATGGAAGGCCGGATGACGCAAGCCTTGGAGGATGCAGGTTTTGACCAAGACACCCTCTCTGACATGGCCAGCAGCGGCAATCCAGGAGCTGAACGCATAGCAAGCCAAGCGGGCACCGGGGCGGTAATGTCTGCGGCGGCAGAGAACAGCTATGACGAGGCCGCGCAATCTCTCGAACGGGTCGAGCAGCTGGTCTCCCTGATCCCGGACATGGAAACGCTCAAGGAAGCCGTCGATCACAACACCCGCGTCACAGCCGAGCTGGCCATTGCCATGACGCGCATGTGGGAACTCGAAGCCATCCAGACCGTCGGCGCGGGCCAGTCCGGCGTGGTGGATGCCGCCACGCTAGCTGAAGAGCGCCGCTATATGGACTTCACCCTGCCAGACCTGCGCGCGGACTGACCCATGAACAGTGAAGCAGAAATCATCGAAGAAGAGCTCGTGTACGGCGCACGACGACGCGAGCTCTTGTGGCAGAAGCTGGGGCTGACAGGCATGGCGTTTGGCATGGCAGGCTGCCTCGCCGCTGCCCTTGTTGCCCTGCTCGACGTGGACCCGCCGCCCATGATCGTGCCCTTTGATAGCGAAACCGGCATGGCCCTCCCCAATGCCGTGGTTGAAGCGGTCTCACTCACGGAACGCCCCGCTATCATCGAGGCACAGGTCTACCGCTATGTCATCGATCGAGAGACCTACAATCAGCTCGACAATGACGTGCGGGTGCGGCGGGTCCTAGACCAGTCGGACGGCGCGGCCGCTGCAGGACTGCGCGCATTATGGACCAGCGGTCATGAGGCCTATCCGCCGGACAGCTACGGCACAGATGCACGTCTGGATGTCGAAGTTTTGTCGATCACGCATATCAGCGCCAATCGCGCCCAGGTGCGCCTGCGCAAGCGGCTGAACTCGCCGCGCGGCAGTCAAAACGGGCTCTTCACCGCAACCCTGATGTTTGAGTTTCGTCCCGAGAACAGCCGGTTGATCGACGATGTCTGGCAGAACCCTTTCGGCTTCACTGTCACCGAATATGCGATCCGCTCGGATCGTCTGGAGTAACCCATGCGCCGCCTGTTCTTGACCCTCGCCCTCATTGTTCCGCTTGCTGGCACGGCTTTCGCCGAAACTCAGCCGCGACAAGGCCCCTATGATGCCCGCGTCCGGCTGGCCACTTATCAGGATGGGCAGGTCTACCGCATCCGCACCAGCCTGACCCATGTGACCAGCATTGAATTCGGCCAGGGCGAGACAATCCGCTCGATCATTGCGGGCGACACCGAAGGCTTCCTTCTGGACGGCGTGCCCGGTGGCCAGGCCTTTGCGATCAAGCCCGTCACGCGCGGCGCGCATACCAACATCACCGTCTATACCAACCGGCGTAGCTATTATTTCAACGTCACCGAGGCGAGCTCACCGACCTTCTACGTCATCCGCTTCGCCTATCCCGAGTCCGCTCCCCAGCAATCGCGTGTGGCAGCAAGCCAACCTGCAAACCACGCCTATGGCGTCAGCGCGCGATCCGAGATCACCCCGCGAGAAATCTGGGACGATGGCACATTCACTTACTTCCGCTTTGCCGCGAACGCGCCACTGCCCGCGATCTTTCGCTGGTCTGCAGGCAATGAACGCAGTGTGAATGCGCTCGCGCGGCCAGACGGCGTGATCCGCGTGTCAGGTGTCAGCGATCAATGGGTCCTCAGACTCGGTGAGGACGAGATCTGCGTCCAAGAGATGAGCGAGGCAAATCAGGATGAGTGAAACAGCTGAGCTTAAGAAGCGCCTCGAAGCGCTTGAAGGAAAACCACAAAACCCAAAGGTGCGGCCGTCTGTTATCACGATTGCCTTGGGCATTGGGGCAATCGCTGCCCTTGGCGGCCTCTTGCTGTTGTTATCTGGCAGCTCTGAACCCGACAGCCTGGAAACCGCGTCCCCTGATGAGTTCCAAGCAGCCGGACCGGGCTTTGGTGCGCTCGAGCCCACGCCTGCACCGATTGACACAACCCCGCCGCCGGAGCCGGAACCAGACCGCGAAACAGAAGAGCTGCGCGCGCAAATGGACGCCATGCGGTCCGAGCTCGAAGCCATGCGCAACGCACCTGCACCTGAGACTCCGACCGTCGATACAGAAGCGCTGGACACATTGGGTGCAGAGATCGATGCCCTGCGCAGTGAGGCTGCAGCGTCGCAAGCCGCCTTGCGCGAGGAGTTGGAAGAACGCGCGCGGCAAATCCAGCGACTGCAGAATGATCTGGAGCTCGCACGCCTGAAAACGCCGCGCACGCCCGCACCAACCGGCCCCACGGCTGAAGAACTGCGTCTTCAGGAACTCGAGCGGCGGCGGCAAGCCGAACTTGAGGAACTCCAAGCCCGTATCGCCAGCCCAATCATCGCCTTTGGCGGTTCCGGCGGCGGCAATGCAGAGACCGCCGCCGAGCAGCGTCGACTTGATGGCGACACAGACTTTGTCCGCAATGGCGCTGAACCCGCTGAGGTGACGCAAGCCCAGTTGATTGTGAACCCGTCAAACACCGTCGTTCAGGGCACAGTGATCCAGGCCGTGCTGGAAACCGCAATCGACAGCTCTCTCGCCGGTCAGGTCCGCGCGATTGTGTCTGAAGATGTCCACGCCTATGACGGCTCACGGGTTCTGATCCCGCGCGGCGCGCGTCTGATCGGGCGCTATCAATCCGGCCTCGACATCGCGCAACAACGCGTGACGATCGCCTGGGACCGGATCATTCTGCCCAGCAACCAGACCGTCGAAATCAGTGCCTTCGGTGGCGATGAATTGGGTCGCTCCGGCACCACCGGGTTCGTCGTCAGCCGTTTTGGCACGCGGTTCGGGTCCGCCGCCCTGATATCGCTGATCGGAGCTTTGCCTGCCGTCGCCGCGCAGAACACCGAAGACGGGATCACCTCGGACGTGCTCGAAGGCATTGGCGAAGACCTACAAGACAGCGCGCAAAGCGTCATCGGCGAATATCTCTCGGTCTCGCCTGTGATCTACGTCGATCAAGGTGCCCGCGTCACAGTGATGGTCGACCGCGATCTGGAGATTTTCTGATAATGGCCGCCAGCTATCTGCAAAGCTCGATGGACAAGATCCCCGAGGCGCGTGACCCAAAGCTGATTGAGCTTTGTATCAACCCTGACGGCACGCTTTGGGCCGAGTTTCAGGGGGATCACTTTATGCGGCGCGTCAGTCGACAGCTCTCGCAGAACGAGATCAAGGACTTGGGTAATCAGATTGCGTCCGCCGCGAACACCACGCTCAGCCGGACCAAGCCTATCGTCTCGGTCAGCATCACCTATCGCGACCGCCCGATCCGCGCGCAAGTCATCCAGCCCCCCGCTGTCGATGGCGGTTACGCGATTTCCCTGCGGTTCTTTGCCGACCTGCCGCTTGAACAGATCAAGCTATCCTACCTTTTCGGCAAAGAGCGCAGCAATGAAAGTGCCCGGCGCAGGCGCAACGCCGAATTGCGCGATGTCGTGGCCACAGGCGACATCGACGCGGCGATAAAGTTCTGCGTCACGCACAAGCTCAACATGATCGTGTCCGGCGGCACCTCGACCGGCAAGACCGTTACGGCACGCAAAATCCTTTCCTTTGTGCCCGTCGACGAGCGTATTATTACGATCGAAGAGGCCGCCGAGCTGCGTCCGACACAGCCGAATGTCGTCACGCTGATGTCTGACCGCGATGAGGCCACGCGCAGCGCTGATGTCCTGCTGACCTCCACCCTACGCATGCGGCCGGACCGTATCGTCCTGGGCGAGGTGCGTGGCAAAGAGGCCATGACCTTCCTCGAGGCGATAAACACCGGCCATGGTGGCTCACTCACCACGCTGCACGCTGAAACACCTCAGCTGGCGGTCCAGCGCCTCGCCATCGCGGCCCTGAAGACCGACGTGCCCATGACCTACCAGGATATGAACGACTACATCACTCGCTCGATCGATGTGATTATCCAGGCCGGTCGGCATGAAGGCGCGCGCGGCATCACCGAATTTTACCTGCCGATTGATCCGGCCCAAGCGAAGGAAACAGCCCATGTTTGAATACAAGATTGAACAGATTAACACCGCCAAGACAAAGCCCCCGAAGATCGAAGCTCAGCTGACCGCCCTTGGCCAAGATGGCGGGGAGCTAGTCTCGGTCGTGCCGGATTTCGATGGCGAGCATATCCTGAAGGCCTTCTTGAAGCGTCGAACAGGCGCGAGCGTCTAGAGCCAAACCGAGGAGGATCCGATGGCCGTCGTCACCTGGATGGTTGAGACAACCGACAACTTTCTGGACGACGCGGCCCAAACCACTTTTGGCAACGTCGCCGGGCAGCTTGGCGGCGTCATTGCGGTGGCCTCGACGCTCGCCGTGATCGGCGTCTTCCTCAACATGGTGTTTCAGTACAAATCCATGGATGGGCGGACCGCGTTCTGGTTCGCCATCAAGCTGATGCTGATCACCCTCTTTGCGATGAATTGGGTCCAATTCAACGCGGTCGCCAGCGCCCTCATCAACGGTCTCGACCAGCTCGCGGGCGGCATGGTGGCAGGACTTGGCGGGGGCGGAGCAGGTGCATCCTACTTTGCCGGGGCCTTTGACGATCTCATCGACGAATTTGGTGACTACCTGAACGCCGCCGGAGACAACATGCATTGGATGGCCGGAGCCCTGATCGGCGCGATTGGTGCGTTCCTTTTGGGCGTCATCGGCGCGCTCTGCGGCCTGGTCCTGATCTTCGCCAAGATCATGCTGGCCTTCATGATCGGCATCGCACCAATCATGATCGCGCTGTCGTTGTTCGACGTGAGCAAGGACTATTTCCACCGCTGGCTGTCCAGCACGGTGTCCTACGCGCTCTACCCCCTCGTGATCGCGGGCGTGTTTTCGACGGTCGTCGGCATGTCGCGCTCGCTGATGACCGAACTTGGAGATCCTTCCAGCGCAAGCAACATCGGCGCGCTGGTGCCTTTCTTTATGATGATGTTTCTCGCAGGTGGCATGATCATCGCGACTCCGCTGATCGTCCGCTCAATCTCAGGCAATTTCATGATGGCCGGACCGCCAAGCATTCCGGGGCCCGGCGGCTTCGCCAAGGGATTGGTCGGTACCAAGGGGTCCCGGGCGCGAGCACGTTTTGGGACAAGGTCAAATGCGGAGATCGCTGGGGCTGGAATACGTCAGGCAGGTGGCTCGGCCGTTTCGATCGTTCAGAGAGTTGCTGAACGGGCGAAGCGGTTGGAATAATGGTAATGGGGCAAGTTGGCCTTAGAACGCTACAGCAAGCTTCCAGGGTTTTGTGCGGCAGTCTCGTCATTAGTTCAGACTAAAGCTCTCAGTCTGGCATGTTTACGATCGCCACCCCATCGATACAGTCTCTTGCCAACTCGACCAGATGCGCGTGGTGTGTGAAGAGGATTGCTTGTCCGTTCTCGCCGATCTCGGCACAGAGTTGCAAGGCCGCTCGTGCCCGCACATCGTCAAATGTCTCCATGATATCGTCCAGGACCATCGGCAGTGGGCCAGGGTCACGCGCAAAGCTGCGATATCCAGCAAGACGCAACGCAAAGTACAACTGCCCCATGGTGCCCGTCGACATCTGCTCCACGGGAACCGTGTTTCCATCTGGCTGAATACCGACGAGCTTTTCACCTTCCGACTGTGTCCAGACATCAACGCCTGTCCAGGCCGGGGTGGTCATGGTGACAAAAGCCTCTTCGACGTCGCGCAGCATACTGCCGCGCCGCTCTGCCGCAAGGCGACGGAGCGCTCCTCGTGCCGCCAGCACTCCGAGTCGAGCCACGGCAGCCTGACGCGCGCCGCTCCGTAGCTCTTCCAGCAGTGTCGCTTGTTCAGTCGCGAGATCGCTGCGGTCGGCGGCCTGAAAAGCTTCGCGATATAAACGGTCAGCTTCTCGCTGAGCATCGCGGGCGCTGTCGCGGGTGAGCTGCGCGTCTTGCTGAGCCTGTTCCAGCTCTGTCGAGCGCGTTGCGTCAGGCATCCGGTCTAGTTCCTCGGAGAAAAGATCGGCATCGACTCCTTCACGGGCTTTTTCGCGATCACGTGCCGCAGTTGCCTTTTCCGCTCGCAAACGATCACGTTCGACCAACTTTGCAACACGATCGCGAGGCATCAAGTCCTGACCACCTTGCCCTTCGAAACAAGATTCTAGGTCGGCGTTCGCATCCTGTCGCTCCGTCTCTGCGCGACGTTTGAAACGATCAAGTTCATCCCGTCGCAATGCGGCCCCTTCCCGTTTTTCATCTGCCCGCACGGCCAAAGCTTGACGCGAGCGAGCGCGGTCGATGATCTGGACAGGATCTGCATCGTTTTCAGTATCCCCCAAAATTCGAACCAAGCGCTCCGCGCTATCTGCCAGCGCTGCGATTGCTTGCTCCAAGGCCCCAATCCGCACCGAGAGCTTTCTATGCTCTCCATAAAGCTGCTGCAGGCTCCGCAGGTTCGGTAAAGCGGCTCGCATACCGTCAAACGAACAATCCGGCAAAGGCAACGCAGCAGTTAACTGTTCAAGCTTATTCAAAGCGACGTCGTGATCGTCGCGCGTTTGCTCTGCCTTTTTTTCAAGCTCAGCAATGATCTTCTCGCCATCCTGCCATTTGGCCCAAGCCTCGCGATCGCTCTCTTCCAACGTGAGCGCTCTCTGAATCTGCGTGGGCAGATCACCTTGCGCGGGATCATACCCGAGGGGACGCGCCGTTACAGTCAACGCATCGCAAGCCTCCGCTTGTTGCACAAGACGGTCTTTCAACGCTTTTTCAGCATTGGAAACATCGGCCGCGGCTTCGGCCGCCGTCGTCAAAGCTTGTTGGCGAGCGTTGAAGGCCGAAGGGGGCGTGTCTGCTTCAAACCCCAGTGCCAGCGCCAATCTGGAACAACTTTCTGACAAGCGGTCATGTCTCGCAATCAAGTCGTCGTGACGGTTCTTTGCAGTTTCATGCCGGGCTTCAGCGCTCCGCACCTGCCCCTGTGCCGCCTGCAGCCGCTGTCGAGCCTCAGCCCCCGTAAGGTAATGTGCTCGGGCGCTGTCATCAGCGTACATCGCCGCCTCGAACTGGTCAGCCGTCTCACCCGTCAGATCGCCCCGATGCTGCTGCCATTCGATATCACGCTGCCGCCGCGTCTCTTCTGTCTTGACGATGTCAACGGCGTCAGGTGCAGCCTCCTGCGTAGATAGATCTGCCCGGGCCTCCACCAACTCGGCTACGCGGGCCTCGAGGCCTTTCCGGGCCGACGCAAGATCGGCAGTTAGGGTCGCCCAATCCTGACTGACTTCGTCGAGCGTTTCTCGCGCAGGTAGGCCTGATGCAACAAGGTCCATCCATGACTGCGGCAGACCAGCTGCGACCTTAGTCAGGCGCGCCAAAGCTTGGCCATGGGCAACTTCGAAAGCGGACATATCCGCCACGGCTTTCCATTTTTCATAGGCGTGTCTCAGAGCCGTCAAATCTTGCGGCTCACGGGGCGCTTTGCCATGTTGGGCGAGAGCGACTTCAGCGGCTTCCTTTGCAGCACCGGCTGAAAGATTGGCCGTCAAGCACTCCTGTACTGCCGTGGCGAGGTCCTCCAAATCATTTGCCTCTAAGGCGATTGTGGATGGCGGCGCATCCGGCACCTCGAGGAGAACCAAAATTTTGTCTATTTGCTGTCCGAGGTTGTCCAAGTCTTCGCGGCGACGGTCGAGGTCAGCCTTCGCGGTGCTCGCGCGCCCCAAAAGCGGTGCACCATCAAAAGTTAGTTGATCAAGCCGTTCCAACTCTGCCTTCAAAGGCTGGGCCAAGTTGTCGATTGGGTGGTCTTCGATGATCTGATCTAGTTTGACGATTTCTTCTTCCGCTTCAGTGACTCGGATCGACTGAGCCGCGATTTTCTCGACCAGGGCAGCGACACGCTCTGCCGCATCGGGGGCAAGGTCGGGACCGCCGGGAAAATCGGCCAAGACTTCAGTTAGTTGCCCCATCTTCTCGGTCCGATCATACCATAACTCCGCAGCCTTCGACGCTGCTTGTCGTTGATAAACTTGTCGAAGCTCAGCATCGGCAGTTTCGAAATCGGCTACTGTCCGGTCACGATCTTGGCGAAGTTTGCACTCTCGCTCAGTCGTCAAGTGATCAGCACGCAATTCGCGACCAATCTCTTTGAGGCGATCACTGCCGGTCTTCAATACCGTACCCCGACCACGTTTCTTGTAGAATTTGTCTGCTCGCTCAGCCAAGGAATCTAGAGTTTGAGCCATCCCTGTCAGGCCGGAGAGACCTGCATGCAGGAGTTGGCCAAGGTCACCCTGCGCTCCGGCTATCCGCTCGCCGCCCTCTCGCAGACCTTTCTCATTGAGTGAAAACCGTTCCTCATAGGTGTCTCGAGTCAGGCCGTGCAGAGCTCCAGACAAAATCGCCTCGTTGATAGGGCGTTCGTTCGAGTCCAGCAGTGATTGGGTTCTCTTGCTGTTGCGACGCAATACGGTGGTTCCACGTTCAGGCAGATCAAGTTCAGCACCCACCACAAGATCACTTCGATCGAACCGGAAAGCGTAGGGATGGGCCCCGCCTTTGAAACCGAAAAGCAATTCCAGAAAACCATTGAAAGCGGTAGACTTGCCTGCCTCGTTCTGTCCGAAAACCACCGTTACATCAGGCTTCCCATCGACCGGTTTGGGAAAACAAATATCGGCATCTTTAAAGCGCCCATAACGGATAAGATCCAACCGGTTCAATCTCATTGGGAGATATCCGCATGCAGAGTTAGAGAGACTTCCGCAATCGCTTCTTCGAGAAGCGCGTCCAATCTGTCCTCAGAAAACTCGTCTGTGATTTCTGACGGCATAGCTAGACGCAGTTCTTCGAGCTGTTGGAGAGCAGCTTGTCGAAAACCATCTTCGGTCAATTCCTCCTGCATCAAGCGAACCAAATCATCAGTCTCGGCACTGGATTGGCTGACCGGCAGTACCGATTTTACTTTGTCGAGGAATACGCCACTAATACTGTCCAGGACTTCTGACGCCAGTTCTGTAACAAGCTCCGTACCGTATCGCTTCGAAGTAGTGCTAAGACGCACAGCTATATCGCGCCCTGGCGCTTGCGCGGTCATCAAGCCGTCGCGCAATTTTCTAAGTACCTCTTGTTGGTCAGAACAGGTGCTTAGGTCTAGTGAGCATTCGAAAAAGCCAAGTCGCCCAACCGTTCGGCGTTCAAATTCCGCTCCCCCATCCCCCAGCGAAACCAAGGTCACCGTGCCCCCGCGACGCTCGCCAAAATGACGCGGTTGCGGGATACCTGGCATAACCGCCAGAACCGATCCATCCACTCGCTCAAACGGTGCGTGAATGTGCCCCAGACACCAAAGATCGAAACCGTGCCCCATCAGATCCTGTTCAGCGCAAGGCGCATAGGGATCATGACCTGGGGCACCATCTAGCGAGGTGTGCATAAGCCCAATATTTCGTTTTCCAGGAACTGGAACCGGGTAGTCAGGCAGGAAGCTCTTCGACACATGCGCCGTATCGAAGGACAAACCATGGAACGCAGCATCACCGATTTCGACCGTGGGCGCGCCTTTGTGCAAAAGGTGGATGTTCGGTCCCAATTCTCCATGTGCATTGTGATCCAACAGTGCATCGTGGTTGCCCCTGATCAGCACCGTGGGCACACCAGCTTCTGAGGCACGCGCCAGCTGAGTTATAAGGAAAGCGCGGGACTTAAGATCCGGGTAACCATTGTCAAAAATGTCACCCGCTAGCACAAACGCATCGACCTGATCCGATATCGCCAGATCAACGATCTCGACAAAGGTATCACGGCTGGCCTGCTTCAAACGATCTCCGAGGTCGGGATTGCGTAGTGCTACAGATCTTATGGGTGATCCGAGGTGAGTGTCAGCTGAAACTAGTAGGCGCATAATTGTTCCGTCCGTATTCCGCGAATGGTGCGGCTCTTACCCCGATGCAACAGTTTCGCAGTTGGCCTGAAATCGTAGTGCCTCCCTCGCAAATTGGGGTAAGACCATCCAACTTTTCGAGATCGATCCAAATCAACTTTCCGCACCCGTAAGAGCCTTGTAGTGCACTGGTGCAACGGTTTGGATCATCTCTAAGAGGTGCTTAATATTTGTCTGAGTTTCTCCAACCAATGCTGGGTCAAGGCCCGACATGGTCGGGTGTGATAAGTCATTGGTATACTTATACAAAGATGACTTGATCTGCTCATCATAGTCAAGATTCTCCAGCTTCTTGAAAAAAGATTTTCCGGTAGAATGCTGGTCTAGAAAGGTCTCGAGCACTTTTCTTGCTATGTTTGGGATTGGATAAGACTGAGCAATCGTCCCATCTGAAACAAATTCCGCAAGAGTTCTAAACAGATATATATATTCGTTTCGGTTTTCTATGAGAACTTTATCCAACGGCTTAAGGTCGGTCTCTCTGGCACCAGGACTGGTATTGGTGCAGTGCAGCATCCAATACGACTTATCTTTCTGATTGCCATAGGCAAACCATCCTAGAAGAAGCTTTAGGAACTCAAAATTGTGTGTCAAAAGAAAGACCTGCCGCGCATCTTTCACTGCACTCTTCAAATAGGAAAAGGCCTGATAAACTGAACTGGAGTCTAGACTGGAGATCGGATCGTCGATCACAACAATCCCATCTTCAAGGTCAAAATCTTGGTCATTCAAGCCGACAACGAAATACAGGAAGGTGATGGCTGTTTTCTCGCCTTCACTTAGCCTCTTTGCCGCTCGGCCAAAACGCATTACTCGATAACCCTCTCCTTCAGGTTCAAACCTTAGATCATCACGGCCCAAAAAAGAGGCCAGTTTCTGAGACAAGTCAGCGGCCGCTTGATGGGAGTTAGATATTCTAGCTCGGTTGTCTTTGATGCGTGTCTCTAGATCCTTAGTACCCAGAGTGCTGTTCTTCGCATCACCGTCAATGCACGCCTTAATCTCGTCATCCAAGACACTGATTTCATCTGAAACATCTTGAACATCTTGTTGGATCACCAACAAGAAATGTGTTTCGATCTTCGAAAAATTACTGTCGAGCCGATTCTGGTAATCATCAGTTTCTGCATTGTGGCGTCTGATAAGTGTGTTGAGTGCTTCTACTGCCGCATCCCAGGTTGAACTGCTGAGTGCGGAAATCATCACCTCATAGCTCTCTGTACGCCTAGTGAGCTTGTCCTTAAGCGCTTCATCCATTTCTTTCAGGTTTGACAGTATCTGGGCTTGTTCTTCGGAAAGGACCTTTGAATTCTTTGAGAATTCTTCCTGAAGTTCAGGGTAAAGATTTTTTTCACTCAAGCCTTTTATACGTTCAATTTTGTCTCTGGCTGCACGAACTGAGGAAATCGCACTCTCGATCTCTAACTTTAGTTTACTATCAGATTCGTTGAAGTGTGCAGCTAACTCCGCTTCACGGTCCTCGGGGATTTTTTGCAGGCAGTACTCGCAAATCTGGTCATCTTTCCTATCGTGAAGATCTCTCCCACGCTCGACCCAATCCGCCAATTCGGGATTGGTTTTTATGCGCTCTATTGCAGCAGATGTTGCACTTTTTCGCCCGAGGTTTAGGATTACGTCTCTCAGCAGTTTTAGCGCCTCAAAGAGAGTTTGCTCACCTTTATGAGTTTCCATTTTAACAGTTGGAAATTCATCCAAACGGTCTAGAGCAGTCTGTTTCATTTCCGCAGACGTGACGGCCAACTCATCGATGGAAAGCTGCTTGGCACTGGACAATTCGCCATAGGCTTTTTCGGCGTTTCGTTTGTTATAAGTCCTAGTGACGGCCCCTTTGGAGGCTTCGGTAATTTTTGGGGCCACATCGGTGAAGAGCTTCCCCTTCTTTTTTACCAACTTATCTCTTTCAGACGACTTTTCCTCAAGCTGCTGTTTCAGCAAGGCAAGCTGAGCTTCGTCCGACTTCACAGTCTCAGCAAGCGCCTTATTTTCTTCACCTATGACATATATTGGATTCAGCGTGCCTTCGAGTTTGCCAATGTTGGCATCCACATACTCCGCATTGAATACTCTTATCTTGCGCGAATAGGGGGCTCCCTGTTGAAAATCTCCATCTTCGGTCTTGATCTTATACTTGAGGTTTGGGAAACCTTCCGCTTGTCCCGTGTTCAAGTCTGCAAAAAAACGGGACAGTGTCGTCTTTCCCGAGCCGTTGAGCCCGTAGATCAAGTTAAATCGCTTAAAGGGTTCCATCCCCGCAGGCTTTTTGTAGTTTGAAAAAACGCCAAGATTTTCAATCTTCAAGAAGTGTTGGATCATGTAAATTTCCAAATACTCAAATTTTACAATGAAGTTCATTGCCACCTCTCACTATGTGTCAGAGGCCAGTGAACTGGCAACCGAAAACTCGCGCCAGAATTGTACCCCCATCCATCAACAGCAACCCCGAGGGAGTGTCTTCGATGACTTAAGACGCCATAGCTCACCAAACTGACTGCACATCGAGCCTGAGAGTTTCTGTGCAAAAAACCTCCCGGTCAAACTACCGGAACGCATCTTCCAAAAAACGATCCACCCTTTCTGTTCCAGACCGATAATCATCCAGACTAGGTTCATCGCTGGACTGCACGCCCTGCCCGTAAGACGCCAGTTTTTCGATCTCTTCGCGCCGTTCCCCACCAACTTTTGATACCTCAGCAGCAACCACCTTAGGCACCTCAAGCGCCCCAATCTTCGCCTCCAGTGCCTTGATCTGTCCTTGCAGCCCGCGCATTTGGTCACCGGCTGAGGGATATGGCATATCGCCTGCCTGCTTGTCGAAGATCTGCTGAAAGAACCGATCCTCATAGTATTTGATCCGCTTTGCCCGCACGGGCATTTGCGCGTCAACCACCAGAACGATGTCATCAAGGTCCATGCGCCGCGCTTCATCCTCGGGCAGCAACGCAGTTTCTTCGGTCCGTTCAGACATGCTGCGACCGGCGAAGGGGTTGCGGCCGACCGACCGTGAGCGGGTCACAACACGCTTTGTGGTTTTGCCGACGGCTTTGCTGAGCTCTTCGATGGTCTTTTCATCTGAAGGGGTCAGATAGAGCTTGATACCCGCGTTGCCCTGCAGGGCGCGACGGGCGTTCTCGCCGTAGATTTCGTCCAGCGCAGGGATCGTCTGTGTGACAATCGCAAGATTGGCTCGGTACGATCGCAGGGTTTCAATGCTGTCCAGAACGATCGGCATTTTGCCCAGGCGGTTGAACTCATCGAGCATGATCATCACCGGCCAGGGTTCGTCCTTGCCGGGTTCATGATCCTGAAGCGATGCCAGCAAATCCGAGAAGAACAAGCGGATCAACGGCGCGAGCGGTTTTACCATCAGCGGTTCGACCACGAGATAAACCGAAAACGGCGACTTTCGGATGTCGCGGAAATCGAAGTCTGACGTTGCGGTCGCACGGTCGATGGCGGGGTTTGACCACTGCTTCAGGCCGGACGTCATCAAGAGCGACAGATAAGAGGTGAGCGTGTCGTTGTTGGTCGAGGCCATGCGCATGAAGATTAGCTTGGCAGCGGGATTGACCACTTCGTCGGCGCGGCGGCGATATTCCTTCTGCTTGTCCCCGCCAGATGCGGTGATGCGATAGATCTCGCCCAAGGTCGGCCGCTTGCGCTCGAACGCCAAAAGCCCCGCCGCCACGAATAGATCGACACCGCCATCGAGGAGTCCCTGAACCCGGTCGTTATCTGCTTGCAGGAACAAAGAGGCCAGGAGTTGCAGCTCCATCTGCTGACGGTCGACATTTTCGAGCGCCGATATGCGCAACAAAGGATTGTAGCGGTGCGAGCGGCCATCCTTCCAGTCTGTTGGCGCGAACCGGAACACCTTGTCACCCTGCGCAGCCCTGTGGCGGGCGGTTGCCTCGAAGTTTTCACCCTTCACGTCCAGCACAACCGCGCTGCCCTGATAGGTCAGAAGGTTTGGGATGACGAAACCCGTCGTCTTGCCGCGTCCGGTCGGGGCCACGATCAAAGCATGGGGAAAAACCTTGGAAATCACGAAGGGCTTTCGGCTCTTAGGCTTACTCATTTTGCCAAGAACAAACCCATGGCCAGGCTTGCCGAAAAAGCCGTTCCGCTTCATCTCGGACATATGCTGCCAGTGGGTTTCACCGAATTTGGTCAGCGCGTCGTTCATCAAGACGGCACTAAGCAAAACACCGAAACCTGTGCTGATCCCCACGATCAAGTGAACAATCTGCATATCGCCAGGGTGGGTCGTTCGAAGAACCCGATAGCTGCGCGCCAACATCAAGAAATCGATGTCCGCCCCGACCCCGAACCAGCGGAATGTCAGAAAGGCCGACGCCAGAACATACCCTAGCACCGCGCCCAGAAGAGCAAAGCACATGACGCCAAGTGCGATCCGCGCCTTACCCATGCGTCACACCCTTTTCGCCATCGACATCGACGTGCCGCTCGCGTTGAACATCAATTTCTTCATTGGCGATCTCGTCGAGGACATGCTCCATCGCCACGCTGTTCGCCTGAGCAGCATCGCTCTGGAGATATGCCTTGGCCGCATAGAGCCGGTCCAGGCGGTCTTCGATATGCTCCTCCAGCGTGGTCTCATCGCCAATCGCCAAGTCCGGGCTACCCTCTTCACCGACCAGTTCCTCCATCTCAGCACGCAAGGTCTCGCGTTCCTGATCGTTTCGGAATGGATCTGCGGTTGGGTCGTCCCTCATACGGCTCAGGATTTCAGCAGTGGTCGGCGGCAGCTGGTCGATGATGGTTTCCTGCCGGTCGGTCTCCACCGCCCCACTGTCTTTAAGAACCTCAGCATCTGCCAACACACGGCCCAGATCACTGTGCACTTGGTCGAGACGGTCGATCGCTTTCTCAAGCTCGTCGGCGCGTGACAGGTCAAAGCCGTCCTTCTCGGCAATCGCCTTCAGATCTTGTCCAAGCCATTGGCGTTCCAGCGCGGCATTGCCCGCGCCAATTTCGACACGACGTGTCACCTCACGCGCGTCAATGCCGGTGCCTTTCAAAGCCTGTTCGAGGCGTTCGGCAAGCGCCGGATCCTGCAAAGCGCCTTGGGCCTCGGCCCCAATATTCGCAGCGGAATAGATCCCACTTTGGGACGCATCTTCGAGCAAGGTGTGGGACTGCGTTCCCATTGGGCTGAGATGCGACAGAGAGCGATAGATGTCGTTCAGCTCATGCTCCAGCGCCGCGCGACGCTCCACTGGAGCGTCCGCCACAATGCATTCGGCCTGGTTGATCTTGTCGTGAAAGGCATCCACGACCTCATCAAACGAATGCTGTTCTTCGGCCATGCCATATACCTTTCCATCTGCTTCAATCGGTTTGCCCTGCTCCAAAAGCGTCGCGGCCTTGTCCAAGGCTGCTGCAATGTCATGCTGGTTCTCGCGCGAGGCCTCGGCCGCTAAGCCGCGATAAAGCCGCGCGTTCTGCGCCACCTCAGCCAAGGCACGGTCAAGCTCCGGCCCCACGCGCTCACGCTCGGTCAGCTTCTGGCCCGTGATTTCTGCGCGACGTTGGTTAACATCACTTGGCCTCTTCGTCGTGACCCCACGCTCCAGCTTTCGCGTCGCCTCAAGCCTCAGCCCATAGCGGTCCGACACCTCCACCATCGCTTCGCGAAAACTGTCGTAGTTGAAATGGTGCCCTTCTTTCAAAAAGAAGAATTCACCATCCTTGCTGCGCCGGTTCAGGACGATGTGGGCGTGCGGGTGATCCCGGTCCTCATGCACGGCTGCGATGTAGTCAAAATGGCTGCCTTCGCCCTGAAAGAACCGCTCGCAAATCTCGCGCGTGATCTCGGCAACATCCTCGCCGCACGTGCCAATCGGGAAAGCCATCAAGAGATGCGAGGTATGACCCAGCTTGGGATAAAACCGCTCATTCCACTGCGCCGAAAATCGGCGCGTGACCTGCTCGATCTCTTTGGCTGACAGATTGCTTTGACCGTCATAAGTGCCACGACTGTCGATTATGAAGCTCGACTTGGTGGTCAGGTATTCCAGCTGGTTGCGCAGCTGTGTTTTGTTGTGTGTTCCGCCGTCTCGAATGGCTTTGAAGATCGCGGGGGATTGCCCCATCGCCGCCCGGGCCATCTGCTTCGCGCGGGCGCGCGGGACGCTGCCGCGAATGCGGCTCCAGTCGCGATCGAAGAAGGCCTCTTGCGCGGCAGCAACGGCGCTATTGCGGGCCATCGGTAAAGCCTCCCAGTACGCGGGCAACCTCGCCAGACAGCGCGCTTCGGCGGCGCTGCGCCATGCCCTGAACCTGGTCGGCGATATCGAAGATAAGCCCGGCCAAAGCGCGCACCTGGGCATGGGCAGAATTGCCATAGGGCGGCGTCTTGCCCTGGCGCTTTGCCTCGTTCAGTCGCTGTGCAATCTGGTTGATGTTGTTGCCTGTGCGATTGAGCGAGGCAGAGAGCCCCTGCATCTGATTGGCCAGTTCGTCGTCGGGAACAAAAAGACCGTTTGAAGCATGGATCAGCCGCCTCAACCCCTCCGCCCGGCTGTTAATATCATGCCGCGTCAGCACCGCATCGAAGCCCGCAAGCTCCTTTGGCGTGAGCCGGACATTCACCAGTTCTGAACGCACGCGTGCATCCAACTTGCGGCTTTGATCGGCCTTCAACGTGTAGAAGATGCTGCGGGTCGTGACGCCGAATTCGCGCGCCAGATCCTCGATCGGCACCCCCTCGGCACGCTTGCGCACGATGGCAAAACGCTGGTTCTGCGTCAGTCGCTTGTGCCGTGGTGCGCGCGGTCGGCCCATGTGAAGTAATCACCCCTATTTCTTGCCAGCATCATACAGGCAGCCCTGTTATGGCATTTCGCCATAATTGATTCAATATTATAATATTGAATCAACTGCCTGTATTCCGCTTGGAGCAGCCACAGGCTGCGACCGCCGGGCAAAGCCCGGCCACATACGCAATCACGTTTGCTTACCGAGCCAAATCAAAAAAGCCGCCAAGACTGGCGGCTCATTCCTTTTCATTCTGCAGAGTTATGTGGTGCGTTGCCTTTAGCCGCGATCAGCTAATCTGCTGGCAACTGCCTGTTTGGCTCGACCAATTGCCCACAGAACCAACCAGACCGCGGATAGCAGGGCAAAAGTTAAGACCATGCCAACAAAGGCTTCCATTTCATTCGCCCCGTAGCCGTCCGGCCCGGAACTAATCAAACCTTAGAACTTGAAGCCTATTGCCAATAGGGCTGCGATCCAAAGCCACTTGATTGTTTTCATTTACTTCAGCTCTCTCAAGCCATCGTAGATGTCAAAAAACTCTTCAAGAAGCTCTCGGAGTTCGTTCGTGAAGTCTTCATCTGAAACGCCCTCATCTTGCGAAAACTGGAACAGCTGGACATAGTTCCTTCCCTTTCGATCACGCTCGATTCCGTCAAATCCGTCGATCTTTCTGACGGCCAGATCATGCGCAGCTTGAAGAAGGATATCGGGATGTTTGCAAGCCTCAAGTCTGAGGTCATTTTCGCCTGCCGTTGCGGTCATTACACGGTAGTCCGTGCCATCTCCGGCCAAACGTAAGAAAGCTTCCCCTGCTCGAGATACAACAAGCTCTTGCTCCCAATCTCGGTCAAGTTCTCTGCTGAGTTGCCGTGTTTCATGAATTTCAAACTGTGAATTTTCCAATTTCCCACATTCCGCCCAAGATAAATTCTTCAAACCTCAATTGTTTGAGCAACATTGCTCGACCAACCAACTGGTTTCAACCCAAAGATGCGCTTCCATCTCAAGAGTTCATGAACGCGGTTGCCCGCGTCCACTGCTGCTTTGATGTCTTCCATGGTCATCGCAACGCCTCTTCAAGGATTGCGAGAGCCCCAAGACAATCTTCGATATAGGGCTGCTCCTCACCCTCCAGATCGTTCAGCTCCAGCCGGTTCAACACCGCGTAAAGCGTGGCGCGGGCCTCACGGGCAGCGCTACGCAAGCTGACGGTGTCTTCCAGACGTGCCGTCGCAAAATCATCGCTGTGATAGTCAGGGATCATCGGATTTCTCCCGCCTTGTGTTTCCAACGCGGCGCGATGTCTTTGAACGGCACAGTGAAGGGCGGTAGCGCGTCAAAGCCGTTCGAGCTTTTGACCACCTTCACCTTGGCGCAATCATCCTCGACGCTGAGGATCTCGACGCAGAACACGCCGCCCAAACCCGACGGAACAACGATCTCCTTCAGCTCGTGCCGATGCTTCCCGCAATAGACGCAGGTGCTATTGAGCCCGTCGATGATGTGACCGCCGGTCGTGCGATCACAGTCGCAGGTCCAGAATTTTTGGGGCTGATGTTTTTGAGCCATTTGTGGCCTCCTTTTGGGTGCTGCGGTTGGGGCTTGGTTCCCCTTCCGCCGATGGGCTGCACACCGGCCAATCTGATCTGACCGAATACGCATGTATTCAGCGGAAAAGAGTGGGTGGGGGCACAGCCCGACCCACGGCCCTGGAGCGGCCAGTCAATGGGTCAAAGCCAGCAACTGGTGCGGCCCGCAGCGCGCCTTTGCGCGAGGACACGGGTTGCAGGCTTTGACGACGCGCCCGCGCGGCGCTTGCCCATTGACGGGACGAGACAGGGATGTTGGGCGGACCAAGCAAATTGAAAGAGGCCTGAAGGAGGTGAGCGGGCTGTAAGCCAGTCGATCCTCCGCACAGTCCGTTTTTCAGAGCGGCCCGTGCGCAGCAGCACGGGCCACAATTTCTCATCTCATTCACGATGCCTGCTCCTCGCCACGTGAGGCGGGGCGCAGGTGCTCAAAGCTCAACACCGGCCTTCAAGTTGCCGTCCGGATCCAGCCATTTGCGCGCCTCTGCGCAATCCAAGCAAATACAGGTGCAACTGCCTTTCACGATGACTGGCGCGAGAAAGATCAATGGGTTTGACGCGGCGCATTTGCGGCACGTCATCGGGGGCAGGATTGCGGTGCGGCTCATGCTGCGGCCGCTTTCGATTGTCCCGCGGCTGCTAATACAAAATCGGCTGCCTTCTGCGCCTCGGACGCCGCGCGAAAAATCGCCCGTTTGTCTTCTTTGAGCGCTTTCAACCACCCTTCAACATAGGCTGCGCTTTGGCCAAATTCCGGCGCGACGCCAATCTGAGCACCAAGGAAGCAAGCCCCGATTTCCGCCACCAGCTCTTCAAAGGCATAGGCTTCGCGGTTCGCAAACTTTTTGATCCGCTCAAGCCGCCTTTCGCTGCCGGTCCAATGGATAACCTCATGGGCCAACGTCCCATAATAGCCTGCCGCATCGTGAAACGTGGCAATCGGCGGCATGTGGATGTGATCCTTGGCGGGGCTGTAATAGGCGCGCGGATCATCACTGGTGAGGATCTCTGCCCCTGTTCGGCTGAAAAACGCCTCAAGCTCCGGATCTTCGGCCGTCCCAAGGTCTCGCGGGGCTTCGGGCCGCATGTAGTAGTCCTCAGGCAAACCCTCGATCTGATCGGCATTGAAGACGCGGTATGCGCGCGCATAGGGCAGTTCTTCCTCAATGCCCAATTTGTTCTCTCGGGTGAACGTCCCGTATTTGACCACGGTCGACGACGTTTCGCCTTTGCGGACTTGGCCGCACAGTTCCTGCGCCTGCTTGTAGGTCATCCAGCGGCTGGACACATAGCCATGCTTCGCCGCCATGACCCAGAGCATCAGGATGTTAATCCCGCGATACTCCTCCCCGTTGTGTCGGGTTGGCAGGGCAATGCCCGATGCGCTCCCTGTCCACGGCTTGCGCCATGGCGGCGTGCCTGCCTCGATCTCTGCAATAATGGTTTCGGTAACATGGCCATAAATATCAAACTTCGGTGCCATTTGTGGCCTCCTCGATCAAAGTGACGCGGGTGAGGCTTCGCGCCCCCTTCCGCCGATGGGCTGCGCCTCGGCCACCTGATCTGACCGAATACGCATGTATTCGGCGGAACAGAGTGGGAGAGGGCAAAGCCCGACCCATGGCCCTGAACGGGGCTGTCAATCGGCCACATTTGCGAAGAAAATGTCTGCGCCAAAATCAGACGCCAATTTGCCCTGCGAGGAATGGCTCGTCCGCGAGACAGGGGAAATTGGTGCTGATTTTGGGGATGGACTAAGGTTGACCGCCACGGTCAGGGATGTTGGGCGGACCAAATCAGAAGAAGGATGCCTGGATTGGGGTGAGCGGGCCAAAGGCCCGTTGAGCCCCTGTTCAGTCGATTGGATGAGGTTGCCCGCGCGCTTAAGCGTGGGCTCAAAACAAGACGATTATCAGCTTGGCGTGTCGCCACAATCTGTTGCGGCGCTTCTGATCATCATTCAGCCTTGGCGATGATCCAAGAGATAATCCGTGTACATAGGTTGAATTTGGGCTGTGAACACAGGCCGTTACACGATACGTTTACAAAAAACCGTTCGAATTCAGGGCAATCTATTGAAAATCATCGACAACATTTCTGTCCTCTTGGGAGATGAGCTGAAAGCAGGGTCCGAAGCCGGTGCGAAAATACGGGTGGCGGCCAGTTGCTTCTCAATCTTTGCATACGAAGCGTTGCGGAATGAATTGGAAAGCGTCAAAGAGCTCGAGTTCATCTTGACAGATCCGACGTTCATTCCGAACGAAGCTCTCGGGCGTTCGAGGAAAGAGAAAAGAGAGTTCTTTATCCCGAAACAGCTCAGAGAAACTGCTCTGTACGGCACAGAGTTTGAAATTCATCTTCGGAACAAATTGACCCAAAAGGCCATTGCAAAACAGTGCGCGGACTGGATCCGGAGGAAAGCCACCTTCAAATCCAACGCTACTGACGCCCCGATGCAGCAATTCGCGACTATCGAAGCGCGCAAAGGAAACAAGGTTTTCTCGCCTATCAGTGGGTTTTCAGCCGTCGATTTGGGCTACCAGCCTGGCAACGCTGTTTCGAATTTCACGCATGCTTTCCAAGATGATCTGTCTGCAAAAACGTATCTTTCGTTGTTTGATCAGGTCTGGGCCAACCCCGCAAATGTTCAAGATGTGACGGATCAAGTCCTTCAGCACATTGAGGCCGTCTACCAAGAGAATTCGCCGCAAAGGATTTACTTCCTGATCCTGTACAACATCTTCAGGGAATTCCTTGAGGAGGTCGACGAGGATGTGCTGCCCAATGACCAAACGGGATACTTGGATAGCCTCGTCTGGAACAAGCTGTTCAACTATCAACGAGACGCAGCCACTGGGGTAATTAACAAGCTGGAAACCTATAACGGCTGCATCCTTGCGGACAGCGTCGGCTTGGGAAAAACGTTCACCGCGCTTGCTGTCGTCAAATACTATGAACTACGGAACAAATCTGTCCTGGTTCTCTGCCCCAAAAAGCTTGCTGACAATTGGCGCAACTACAACACGAACCTCAAGACAAACCTCTTTGCAGCCGACCGCTTCAACTATGATGTCCTCTGCCACACCGACCTCTCCAGAACATCGGGCGAGTCTCTGGGCATCCCCCTCGATCGGGTCAATTGGGGCAATTATGATCTGGTCGTCATCGATGAGTCTCACAACTTCCGAAACAACGACGTCTACAAGGATCGGGAAACTCGGTACCAGAAGCTGATGAACAAGGTCATCAGGTCCGGCGTGAAGACAAAAGTTCTGATGCTTTCCGCGACCCCCGTTAACAACAGGTTCACCGACCTTCGCAACCAGCTCGCATTGGCATACGAGGGGCATTCGGACACGTTGAGCCGAAACCTGAAGACCAAATCCAGTGTTGAAGAGATTTTCCGGAAGGCTCAAACCGCCTTCAATACTTGGTCAGAGCTCCCTCCAGCGGAACGCACGGCACAATCCATTCTCAGAGCGCTGGATCTTGATTTCTTTGAGCTCTTGGACTCGGTGACGATCGCACGTTCTCGCAAGCACATCGAGCAATTCTACGATACGGCCGACATTGGGCAGTTCCCTGAGCGTAAGAAGCCCATTTCCCATCATCTCCCGATCACATTCCGCGAGGATGTCGTGGGGTTTGACGAGATATATAGCGACTTGTCCCTCCTAAAAATGGCCGTCTACGCGCCGGTGAACTACATCCAACCAAGCCGACTCCGAAAATACGAAGAGCTCTACGACACAAAGACCGAGGGCTCCAAAGGAACGTTGCGCCAGGCCGATCGTGAGCGAAGCCTGCAAGCGCTAATGACGACGAACCTTCTAAAGCGGCTTGAGAGCTCAGTAGAGGCTTTCCGCCTTACACTTGGCGCGCTCGACCGAAACATCGGTGCGATGCTGGATGCCATCGATCGCTTCGAAACCAGTGGCGGCAACGGCAGGATCGAAGACGTCTTCAATGACGTGGACAACTTGGATACCGACGATGATGACTTGTCGGGACTTGGCGAATTTACCATCGGCAAAAAGATCCAAATCGACCTCGCTGATATGGATATCCCAACGTGGAAGGCTGATTTGGGGGGCGACCGCGAAATCATACAAGGTCTATTGACCGAGATGGAAAAAGTTGGCGTCGAAGAAGACGCAAAGCTGCAGCACCTGATTGACGTAATCAAGCAGAAGATGGCTACTCCCTTGAACCCCGGCAATCGCAAGGTTCTGATATTCACCGCTTATGCAGACACCGCCGAATATCTTTATCGCCACGTCGCGCCCACCCTCAAAGGCGCGATGGGGTCCGAAACAGGCATTGTCACGGGCTCAGGGAACCCCAAGACGACCTTGAAACCTCATTACGATTTCCAGTCGGTTCTCACGCTCTTCGCCCCCAAGGCGAAAGAGAAGGCGCTGATCATGCCGGAGGTGCCAGAAGAGCTGGACATCTTGATCGGCACCGACTGCATTTCCGAAGGGCAAAACCTTCAGGATTGCGACTACCTGATCAACTACGACATCCACTGGAACCCGGTTCGCATCGTGCAGCGCTTTGGCCGGGTTGACCGGATCGGCTCGCCCAACACCGCCATTCAGCTGGTCAACTACTGGCCCGACATCTCGCTCGACGAGTACATCAACCTCAAGGAACGGGTCGAAAACCGGATGCACATCGTCGACCTCACTGGCACCGGCGAAGACAACGTGCTGACGGCGAAAAGCAGTGACGTCGCCTATCGCAAGGACCAGTTACAGCGCCTGCAGGAAGAAGTGATCGAGCTCGAAGACGTCAAAACCGGCGTTTCCATCACAGACCTCGGGCTGAACGACTTCCGCATGGACCTGCTGAACTACACCAAGGAACATGGCGATCTGGCGGGCCAACCCAAAGGCCTGCACGCCATCGTCCCGTCCAACCCTGCCAAGGGGCTGCGATCCGGCGTGATCTTCGCTCTGCGCAACATCCACCAGGATGTGAACGTCAACCAGCAGAACCGGCTGCACCCTTACTACCTCATCTATCTCGACAACGACGCGAACGTCATCGCGGACCACACCGAGGTGAAGCGCCTGCTCGACCTGATCCGCTCCAGCTGCAAGGGTCTGGACAAACCGATCAAGGCGCTCTGCGACGCCTTCAACGCGGAAACCAAGGACGGGCGCGAGATGGGCAAGTATTCCGAACTGCTCAGCGACGCGATCAAGTCGATGATCGAGGTGAAGGAAGAGCGCGACCTCGACAGCCTCTTTTCGGGCGGACACACCACGGCGCTGACCCACACCATCGCCGGACTTGATGACTTTGAGCTGCTCGCTTTCATCGTCGTGCGAGACGCCGCATGACAGCGCTCTACGACTACCCAAAAACCGCGCTCCTGAAACGTGTCGTTCCGAAAACGCGGATCTATGACCGCGATCAGGCCACCACCGCGCTCAAGGACAAATTCGTCGCCCAGGTGGACCAGATCACATGGCGCGCCAAGCTGGCCCCGGAAACCATCAACCTGCCCGCCACCAAATCCGTGCCGGAAATTCAGGTGTTCCGCGTCACGCTGAAATCGGGCGCGGTGCAGGACGACGTGCTTAGGGCCATCGACCGCGCCATCCCCTTTCCGATTCTGTTCGAACTGGAACAGGACGGTCAAATCCAAATCGCCGCCGCCCATAAACGCCCGTCAGAGGCGGACGCGGCCAAATGGGTGCTTTCGGACTATCTGCGCTCGGACTGGCTGCCTGCCGACACGCCCCGCAGCCCATTGCCTGTGGCGCTGAACCTTGGCGTGCTTTATGAACAGATCCTGACGGCGCTCATGCCGATTGTGCCGCAAACGGCGGAATCCTTGAGCGCGCGGATGGACCGGACGCACGCTCTGAAAACCAAAGAGCGTGAGATCAGCCAGCTGAAATCCAAGTTGAAACGCGAGACGCAATTCAACATCAAAATGACATTGCACGGTCAGCTGCGTGAGGCGCAGGCGGACTTCGAGCATCTGAAAAAGCCGGAATAGGCAGAGGGACGAGAATGAGTGACGAGATCGAAAAGCTGAAAATGCACAGCCCTGACCTGACGCAGGACAACATCGCCAAGATCCGCGCGCTCTTCCCCGGCTGCGTGACCGAGGCGGCGGGTGAGGATGGCAAACTGCGTCTGGCGGTGGATTTTGATCAGCTGCGCCAAGAGCTGTCGGACAGCATCGTCGAGGGGCCGCAAGAACGCTATCACCTGAACTGGCCGGGCAAGCGCGAGGCGCTGATCACCGCCAACGCCCCCATCGCCAAAACCCTGCGCCCCGCGCGGGACGAAAGCGTGGATTTCGACACCACCCGGAACCTGTTCATCGAAGGTGACAACCTCGAGGCGCTGAAGCTGCTGCAAGAGACCTATCTGGGCAAGGTCAAGATGATCTATATCGACCCGCCGTATAACACTGGGAATGACTTTGTTTATGATGATGATTTTGCCGAAAGTTCTGCAGAGTTTTTAGAACGGTCGAACCAGAAGGATGACGAAGGCAATCGGCTCGTTGCCAACTCAACTTCCAATGGCCGCTTTCACTCTGACTGGCTGAGCATGATCTATTCGCGGCTGAAGGTTGCTTTCAACTTGCTTTCCGACGACGGCATTGTCTTTGCTTCAATCGATGACAATGAAGTCGAAAACCTCCGAAAAGTTTGCGACGAAGTCTTTGGGAATGAGAACCTGCTTGGCGTCTTTCAATGGCGAAGAAGGCAAACGACCGACAACCGGAATTTCACGCGGGTCTCTTTCGACAATGAGTACATTGTTGCCTATTCGAAAAGCGACAAGGGTCGCCTAAAGGGGCGCGACATCGACACCGCCAAATACAAGAATCCGGACAACGACCCCCGAGGTCCGTGGGCCAGCATCGATCTTTCAGGTCTCGCGACCGCCACCCAAAGACCCAATTTGCACTACGACATTGTCGATCCAGCAACCGGCAATGTATTTCCTCCAAACCCCAATCGCGGCTGGTCCAAAAGCAAAGACAACGTTGAGAAGATGATTGAGGAAGGACGAATTCTATTCCCTTCCAAACCCGAAGGTCGGCCAAGGGAGAAGAAGTTCCTCGCGAACCTGCAGAGTAGCGTCACCGGCTTTTCAACTTGGTTGGATTCAGAGCAGGTAGGCTTCAACACAAATGGCACAAGACAAGTGACAGAGCTTCTTGCGGGCAAGTATTTTGACTTCCCGAAGCCAACTGAACTGATCACAACCTTCATCGAACAGGCCGCGACCAACAACGGCGACATAGTTATCGACTTCTTTGCGGGGTCATCGTCAACCGCTCACGCTTTGATGGATACTTCTGCAAAAGATGGCGTCGATCGCCACTTTGTAATGATCCAGATCCCCGAAGAACTAGGCGAAACCACGGATGCGGCGAAGGCCGGATATCGAACCATCGCCGAAATCTCCAAAGAACGCATCCGCCGCGCGGGTCATAAAATCCTCGAAGGGGAGTGTCACCCCGATTGGAACAAGGATGTCGGCTTCCGCGTGCTCAAGATCGACAGCTCCAACATGGCGGATGTGTTCTACACGCCGGATCAGACCGCTCAGGCCGATCTGCTATCCCGCGTGGACAATATCAAACCGGACCGCACGGCCGAGGATTTGCTGTTCCAGGTCCTGCTCGACTGGGGCGTTGACCTGACCCTGCCCATCCACCGCGAGACGGTTCAGGGCAAAACAGTCTTCTTCGTCGCCGACACCGCCCTGATGGCCTGTTTCGACGATGGTATCTCTGAAGATTTGGTCAAAGAGCTAGCAGGCTTTGCTCCCATGCGGATCGTGTTCAAGGACACCGGCTTTGCCGACGACCAGACCAAGATCAACGTGCGCCAAATCTTCAAAGCCATGTCGCCCGAGACCGAAGTGAAGGCGATTTGACACCATGAAAATCAAGTTCAAGTCGCAACCCTATCAGACAGCGGCGGTCGAGGCCGTGGTCGATTGTTTCGAGGGCCAGCCCAACACGGCGGCCCAGGTCTATCGGATCGACCCCGGTGTCCGTAAGCAGATGCGGTCCGATGAAGACGGCTTTCGTAACGCCGATATTGCCATGCCTACGAGCCAAGTGCTGGAAAACATCCGCAAGGTGCAGCAGCGCCAGAACCTTCCCTTGTCCGAAAGCCTGAGCACCTTTGTCGATGACAAGGGCAAGCCCAAAAAGGCCAGCTACAAGGCGGGCGCGGCCATCAACCTCGACATTGAGATGGAGACCGGCACGGGCAAGACCTATTGCTATATCAAGTCGATCTTCGAGATGAACAAGCGCTATGGTTGGTCCAAGTTTATCATCATGGTGCCGTCGATTGCGATCCGCGAAGGCGTGGCCAAGTCGCTGGAGATGACGGCCGAGCATTTCGTCGAAAGCTACGGCAAGAAGGCGCGGTTCTTCATCTACAACTCCAAGCGTTTGCATGAGCTGGAGAGCTTTTCCTCGGACGCGGGCATCAACGTGATGGTGATCAACGTGCAGGCGTTCAATGCGAGCGGCGCTGACAACCGGCGAATCTATGAAGAGCTGGATGATTTCCAGTCCCGCCGCCCCATCGACGTGATTGCCAAGAACCGCCCCATCCTGATCCTCGACGAGCCACAGAAGATGGAAGGCACGGCAACGCAGAATGCCCTGCCCAAGTTCAACCCGCTTTTCATCCTGCGCTATTCCGCGACCCACAAGACGATCCACAACAAGGTGCATCGTCTGGATGCGGTCGACGCGTTCAGCCAGAAGCTGGTCAAGAAAATCGAGGTGCGCGGCATTCAAGCCAAGGGTCTGACGGGCACGAATGCGTATCTCTATCTGGAAGGCATCCAGATTTCCAAAAGCGACCCTGTGGCGCGGATTGAGATGGAGGTGAAGACGGGCTCGGGCATCAAGCGGGTGCTGCGGAAGGTCGAGAAAGGTCGCAACCTGTTCGACCTGTCCAAGGGGCTTGATCAATACCGAGACTTTGTCGTCTCTGACATCGACGCACGAGTGGACGAGGTACATTTCACGAACGGCGCTGTCCTGAAGGCTGGTGAAGCCAGTGGCGATATCACTGAACGTGACATCCGCCGCATTCAGATCCGCGAGACCATCGCGGCCCATCTCGAGCGCGAAAAGCAGCTTTTCGCCAAGGGCATCAAAGTGCTGTCCCTGTTCTTCATCGACGAAGTGGCGAAGTATCGGGACTACGATGCTGAGGACGAAAAAGGCGAATATGCCAGCGTCTTCGAAGAGGAATACGAAGCGCTGAAAACCGAGTATCTTGGCGAGCTGCCCTTGGAGGATGAAGCCTACCGAAAGCATCTGGACAGCATCGACGTCGGTGCAACCCACAACGGCTATTTCTCGATCGACAAGAAGGGCAAGCTGGTTGACCCGAAGGTCAAAGCGCGCGGTGAGTTCGCTGGTTTGACAGATGACGTTTCGGCCTACGACCTGATCCTGAAGGACAAGGAGCGCCTGCTTTCCTTCGAAGAGCCGACGCGGTTCATCTTCTCCCACTCCGCTTTGCGCGAGGGCTGGGACAATCCGAACGTCTTTGTGATGTGCATGCTCAAGCACAGCGACAACACCATATCGCGTCGTCAAGAGGTTGGCCGGGGCCTCCGCATTTCGGTCAACAAGAACGGCGATCGTATGGATCACGCGGCAACCGTGCATGACATCAACGTCCTGACCGTGGTGGCCAGTGAAAGCTACAAAGACTTTGTCGGCGGGCTTCAGAAGGAAATCGCTGAAAACCTGTCGGAGCGCCCGCGCCAAGCGAACGCCGAGTACTTCGAAGGCAAGTCGATCACGGTCAACGGCAGTGAAACCACTGTAACCAAGGACATGGCCAAACGCATCGAGCGGTATCTCGTCAAGAACGACTACATCGATGATAATGATGGCATCACTCAAGCGTATCATGACGCGCGTGAGGCGGGCACGCTGGCTGCGTTGCCCGAAGAACTGCTGGACCAACAGGAACAGATCCTGCAACTGATCGACACCGTGTTCAACGGAAGCCAGCTCGAGAACATGATGGGCGATGGCCGCAAGCCCAAAGCAATCCCACGAAACAAGAACTTCGAAAAGAAGGAGTTTCAAGAACTTTGGCAGCGCATCAACCGCAAGGCTGTTTATCAGGTCGAATTTGACTCCAATGACCTGGTCAGACGCTGCGTCAATGCTTTGGATCGGGATCTCGTTGTCTCGCCTCTGCAATACGTCGTCACCGAAGGCAAACTTTCGGATGAGCTGACTGAGGCTCAGCTTCGAACCGGAGCTGCGTTCAAGCAATCGGGTATACGCAGTGAGGAAAGCAGCTCTGCCCACTCGCTGGTTTCATATGATGTCATCGGCAAACTTGCCGAAGGTGCAGACTTGACGCGTGGGACGATCGGGAAAATTCTGACCGGAATGAGCGCTGCGAAGTTCTCGACGTTCCAGGCCAACCCTGAACAGTTCATCTCTGAGGCCTCACGCATAATCAAAGAGCAAAAGGCCACGACTGTCATCGAGCATCTGACCTATGATGCAACTGCCGACAGATACGACACCGATATTTTCCCCGCGACCCAGAGTGGCACTGATCTGACGCAAGCCGTCGGGAAGTTGCGAAACCACATCTATGACTATGCGGTGGTCGACTCTGGGGTCGAACGCAAATTTGTCGAAGACCTGGATACAAGCGATGAAATCGTCGTCTACTCGAAGCTTCCGCAGGGGTTTCTCATCCCCACGCCTGTCGGAGACTACAACCCCGACTGGGCGATAGCTTTCAAAGAGCAATCGGTGCAACACATCTATTTTGTGGCGGAAACAAAGGGTTCCCAGCCGTCTCTCAAGTTCCGCGAGCTGGAGCGAGAGAAAATCAAGTGCGCTAGGAAGTTTTTTGAGGAAATTGCAAACAGCGTCCCAAATGACCGGGTTAAGTATGATGTGGTATCAGACTTTTCTGAGCTCATGTCCGCAGTTCGGGGCAACTAGCGATGCTTTGGAGATAACCTTTGGTCGGTGTTGATTTGAACCAAAACTGTTTGTCCCACTTATCCCAGCGGCGCTTCGCTGACCTGATCCATTGTGAGCGCAACGGTCTGCAATCGTTGTTGGCCAACCTTCCGAAATTGCACAAGCATTGAATTTAAACGGACGAAAGAATGAATAACCAGCCAAAGCCAGATTCGAAGACATACGATGACCTGATCTCGGACGTCAAAAAAGGCATCATCAAGGTGCCCAAGTTCCAACGGGATTTCGTCTGGGACTTGAAGGCAACTGCCAAACTTCTGGATTCTATCCTCAAAGGTTATCCCATCGGAACCTTCATCCTTTGGGAAACGGATCAACGCATCAATGATATAAAAAACATTGGTGGCTTTGACCTACCCGAGACGCCCATAGGGCGCAATGTTCAGTATGTCCTTGATGGGCAGCAACGCATCACTTCCCTCTTCGCGGCTTATCTTGGTGCGCAGATCAGAAAACCCACCGAGAAAAAGGTGACCGACTACAAAGACATCGTCGTGAACCTGGAAGAGAACCTCGAGGAGAAGGAAAAGGACATCGTCACCGTGAAAGACGAGGCGGAGGTTTTCATACCTCTGCATGACGTTCTGAACTTTGATTACCAGATGGGCAATGAACTGGAACAGCGTGGTTTTGAGAAACCACAAATCAATCAGATCAGTGCTTATTCCAGCGCCTTTAAGACCTATGCGTTCTCAACCGTCACCCTTCGACAGAACGATATCGAGTCCGCCATTGAGGTGTTTACTCGAATAAATACGGGGGGAAAGGTTCTCACGCTTTTCGAAATCATGTCGGCCAAGACCTACGACGAAGCCGCTGATTTCGACATGCAGGCCCGTTGGGAGAAGTTCCAGAAAAGGCTTAATGACAGCAAGTACGAAAACATTTCTCCCTCTGTTCTTCTGCAAATCCTGAGTCTCGTCATAAGTGAGTCGAAGGAGTGCAAGCGAAAGACGATCCTTGGCCTGGACAAGGCGGACATCATTGCAAGGTGGGATGATGTCATCTCTGCGATCGAGAAGACCATCGATCACTTCCGAACAGTATTGCGGATACCTGTTTCCCAAATTCTGCCCTACGACACTCTTATCGTGCCTTTTGCCTACTTCTTCTTGAAAACGGGCAAGTCACCCAGCGGGCAGCAACGGAAATATCTGGAAGAGCTCTTCTGGCGTTCTTCCTTGTCGCTGCGGTATTCATCGGCAACTGAATCCAAGCTGGCGGCTGATATCAAGAAAGTTGATCTAATCATAGCAGGCCAGCGGCCAGCTTACCCCGAGTTCAAACTTTTCATCAATTCAGCTCAAGATCTTCGTGAAACAGACTTCTCGACCGGGAACGCCATCTGCAAGTCGATCCTGTGCATTCTCGCATATCATGAACCAAAAGATTTCGACACAAATGGTAAAGTGCTTCTGGATAACTCCTATCTCAAGATCGCCAGCAGTAAGAACTACCACCATTTCTTTCCGAGGGCATTTGTCCGTAAACACGGCAGCGATGCAGAAACCCCCTATGCCAACTCGATTGTCAACATCACTTTGGTCAGCGCCGAACTGAACAAGAAGCGGATCGGCGCAAAGGCCCCCTCGGTCTATCTAGCGGATTTTGCAGATGAGAACTCAGAATTGAAACACGCGCTGAGCAGCCATCTCATCGAGTTGGATGATGCCTCAGTTGTTCAAGCCGATTTCACTGCATTCCTGAAGCGTCGCTCAGAAGTTCTCTATGCCGAGATCTTGAAGCGCATCGAACCATCCGAGGCACCTGCTCAGATCGATCCCATCCACGAAATGATCCTCGAGGGGGAAGGCCAGCTGGTAGAGTTTAAATCCACTCTGCGATACGACATGCGTACTGGCGAAGTGAACAAGAAGCTCGAGCATGTGGTCGCCAAGACAGTTGCGGCATTCATGAATTCTGACGGTGGAAGCCTCTTCATTGGTGTAGATGACCATGGGAATGCCATTGGCCTCGAACTCGACTGCGGCACACTTTCAAAGAAAGATCGGGACGGCTTTCAACTCCACATTGCTAATATCTTCGACAAGTTCCTCGGCAAGGACGTTATGAAGCTCTGGAAGCTCAACTGGCCCACCTATGACGACAAACAGATTTGTCATGTTGAGGTCACAAGGGCGAACAAACCCGTTTACGTGATTTCCGAAGGTAAGGAGGAGTTCTTCGTACGCAAAGAAGGATCATCGCAGCCCCTTTCGCGTGCGGAAGAGCATGAATGGAACAAGGGACGCTTCTGAGAAAAGATCCAGAGCCTTGAGCAACGGGGCACCAGAGCGGGAATCCCGCCCTGGCGCTAAGATCACTCGATGACCGGGTCTTCATCGCGACGAGGGAAGGCGACCATGTCGACGTCGGGGAACATGCTGTGCTTGACGTTGATCGAAGTGATGTTGCCGCTGTCGTCGGTGTTGACGAAGACGACGCCGCAGCGGTCCCAGAAGTTCTTGCCGTCTTTTTCGCCGGATTTGACGTTCAGTTTCAGAGTTTGAGTAGCCATTTTTTGATCCTCACTTTGAGTGTTTCGATGAACATGACCAAAGCTGGCACCAAGGGGTTGTCAGCGAGAAACTTGCCTCGCGAGGAATGCGCTGGCGCAGGGGAATTTTCTTGTTGAAGCGGGCCTTGCACCGCGTCTGCTACGGCTGCCTGCTTATGTTCAGCAATCAGAAACACGGCGTTGAGGAACGGACTTGGAACTCAGAATTTAACTGGTCTCGTCAACCTGCTCCATAAGGGCGCAGGAACTTCAAAGACCGCAGCAGCCATTATTCTCGACATCTTACGCTTCAGCGTAATTTTTCTAGATTTGCGCTTCAGCGTAAATTTCACACTGGTGTGTTGCTTTGCCCTCGAGCTCAATCAACGCGAGGCGACAGCTACCGCGGTTCACGCTCGCGCCAGATCCGCTTCCTCGTGCTCGAAGGCTGTTGCCATCTCCCTGATCTCCCTCTCCGGAGCTCCCAAGGCACGGGCAACATCACGCCAAGCGATAGTCGCTTCGGCTACCTCAGAAATGATGCGATCGGCCTCCCCGCGTTCAAGAAGATAGGATTCATGTTGCGCGCGGTGCAGAGCGATACTCGCATCCGGATTGTCGTCATCAACGTAGCTCTTGAGCACACGCGGTTGGTTCGGCACAGGGTTGATGTCGTAAGCCGGTGAGAGGTGCCAGCCGCCACGCCCGCGCAGAAATCCGTGATTGCGCATATGGTCATCCAGGTTCGTCACGAGAATGGAGAAGGCGACCCGCCGGTACAGCTCTTCGCGGTCTTGATCGGGTGTGACGCTTTCTGAGGTGATAATGTCTGCCAGGTCCAAATAGCTGTAGCTTTCGCCATCTTTTCCGCCCAGCATCGCAATCGCTGAGATAAACGGGATCCTGCCGTCCTCGTTCCGGTCAAACCGATGGGACAAGAAAACAGGCTTGTCGCCCGCCATCTCAAGCGTGTGGTCCGAAACCGTAATTCCGGCGCGTCTTGCGAGCTCCAGTGCAATGGCTTCCCAGCGCTCGACGCAATAGGTGTCCGTCTCTTTCGGGAACTTGGCAACAGAAAGACGGCCGTGCTGGTCAAGGATGCTGGCCTTCGGCCGAGCGCCTCCTAGCGAGCTCCCCGGTGCAAACAGCATTTTGAGGTCCTCAGCGGTCTCCTCCCCGCGCAAAACGCGCTGAGACGCATGAAGCAAATCCCCAAGGCTCACGAGCGCAGGCACCCCGATACCCTCGCGCGCTTGGAACTCACCATCAACCTTAAAGCGCAGCGCACCCAAACGTGTCTCGTCATTTACGCCAAGCAGGTAGTCGGTTTCTTGCAGCACTCTCGGACGTCGCCCCTCGACCTCTGCCATGCGCCCCTCATAGCGCCGCATCACCGTTCTGCCCCAGGTATCAGGGGCAGAATCCCCAAGCGGTGCAAGCATGTCCTGCCCTGCCCCAGGCACGAATTGTCCTTTGACTAGGGGCATGTCCGGCGAAAGCCCGAAGGCGTTTTCGTCGGCAAGCCAATCGTCATGATAGGTGAAGGACACCCGCTCTCGGCCGCGCCCTGCTGTGCGGTGGAGCGTGCCGACCTGTTTCAGCCCCTTCCAGTCGATCCATACCTCAACCATTTTTCAGTCTCGCGCGCTGCGGGAGGTCATCCAGGGCCATCTGCTCGCCAACCGGATCATCGATATCCCCCCAACCTTTCAAGAGGCCGAGCGCCTGCAACACAGCCACGTAAGTGCCGATCTTGACTGCGGGGTTTCCGCTTTCGATCTTGGCAATGGTCTGCCGCGTTGTGCCAGCGCGCTGCGCGACAATCTCAGCGGTCAGTTTGCGACGCAGTCGCGCAACACGAATGTTTTCCCCAAGTGTCACGAGCTCTTTGCGTGCCGCTCTGGGCATTTTGATCGGAACAGCCATAATGATATCTCCAGGCGACACTAAGCCCAAAAATGTTACACTGAGAAAACATTAATGTCAATTTTCACCGCTTAGCTCCATAACCCAACGCCGCCACACGAACCCCATCTTATGTTAACTCAGCATAACATTGGGCGCATTAAGGTTACCATTACGAAACACAACCCGGTCACCTCACCACACTCATACAACGCGTCTGCTCGAAGGAAGCGATTGCGTCGCCTTCCTTCGAAAGTCATGCCTGCAGCCCCGCAGCGCGCACCTGCTCGGGCGTCACCAGCTGTGATGCGATCAAATCCTCGATCTGGCGGTTCGTGATATGGCGGCACAGGGGATGGCGCTCGTGGATCCACTCGGCGAGGCTTGCACGGCCTTTGGCTTTGGCCTCTCGTGCCTTCTCGCGGTCGGACTGCACCTGTGCAAGCCCCTTCTCCCACCTGCGCATCTTGAACCAATTGTCCGAGAAACAGACCTTGCTGCGCGTGTAGCCCTCGCTTTCCTTCGCATAGGCTTTGACCGCCTGCTTCAGATCATCGGGTTCCACACCGGCTTTCACAGCCGCTGCAATCAGGCGCAGAGTAGTCCGCCGGTCTCGGATCCTATCTTCGGGATAGGCCGCCAAGATCTTCTCAGCTTCAAGATCTTCAACCTCCTCCGCCGCCTCGCGCCTGCGCGTAGGTGGTTTATGGATGGTTTTAGGATGGTTTGGGGTCCACCGTGAACCCCGTACCCCGTTCACCGTGGACCCCGTACCGGGTTCAGGCTGGACGGGGTTCACAGTGACCCCCGTCTCAATATCGGGCTCGGCAGTGGGTTCGAGCGCGGCCACGCGCTCCAGAACAATGCGGTAAATGACGGTGTAGCCGTTCTTGCAGTGCCGCCGTCCTGTCTCGATCAGAATGCCTTCTCGCAGGAAGTCGATGATGGTGCGCTTCACCGTGCTCTCGCTGAGCTCTGTGTGGCGCTGGATCGTCCCCTTGGAACACCAGATGCCCGAGCCGTCATCGCTCGCCTTGTCGGCCAGGAACATGATGATCTGCTTGCGTGCGGCGCTGCCAAAGCGGCGCTCGGCGCATTCATTCGCTATGCGCCAGCTCATGATCTCACCGCCAATTGGGTTGAGGTCAGACCGGAAATGCCGTAGGTATGGGGAAGGAAATATTCTTCTATGCCGTTGAGGTGGGTGGCCGCCCCCTCAGCGGTTTTTCTTTGCCTGCAGGCTGGTAGAGAAGCTTGCGAAAAACCGTTTACTTGGGCTTCGTAACCTATTGAAAAATGACCCTGAACGAAACAAGTCCGTTTACAATTTTTCCCTTTGAAATCAACGAAGTTTTCCGGATTGCAAATCCGTGTACACCGGTTCGATTCCGGTACTCGCCTCCAAAATCGGACCGAAACAAAGCTCGCTCGAAAAATTTACTTATTTTTTCCAGTTAGTTACTCAAAAATTCAATTGACTGTCGTCAGAAATCCCGCAACAGAGACTAAATCGAACCGTTTAACGGAGCGCGCGAGAGGATTGCAATGGGGATCGTCAATGCCCGAGGGCGTTACTATTGGGTGAAGCGCGTTCCCAAGCGTTTCAAAGGACTTGTTCGCGGCCAAGATGGACAACCGATCACCCAGGTGCGACAAGCCCTTCATACAGACAGCAAAGCTGAGGCATTGGCTAAAGCTGCCCAAATTGAGGTCGCACGAATGGCGGAATGGGAAGCTCTGGCCGCTGGTGATAGCGGCACGGCCCGCGCGCACTACGAGTCGGCAAAGAAACTTGCTGGAGTGCGAGGTTTTCAATATCGCGCACTGAACACCCTACTTAGTTCGCCAATTGAAGAAATCGTTGGTCGACTAAATTCCCTTGGCACACCTAAAAAGCTTGAAACACCCGAAGTAGTCCGAGCCGTTCTTGGGACTGTGCCGGTCACTCGCCCTGATCTCGAGAGTGTCCTCAATGAGTACATCGACCTAACTAAAACCCGTCACTTGAGTAAATCAGACGCGCAAAAGCGCCGTTGGAAATTGTCCAAAGAGCGGGCAGTCAGGAACTTCGTCTCGGTCGTGTTCCCATCCCATTCACCGCCGATTGATCAAATCACACGCTCAGATGCGTTGAAGTTTCGGAATTGGTGGTCGAAACGCATCGAGACTGATGGCCTGGCAGCACAAACTGCTAACAAGGACTTTGGGCACTTGGCAGAGATTTGGGGAACCTGGTGTGAGCTAACCGCGACCCATCTTGAAAACCCGTTTTCCAAGTTGGCTCTGGACGGCGCAAAGGAGATACAACGCCCATCTTTCAGCCGAGAATGGCTTCAGGACCGACTATTGGCGAAAGGAGCGTTTGACGGTTTAAATTCAGAGGCAGCCGATATCCTGCTGGTCATGATCAACACTGGCCTAAGGCCCTCCGAGGTCACGGACGCACCCCTTGAGGACTTCTGTATTCAAGAAAACATACCTTTTATCAGAATTGCCCCCAATGGGCGCGAGTTGAAAGTTGCACATACACGGCGCGAAATTCCGCTACTGGGCGCGTCCCTAGAGGCCGCGCGACGATTAGTAGCGCGTGGCGGCATCCAGAAATACGTCCGCAAAGCTTCGGGTTGGTCAGCGTTAGTCAACAAATACATGGGGAACAATGGCTTGAAGGAAACGCCGCGCCACACTGCTTATAGTTTAAGACACTACGTTGAAGATGCGCTTTTACACGCAGGCGTAGACGACCGGATACGCGCCGACATCCTTGGACACAAGTATCATCGTCCTGTTTATGGAGATGGCGGCGGCCTCGTAGGTCGTCGCGATGCTTTAGACAAAATCGCTCTTTAGGCGGCCATTCAAATCCAAGGGTTGCCCAATCTCCGTCAGTTGCTGGCATTCCCAATGCGCCGCCTTCCCCGTTGGAAAGAAAATCGGAAACAACTCACGGTCGACCGGGGAGTTTCCAAGACTATGGGCCAGCTTCCCGAACCGCGATGCAAACATGTGCCGAATGAGCAAGCTGCTTAATGCCTTGGGCATAACACTCATGCGCGGCAAAGCAGTCTTTGGTTCAGCGCTATTGGTCTATTTGGTCAGTGCCCAGCTTGGTTTGCCCGGACGAGACA